>JAILBN010000056.1 GCA_024680915.1 Treponemataceae bacterium | reverse complement strand
GAAAAATGGTGCTTACTCCTGTGACTGGAGCGCGAACGGCTACCGTCTGCCCACAGAGGCTGAATGGGAGTACGCCGCCCGGGGAGGAAACAAGTCCAAGGGTTACAAATACAGCGGAGGCAGCACTGCCGGAAGCGTTGCATGGAGCAAGGAGAACAGCTCTTCTACCCACGACGTAAAAGGAAAAACAGCCAATGAGCTGGGCCTTTACGACATGAGCGGCAATGTAAGCGAATGGATCTGGGACTGGTACGGAAACTATAGCAGTGCAAGCGCGACGAACCCCAAAGGCTCTTCGTCTGGTTCATACCGTGGACGTCGTGGTGGCAGCTGGAGCGATGCTCCTTCATCCATAACAGTCACTTACCGTGATGGAAACTCACCGAATCGTACTGCCAACAACAGGGGCTTCCGTATTGTGCGCAATGCAGAATAGGAGAAAGATATGAAAAATACAAGCAGATTTTTTTATAAGATGACGGCAATGATGCTGGTCTTGATTGTGGGGTCACTTTCCCTGCTTGCAGCTCAATCAAGGGCAAACGCGCCAAAGAATGACTTTGGTCTTCCCTATGACCCGGATGCCATAATCGAAAGTAATTTCGGTGGCATAGTAACGATGCACCCAATCAGGGACAAATACGAATATTTATATATCCGCGAGGAGCTAGATACAGCAAGGAGTGAGTTTCATTTTATCGACAATCCCACCGGAGAAATGCTGGGAATTTATGATTACAAGAACCAGTGCTGGCTTGAATACGGTGAGAAGCTTAAGTCAGCATGGTTTTCGATAAATGAGTCTTTCTATGCTTCAATTGATCTTTCTAAGACTTTCCTTAATCGTGATATGTATGGTATTGCCTACAATAAATACGGGTTTCCCATTGATCCGGATGCCGAGATTAACCCGCTTCTTTATTCTCTTGAGAATGAAAGTATATATATCGGAAATCTTACGGCTTTCTTTTCGTCCTGGGACAATGCGATTTCTTTCTTTTATGAATCACCTGATGATTTTGCAGAGTGCGGAAAATACTACCTAAAGGAGCAGTGCTGGAGCTACTTAAATGACAATATTTCTGATCAAGTTGATCCTTCTCAGTTTTATAGCTCAATAGATCTTTCAAAAGTAAACCTTTATCAAGATTACTACGGAAATAAGGTGACAATAAACTTCTCAAAGGCTACAAAGCTCACTGCGGCAGCAATGGATACTGCTGACAAGAATGACTACGGTCTTCCCTATGATCCTGATGCTGTGCTTGACTTTTCAAAAAACGGCACATACCTGGGAAATGTAAAGGTTTTTATTGACAAATATAATACTGATCAAGTTGAGCTTGGTTACGGCACATACAATTACGGAATTTACGACATCAAGAATCAGTGCTGGATAGAATATACCGATGCGATGAAAGATGTTTACCTGGATCTTTCTCAGCTTTTCACCTCCGTAAGCCTTTCTAAGGAGGAGCTTAACCGGGATATTTACGGAAACCCGGTCACATCGAATAAGGAAGTAGCAGAACGCAGGAATTATATAGGCAGCAATACGGATGGAAAATTCCTTTACTTTTTCAGCGATATGGCTAATCCAGAGGCAAATCATCTTGGTGGCTACGATGTTTACATGAGCTTTTTGGATGATACATATGCTTATTTCTGCAAAACAATAAAGGATGAGCAGAAGATTTTTGCCTGCTACAATTTTTCTAAGCAATACTGGTATTACCGTGCCGGATATGATGGGCGTCCTGCCCTGAATGGCGAGAAATTCGACACTTCTGCGGTGGACCCTTCAAAACTATATCAGCAGTGCGATCCGCGAATTGACTATAACAGAACAAAGCCTGCCGATGGTATTGAGTTTGCCGACATAAACGAAATTCTTGGCTACACGTATAATGTTATGAATTATAACGGTGGTTATGTGGATTATGAACCGGATGTTATTGTTTTTGACAGCGAGGCAAAATTTGCGGTAGCCCCGGGGGCGTCTGTATCCCTGGGAAGATACACTGCCAAATTGTCAAAATTTTCTGGATACGAGTTCGGATTTACTAAAAACGGAGTTGATCTTGGTCAGTACGATGCAAAACTTCAGAGATGGCAACTCTTATCTCCTGACCTTGAGCTTTCTGACAAAGACCTTTCGGCACTTTTCTCTGAGATTGATCCTTCTGTGAATCTTTCAAGGCTCACGGAAAGACCCTCTGATTATAGTTACAGTACTCTGAATCCCAGCGTCGTCTGGACTCCTGCCATATCAGAGGATGAAGTTGTAAGAGGATTGAACTTTACGAACCTTCCTGCGGATTCAAAACGGCTTTCAAACGGAGTGAACCTTTCAAAGTACAACGAAGCTTCTGGAAAACCTAAAGTACTTATCTTTTTTTACCGTGACTACCAAGGTTCGAAAGATATGGTGAGCAGCATACGCGACTCTCTTTCTTCTTTTGACGGTGTCGATTTACTTCTGCTGGGCGATAATGGGAATAGTCAGGAAGAATTCCGCTGGGAATACGGCTCTCCTGCAATGAAGATGTATTTTGACAACTTCAATGATTTGCAGTCCAAGTATATGGAAAAGCTTTACGGTTATACACTTTCATCAGGTTTCTATCCCTTTGCGGTCTACATAGACGGCAACAACAAGATTCAGTACATGGAGTATGCAGCGGAACTTTCCGCGGTAGACCTGCAGACTTCCATTGACCGCTTCCTGCTTGGTTCGGACGGGGGATTCGGCTTTTTCTACGACAGCACGGCTGTCGCGGATACTTCTCTTAGAACGCTGGGCAAATACACGCTGAAATGGAACAAAGTTTACGTTACATTCAGCGAACGTGAAAACGGACGCGACATTATAAAAGCCTGCTACAACCACTGTTACCAGTATTGGGAATACCGGGCTGGAAAAGAAGGGTACACAGCAGGAAGCTCCAATTTTGACACTTCTTCTGTGGATCTTTCAAGGCTTTATAGAAAAATTGATAAGTCCATAAAACTTTCCCGCAATGCGCCGGAAGCAAACGAGCTTAAGCCTCTCCTTGCCAAGATAACATATTCCGGTAAGCAATGCTCAGTCGGAGACATCGTGCTGCAGGATGGAAGTGCCGTAAGCCCCAAGACCTACCGCGCTGATTCTCGTAACCCGGCTGTTGGCGTAGTGGCTTTCTTCCGCGATGAGAATTTCCCCAATTCAAAAGATGCAGGAACACAAACCGGCAATATTGAGGATGCTGTGATTCTTGGTGCGAAGAGAGACATAAAAGCCCTTATTGTGTCAGAAAACAGATCTAATTTTTACCGTGACGAAAACTATGCAGTCGATGACCTGCTTGTTTACGTTCCAATCTACGACATAGTGAGTGATGGCAGCAATGATACCGATGTGGCTTATATTGGTCATACGAAAGGTACATATACGCCGGAATCTGATACGGACGGCTCGAATAACTACAAAGCCATTAAAGAAGCCTTTGATGAAGCTTGTGCAACGAACCCGGATTTCAAGGTTTTCGGCAAAATATCCTACCCGGCTTTCGAGGCTGCGGAAAACTACGGAAAAACGAACAATATAAGCGGAAGGCTCAGGAAGGGCTGGTATGTACCTACTTACGCCGAGATTGATTATATAGTACGTAACGCGGAGACTGTAAACAATTCTTTGGCAAAAATAAAGGGGGCAGATTCTTTCACACAGGAAGAGATGTATGTTGCTTATGTTCAGAATGGCACTGACATTTATAGCTATAGAAGTGTAAAATTCTCTTCGGTGACAGGCGGTAACACTTTTTCTTCTTCTCTTGAAAATTATACCAGTCTTAATAATGATGTATGCGAGCCAGAGATGGTCTATTTCCTCCGTAACTATGCGGATATAGACGCGGCTTACAGCGGCCGTCCGGCTACCGTGCTTGCATCTGGTACTTATGGTGAAAAGAGTGAGCCGAACGCTGTGGGTGACATTGTTTTCAGCGATGGCAGCGCGACAGCTTTACGTGATGGTCTTATTCTTACGACTGAGCAGAAAAAAGCCGTTATGGCTGTCGGCATTTACATAGGTGACGGTTACATTGGCGACAAAGGTTACTTGTATTTGTCTTCCGTAAACCGCCGTAACAATATTGATGTGGTGAATAATGAACTTAGTGATATTACTATTGATTTTAGGTCAAGTAAACTTGGAGACAAAGAGCCTCGAATCCCTATTACATACGATACTCTTGTTCCGTCTGGATATCCCTTTGAAGGAATGGTCACTGACGGACTTAAGAACTGGGAATCCATAAAAAAGACAATATCCTGGGCTACAGGCGTAAAAGACAGTGACGGTGATTATGTAAAAGGGTTTTTGCCTTTCATATATGCGGATATGTACGGTTCCGGAAAAAACTTCACCTACAAAAATCTTAACACAGAAGATTTAGAAGTGTTATATCCTGGAAGCTATAGTGTTATGACACCAAAGCTGGAGGGTAAATATTCAAGCGGCTGGTATATTCCCTCTTATGCGGAAAGCAAAATGGCTGCATGGAGTCTTTCCGTCATTAGAGAAAAGCTTGAAGATGTTACAGGATCAAGCTTTTTAAACAGTGAAACCACTAGTACAGTTTTCGGAAATGGAACTGCAGATAGTGTTATCGGTTCAAATCGTTCGATTGAGTTGTTTTGGACTTCTGCTGGTTTTTCCATAGAGGATGATGTTGCAACTAAACGTGATGTTCTTTTCCATAAGGCAAATAAAGTCAATGACGAGGATCTTGTTTTTTCTGCTGAAGACTTTGGCCCAGACCGCTGCTACATAGGCGATATAGTTCTTTCCGACGGTTCTTTTGTCCGCATGGACGAATACGACTACAATCCAAAGAATCCTGCAATCGGTGTAGTTGCGTATTTTAAGAACAAAGCAAAGCAAATGAAAAACGGTGTGGCTGATACTTCTGGTTCAGGTGTATACGATAAGACTGGCACTAAAGCCAATGCCGTCATTTTGGGTTTGAACTATAAAGAGGGAATCTGGCAGGAAGCAAAGAATTTTGCTGAAAACTATGGAAAGACGAGCAACATAACAGGCATCTATAAAGAAGATTGGAATCTTCCTAGCATTGACGACCTGCTAAAGCTTGATAAAGAACTTGTTGGAAAGAGCCTTATCAAAGTAGGAAAGATCATATCAATGGATGTAATGAGAAATGTATCGGTCACTTTATGGACTTTCACAAAAAATGATAATGGCGTACTTGTAGCTAAAAACTATGCTGTTGATGAAAAGCAGATATACAATGCTGTTGTAGTCCATGACTATGTTGAGCCGACAAAGAGTGTTGATAATGATCACGGAATGACTACGGACAGAGCGCATCCCTACAAAGTGGGAGACATTGTTCTTGCGGACGGCAGTATTGTTTCGGCGGCGCAGTACAAAGCGAACACAAGAAACCCTGCTATTGGTGTAATAGCTTTCTTTAAGGACTCTTCCTTCCCCAACAGCGGCAATTACGGTTCGCGTACCGGAACAAAAGAAAATGCCTACATAATCGGTTTGAAGCAGAAACAGGGCGTTATCCAGTGGGCAACAAAAAACGCTCAGGGAACAAAAGACATTAAGGCTTTGCAAAGCTATCCGTCAGCCTATGGTTACGGTGTAGCGAACTTTGCTACATTCTACCCGGGAAGCGACAACGACGGCAGCGACAACTGGGATCTCCTCTGCGCTGCTGTCACCGACGAGAATATTTCCGGCAGATACCCCGCTTTTGAGTATGCGGCATCGTACGGAAAGACTGCTGGTATTACAGGAAGCTATTCAAGTGGATGGTATTTGCCGACAATCGCAGAGCTTTCATATGTATACAGAAACAAGAACTTTATTAACGAAAGCTTGGAACTTGTCGAGGGTGCGACAAGAATAAACGGTGCGCTTTACCGCTCGTCGTCACAGAATGCATTTGCTGACCGGGGTACATATTCCATGAACGGAATTACAGGTTCTATTGAGTACGAATCAAAGACAATGGATTTTGACGGTCACGGCCTTCTTGTTATCCGTCCTTTAAGTACGTCGAGCAAAGCACCTGTTCAGTGGGAGGAGCCTGTTGTAAAGGCTAAAACCGCCGAAAATCAGCTTTTGAAGAAGTCATACAGCGGACAAATTGGACAAAAATCAAAGCCGACCTCTGTTGGCGACATAATTTTCAGTGATGGCAGCGCGACTTCATACTCTGCAAATATTTCTTTGACGCAAAAACAAAAAGAGGAGGCTATAGCAATAGCTGCGTTCATCGGTGACGGAAAAATCGGACAAAAAGGTAAGATATACGGTATTTCCCTTGCATCAGAAGAGAGCCTTTATTACGTAAATGCCCCAAGGTTCTATTCTTCAAACGCCTTCACTTGGTGTAACGGCTATGGTGAAACTGCATTATATAGTCCTGATGAATCTTACGGAGGACTACATCTTTCGCCATGTTATCCAAATGGTAAGAGTGCTGCCGATATGCAGGTGAGTTTTAACGATATTACATATTTTACCGGCGATTGTGACGGTAGCGATTACTGGAGCGAGCTTTGTAAAATTGACCCCTATGGTGCAGTTGATTCTGCGTCAATATATCCTGCATGGGATTTTGTACTTAATCTTGGACAAGGCTGGTATATCGGAAGTGCCGCTGAGATTTGGATGGTCAAAAAAAATGAGGCGATAATCAACAAGTCAAGGAATGCCGTGGATTGTGACAATATGACGCTTGCAGGTGCATGGACGTCATCATACTCCGGTACTGATATGTATCCGGTTTTAGTAGGTGGTAATGATGATTCGCAAGTTGATTTTATTCCATACTCTGCATTTGGTTTATATGCCTTTGATATGGGCGATCCTTCGGCTTTTGTATATTCGACACAGACAACACAGTTTTCGTCAGGTGCCGACAATAAAGGCTTTGTGCTTGTTGAAGGCGGTACCTTCAAGATGGGAAGTACTACAGGGGCCAACGATGAAAAGCCTGTTCACAGCGTAACTTTGAGCAGCTTTTATATGTGCGACCACGAAGTAACCCAGGCTGAGTACAAAGCTGTGATGGGAATTAACCCCAGTTCCTTCACCGGGGACAATAAGCCTGTGGAGCAGGTAAGCTGGTTTGACGCGATAGAATACTGCAACGCCCTCAGTAAGAAAGAAGGCCTCACACCTTGCTACACTAAGAGCGGAAATTCCTATACCTGCGACTGGACTGCCAACGGTTATCGCCTGCCTACAGAAGCTGAATGGGAGTACGCCGCCAGGGGTGGAAACAAAAGCAAAGGCTATACCTGCAGCGGCGGAGATACGGCTGCCAGCGTTGCATGGAACAAGAACAACAGCGGTAACTCTACCCACGATGTTAAGACAAAGAACGGGAATGAGCTTGATCTTTATGATATGAGCGGCAACGTAAGCGAGTGGGTTTGGGACTGGTACGGCTCCTACAGCAGCTCAAGCCAGACAAATCCGCGGGGCTCGTCCTCCGGTTCCTACAGGGGCCGGCGCGGAGGAAGCTGGAATGATGCCTCTTCCTCTGTGACAGTTACCTACCGTGACGGCAATTCTCCTAAACGAGTAAAGAATGACCGTGGCTTCAGAGTAGTCCGTAAAGCAGATTTGTAGCCTATGTGCGGGCGTGGGGCGGTCGTCCGCTCCTTAACCTTATATTGACGCTTGAAAAGTATTAACTAGCATATTTCCCTCTCATATCGGGCGAGAAACATACCGATAAGTTGAAATATGAAAGTTTCAGTCATCCGTTTTATAATGATTGCTGCCTTTTTGAGCCTGGCAGTATTTGCCTTCGGTGAGCAGAAAGCTCATACCGTACAGAAGGGAGAGACCCTTTTTTCCATAAGCAGGCAATATGGTATTTCTGTCAATGAGCTCCGCCAGTTGAACGGATTAAGTGATACAAGTATTTTGAAGGTAGGGCAGGTGCTGAAAGTTTCTGCCGCGGATGATACCGCCGAACCGGTGAAAGCCGTGACCTCATCCTCTTCTACGCTTACATCCGCAAGCTCTTCAGCCTATGAAGAGTATGAAGTACAAGCGGGTGATACCTTTTATAGTATTGCCAGAGCAAACAATATTACTGTTGATGAGCTTAAGAAAATCAACGACTTTGATGCCACTGTCGTTCTGAAATATGGTATAGTGATAAAAGTTCCTGCCTCTGAAAAAACTGCTTCGACGGAGACTGAAGAAGCGGAAGAAGTCTTACTTTCAGTAAAGGAAGATCCACGCAAATATGACAGTAATAAGAAGGGCAATATTAATCTGGTATGGCCGGTGAAAGCTGAGGATGTCACCTATGTTTCAGGAAAGATTTCCGGTGTTTCTATCACCAGTGGAAAGAACGAGCCTGTCGTTGCCATAAAAGAAGGAACTGTAACCTATAGTGGCTTTTACAGAGGTTTCGGAAATGTTGTTTTCGTCAAATCTTCTTCAGGATATATCTATGTATATTGTGGATTGGATACAGTGTCAGTATCCCTGGGTACTGCACTTAAGAGTGGCGATAAGATTGGTTCCGTCGGTTATGATTCTTTAAGCCAAAAATATCAGATCAGTCTGATGGTCTATAAAAACGGAAAGGTTATCGACCCGGCGGTTGCTCCGCGTGGATAATGCATTTATGGAATAATTCCATACAAACCCTGGCGTCATCTGTTGCTCTATGAGCCGTTCCTTTTGGAATCTGCAATGATTCAGCAAGAAATTGTAATGTATGTTTCCTTGATTCAGGAAAAACTTTTCTTGAGAGGATAAGCGTGTCTATTGAGAATTTAGTATTCGTAAGTTCCCCTAAGCCTGCGATATTAAGTTCTTTGTTTATGAATCCTATGTCAAAAGGAGCGTTATGGGCTATAAGGGTTGTCCCTTCAATGAAGGAGACAAAGTCCTGGGCTATATCCCTGAAAAGTGGTTTTCCATCCAGCATCTCGTCTGAAATTCCATGTATCTGTATTATCTGGGGAGGAACTTTCTTCTCTGGATATATGAGCTTGCTGTATTCTCCTATTATTCCATCTTTCGTGAATTTTACTGCACCTATCTCAACTATTCTTTCTGTATAACGGGATAAGCCTGTAGTCTCTGTGTCTATAGCAGTGTATACCATTCCTTTTTTATATTCTTCGATTATTTTACGTAACTTTTTCAAAAATCATCCTCGTTAAAAACGTCTTGCTAGAATTGATTTATAATAAAAGATGCCTTGTTTTTTTTCTATATCCTTTTTAGAAAAGTTTGGATTTTTTGGAGCTTTTGCAAAAAAGAACCACAGGTAACGCAAAGCCGGTATCAGGCTTTCTATGCTACCTGTGGTGCATAAATAATCCGCGATATGTAAGCAGATTTTTAAGCTTCAAGGATACTGTTTATTTCTTTGTTTATTGCATCGCAAAGAATATCAGCTTCTTTTTTTGCTTCATCCAAGGTCTTGCTTATGGCAACCTTGCTGTTGATATAGAACTTGATTTTAGGCTCCGTTCCGGATGGTCTTGCACTGACCACCGTTCCACCCTCAAGGAAGAACTGGAGTACATTGCTCTTTGGAAGAGAGATGGCTGTCTTTTTGTCCGGGGCGGCAGGATCGTAGGTTACGCTTTCCTGAACGTCACGGATTTTAAGAACCGTCTTTCCTCCCAAGGTCTTAAGTCCCTTCTCCCTGAGACTTGCCATAATTCCCTTCATCTTGTCGATTCCTGCAGAGCCAGGGAAATTCTTGGAGATGGACAGGTCCTTGAAATAGCCGTATTTCATGTAGAGCTCTTCAAGACGCTCCAAAAGTGATTTGCCCTTTGAGCGCCAGTAGAGAGTCATCTCAGCGCACATTGCGGAGGCTGATACTCCGTCTTTGTCCCTGACTGCTGTCTCTACATTATATCCATAGCTTTCCTCAAAGCCGAAAACGTAATTGTTCTTGCCGGATTTCTCAAAGGATGCCATGTCGTTGGCGATCCATTTGAAGCCTGTAAGACATTCAGAAAGCATGACTCCGTAGTCCTTGGCGATATTGTCTACCATGGGGCTTGTGACTATGGAACGGATCATAGCGGGACCTGCAGGCATCTTGCCAAGCTCTTTGCGGGAAAGAAGGATATAGTCAGTAAGCAGCACACCCATCTGGTTTCCGGAGATAAGCACGTAATCCCCGTCTTTTCCTGGGACCGCGCTTCCGAAACGGTCAGCGTCAGGGTCTGTGGCCATTACGACGTCAGCTTTCTCTTTCTTCGCAAGCTCCACTGCCATCTTAAGGGCCGGTGCTTCCTCTGGATTAGGCTTCTCAACGGTGTGGAAGGTTCCGTCAGGTTCTCTCTGCTCAGGAACAGTGATTACCTTTAGACCCAGGTCTGAAAGCACTTTCTCCACATGCATGGCACCTGTTCCGTGAAGGGGAGTGTAGACGATTTTCACTTCCTTGGCCTTTTCCTTTATAAGCTCAGGACGGAAAAGCTGTTCCTTGACCATGGCCCAGTATTTCTCATCGATCTCTTTGTCTATAAGGATAAGCTTGCCTTCCTTTATTGCCTCATCCTTATTTATTGTCTTTACTTCGGACACAGAGTTGACTTCGTTGATGATGCCTACGTCATGGGGCTCGATAACTTGCGCACCGTCACCCCAGTAAGCCTTGTAACCGTTGTACTGCGGCGGGTTGTGCGATGCAGTTACGACAACACCTGTGTCGCAGCCCAGAGTACGGATAGCGAAGGAAAGCTCCGGGGTAGGGCGTAGTCCTGTGAAAAGGTAGGTCTTAAAACCGTTGGCGGCGAATATAAGGGCAGTGGCCTCTGCAAAAAGGTCTGAATAACGTCTGGAGTCGTAGGCTATGACTGCAGAAAGCTTGCCTGCCGCTGCTTTCTCTGGTAAGGCTTTCTTGATGTAGTTTGCCAATCCCTGGGTAGCATTGTTGATCACGTATGTGTTCATTCGGTTTGTTCCGCCGCCGATGACTCCTCTTAGTCCGCCGGTGCCGAATTCCAGGTTGCGGTAGAACCTGTCCTCAAGCTCGGCTGCGTTTTTGTCCGGGGCTTCGATAAGTTCCTCAACTTCCTTGCGGAAGTTCTCGTCTTTTTCTGCGGCAATGTAAGCTTTTGCCCGTGAGATAATTTCATTCATATCCATATATAGCTCCTATACAAATCATTAACACGTAAAATAAATATAACAGTTAAAGTTACCTGAGTGAAGGGGGAACCCTTGTCTTCTCGTCAGAAAATCAGGAAACAGTATTCTGTATCAAACCAAGGACCAGTAAAAACTGTGCCGCAAGATAGGTTGTCATGACTGCGACCCTTGAGAACTTGAAGTCCTCCTTGAACATTGTTATAGAAAGCAGTGAGTCAGAGACAAGGAAAGTCATGTTACCTGCAAAAATCAACCATACTGATAAGGAAATGTCTGCTACGTTTCCAGTATCAAAGAGAACTGTGAGTATCGCTGAAAGACATGTGAAGTTGATGAGCAGCAGCATAAAAGCATAGACAACAGCAGCGAAGCCTCTTATCCCTTTCGGTCGTTTCAGTATGTTGTATATACCGAATACGACAAAACTGTATACGATCACTATGATTACGACACACCAGGGAGGCAGCAGCCAGAAGCGGGAAAGAGGTATTAGAATCAGAAGATAGAAAGCATGACCTATGAAAAAGGAGAAGACTCCCCGGAGAAATTTTTTCTTTGTGACGGGTCTGAGAAGGAAATAGTCTCCGAAGCAACCGGCGATAAGGGCACATGTAAGGTATAATTTGTTGCCAGCATCATTGAGAAGCAGTACTGCAAGCGCCAGGAGAGGCATTGTCAGGACTTTCGTTATTTTTGATAACCTGTTCATAGGGAAAAAGCATGTGGCGATGTGGATTGCAGATACGATGAAGAAAGGCAAGCAAAGAAGGTAGAATGACATAAAAGCTCCTTGATGTGTGCGTTATACATGCAAATCTATTATAACACACATTTCCTGTTTAGGTTGTATTGTTTTCTCTCCTTGCTGTAATTTCCTTTGCTTTCTTGTTCAATCCATCGATAACCAGGGGTAAGAGGCTGCCGGGCAATCTGCAGAAATGATTTTCGTGCAAAAAATATCGGTTGTAAATAATTCTTTTGTTTTCTATCTTTTTCAAGTTTTTTCATGTTGCTTGAACAAGCATTGTTTTTTTTATATACTTGTCGTTATTAATGTAAACGTTGTGTCCTGATCTGTATCTCATGGTGTTAAAAGCCTTTTGTATTGGTCCGGCACATGGAGGATTATATGAACGAGGGTATGACAATAGTAGACATGCTCGGTCAGAGTGGGCTTCTTACTCTGCTGGGTATGGGCGTCGTATTCGGCTTCCTTATCATCATGATTATTTTTGTTACTATTTCAACAAAGATAATCAAGGCTTTGGGGCTTGATAAGGATAAAGAACAGGCAAAGGGAGCTGCCGCAAAACCTGTGGCAAAAGCTCAGAACAACAATGCTGTAGTTGCAGCTATTGCTGCCGCTGCCCGCGAAAAGAAACTCTGATTAGGTAGGATAAATATGTCAAAGAAAGTTAAGATTTCAGACCTGGTTCTTCGTGATGCACACCAGAGTCTTCATGCAACACGCATGACAACAGCAGATATGCTTCCTGCATGTCCAATGCTTGATAAAATCGGCTATGAAAGCCTTGAAGCTTGGGGTGGAGCCACATACGATTCATGTATCAGCTTCCTCAACGAAGATCCTTGGGAGCGCCTCCGCAAGCTTCACGCTGCTCTTCCCAACACACCTATTATGATGCTTCTTAGAGGTCAGAACCTCCTCGGTTACCGTCACTATGCTGACGATGTAGTGGACAAGTTCGTTGAGACTGCAGCTGCAAACGGTATCGGTGTTTTCCGTATTTTCGATGCTTGTAACGATCCTCGTAACCTCCAGAGAGCTGCTACCGCCGCTAAAAAAACAGGCAAGCACGTTCAGATGGCTATTTCCTATGCAGTTACTCCTTATCATACAAATGAGAAGTATGCTGCTCTCGCCGCAGAGTATGCTAAGTTCGGTGCAGATTCAATCTGTATCAAGGATATGTCCGGTCTTCTCCGCCCGTATGATGCCTATGAGCTCGTTAAGGCTATCAAGGCTAAGGTAGATATTCCTGTTCAGATTCATACCCATGCTACAACAGGTATGTCAGTAGCAACTCTTGTTAAGGCTGCTGAAGCTGGTGCAGATGTGCTTGATACAGTCATCTCATCCATGTCTATGACCACATCCCACAGCCCTACAGAATCTATCGTAGAGATTTTCCGTGGCACAGAATATGATACAGGCCTTGATATGAAGGCTCTTGTTGAGATTTCTGACTATTTCCGCGGTGTACGCGCTAAATATGCTAAGTTCGAGTCAGCCCTTAAGGGTGTTAAGCCTCAGATCCTTCTTTCACAGGTTCCAGGCGGAATGCTTTCTAACCTTGAGAATCAGCTTAAAGAGCAGAATGCTTCTGACAAGATGGATGAAGTTCTTAAAGAGATTCCTCTTGTTCACAAGGATGTTGGTTATGTTCCTCTTGTTACACCTACATCACAGATTGTCGGTGTTCAGGCTGTCCTTAACGTTCTCCAGGGCCGCTACAAGATGATGACTCCTGAGTTCCAGGGACTTCTTACAGGTAAATATGGTAAGCTTCCTGCTGATCCTAACAAGGATCTTGTTAAGATCGCTCTTGAGAAGAGCGGTATGAAAGAGCCTATGACCTGCCGTCCTGCTGACGAGATTCCTATGGAATGGGATAAGATGGTCGAAGAGGCTAAGGCTGCAGGTGGAAATGGCTCTACAGAGGATATCCTCACATACGCTATGTTCCCCAAGAAGGCTCCTAAGTTCTTCAAAGAAAGAGCAAATGGTCCTGTTAATTCTGATTCCTTCAAGGTTGCTGAGGCTGGTGCAGGAAAGGGCGGTTCTTACACAGTAAACGTAAACGGAACGGCCTACAATGTTACCACAGGTCCTGCTGCGGACACGATGACAGTAAACGTAAACGGAACAGCCTACAAAGTTTCTTTCGGTCCTGCAGGAGCTGCAAAGGTTACTCCTAAGGCTGCAGGAACAGGTACTGGTGCTGATATAAAGGCCCCTGTAGCTGGTACTGTTCTTAAGATGATCGCTGCCGCTGGTTCAGATGTCAAGAGCGGTGAGACTGTAATGATGATTGAGTCAATGAAGATGGAGCTTGAGGTTAAAGCTACCGCTGACGGTACTATCAACTTCTGCGTAAATCAGGGCGATTCAATCCAGGCAGGTCAGCTTCTTGCTACGATCGGTGGTGGTGCTGCCGCTGCTGCTCCTGCTGCTGAAGCCCCTGCTGAAAGCGCTCCTGCTGCTGCAAGCGGAAATGGTGCTTCCATCAATGCTCCTGTAGCCGGAACTCTTCTTAAGAACCTTATGAGTGAAGGTGCTTCAGTTAAATCTGGTGATACAATCATCATGATTGAGTCAATGAAGATGGAGCTTGAGGTAAAGGCAACTGCTGACGGAACTGTACATTACCTTGCTAATGCCGGTGATTCAATCCAGGCTGGTCAGGCAATTGCTGAGATTCAATAATTGGAGTTTATGATGTTAGGTCAGGAAAATAAAAAGAGCAAAGAAGCTCTTAAAGTTATTGCGGTACTTCTTGCAGTGACTATGGTTTTCTCTTTTGTTACCGATATCTTCGCTGATAACGGAAAGACAAAGGAGCATCCTTCTTTCAGCACTATGAATACCGCTATTATCAAGGGATCTGAGAAGGTTCCTGAGATTAAACCAGGTGAATTCCTTATGAAGCTTTGGAAGAACACTGGTATTTATCAGATGATCTTCGGCGAGAATGTTGCCGAGGAAGAGGCAGAGCCTGTCGAAAGCGCAGTTGAGTTCGCTGATACTGCCCCAGGTTGGCAGAAGCTTATAATGATAGCGATCGGATTTCTCATCATCTGGCTTGCTGTTTCAAAGGGCTTTGAGCCAATGCTTCTTATCCCTATCGGATTCGGTGTTGTTCTTGTAAACATCCCTGGTGCAGGCCTTGGAAAAGGTCCAGACGGAATGCTCCACATCATCTATTCTGCTGGTGTAGGAAACGAGTTCTTCCCAATGCTTATCTTCATGGGTATCGGTGCGATGACAGACTTCGGTCCTCTTATCGCTAACCCAAAGATGGCTCTTCTTGGTGCCGCAGCTCAGCTGGGTGTATTCGCAACACTGCTTGGTGTCGCTCTTATGAACCTTATCCCTGGTGTTGAGTACAACATGTTCCAGGCTTCAGCAATCGCTATTATCGGTGGTGCTGACGGTCCTACTTCGATTTACGTTTCGGCAAAGCTTGCTCCTGAGATGATGGCTGTTATCGCTGTTGCTGCCTATTCATACATGGCTCTCGTTCCTATGATCCAGCCACCTATTATGAAGGCTCTTACAACAGAGAAAGAGCGCAAAATCAAGATGAAGCAGCTCCGCTATGTTTCCAGAACAGAGAAGATTCTTTTCCCAATCGTTCTGCTTCTTCTTTCTATCCTCCTGCTTCCACCGGCAGCTCCTCTTATCGGTATGCTTGCCTTCGGTAACTTCGTTAAGCAGGTCGGTATCGTTGAGCGCCTTTCAAAGACTATGGAGAACGAGCTTCTCAACATCGTATCAATCCTTCTTTCTCTTGGTGTAGGTTCTCAGATGACCCCAGAGAAGATCTTCAACGGTTCTTCTGCAGGTGTTATCCTTCTTGGTCTTGTCGCCTTCTCCATCGCTACGGCAGGTGGTATCCTCATGGCCAAACTGATGAACGTATTCCTCAAAGAGAAAATCAACCCGCTCATCGGTTCTGCCGGTGTATCTGCTGTTCCTATGGCAGCCCGTGTTTCCAACAAGGTGGGACTTGAGTATGACCCAAGTAACTTCCTTTTGATGCACGCTATGGGACCAAACGTTTCTGGTGTTATCGGTACAGCAGTTGCAGCTGGTGTATTCATCGCCACATACGCAAAATAATTTCCTTGTCCGGGAGCTTGATTAGCTTCCGGTAATATAAAAAGCAGTCTAAGGAAGACAATGGTTTTCCAAGGACTGCTTTTTTTTGTGCTTATCCGCTGAAGAATGGTAAAAAATGCTCTGTGATTTTATATTGCAATAGGCATAGATTTTTTGACCCCTTTTATTTTAAAGCGCCTGAGCATTTGCTACGATCAGAACTCTTTTTTCTTCATAATCCTGATACTCCACAAATAGGAAGCAAAAGTGAGTAGCAAACACACAAGGACGATTACAGCTAGGAGGACAAAGGGGGACAGTCCCTCAAGACTTGTAATCAATCTGGCAAAGACATCTGAGTTTTCAGATATTTTTTTACTTGCAAATATCAGAATCGCAATAATGCCAAAAAAGGTGAAAAGCACGATTCTGCTTTTTTCTGCACCATACTTCAATTGAAGAGGAATCATAACCGCTGCCGAAAGATAAAGTGCAGGTAAAAGTACTAAAAGTATAGGCAGTCTGTCCATCAGGGCTATTGAGTCGTGGCGGATCAGGTTTCCGATGCAGTTGAGTATTACTCCAAAGCACCAGGCTAAAACAGCTAAAATCAGGCTGAAGAGGTATTTTTCTTTGACATATGTTTTCCGGTTAAAGGGCAAAGTCATCAAAAAGGCAAATCCGTTGTCGAATTCATCATAGCTTATTGTTCCAACCGCAACTATTGTTGCAAGTATTGTCAGATATCCGATAATGAAGCTCCCTTCCATCGATATCCCCATAATCAGCGCCACAGCAAAGAAAATCAAAAGGGTTTGTTTTCTGATAAGTGTGAGTCTCAAATCTTTTTCTATTAGTCCAAGCATATTATTGTCCTCCTGCCATCATTAAAATCAAATCGTCTATCTTTCCGTTTTCAATGACGATTCCCGGATAATTTTCGGCATAAAACTGTTTTTCGTTTGTAAAGCACACATAAGCAAAGTTCTCTTTTTTTGTATTAAGAACATAGCTCTTATCCAGCTTTTCATAAGTTTCTTGATCCACTTTTAGAATGGCATAATTACTTAAGATGTTATCGGTGTCTTCGTGAAGGACGATGGCTCCGTCATTTATAAGATAGATATCATCGCACAGGCTCTCAAGATCTGAAGAAATGTGGGAGGTAAGAAGGATTGAGCTATTTTCATTATCCGAAAGATACTGACGGAGCAGATCCAGAATATCGTTTCTTGCCTCTACATCAAGTCCGGCTGTAGGTTCATCCATAATCAGTAGCTCTGCCCTATGACTTATAGCAACGAGTACACGAAATTTTGCCTTCATTCCGGTAGAAAAATCTTTAATTTTCTTATTAAAAGCCAGCCCCAGAGAAAGACACTTGCTTCTGAAAAACTTCTCATCAAAATCAGGATAGCTTTTTCTAAGGATGCAGATTACATCCTCAACCCGCAGATAGGAACTGAAGCCGGAATCGGAGAGGGCAACCCCCAGCTTTGCTTTTTCCGCCCCGGTCAGTTTATCTGTCTCTTTTCCATTTATAGTAACGCTTCCACTGTCTGCTTTTATGAGTCCAAGTATCGCTTTGATTATGGTGCTCTTACCGGCTCCATTTTTTCCGACAATACCTGTAACGGTGCCATCTGCTATTTCCATAGAAACATTAAGACAGAAATCGCCGTATTTTTTTACAAGATTATCAATTTTGACCATTAGTAGTCCTCCAAAATGATTTTAACAATCTCAAGAATTTCGTCCCTGCTATAACCAACCGCGCTTGCCTTCTGAACAGCCGTTGCAAAATCATCCTCCACTGATTTTTTCCGGGCTTCCTGGGCAAGCTGCTTGTCGGTTGCAGCAACATAGGTTCCTTTTCCGTGTACAGTAACGACAAAACCTTCTTCTTCCAGACGGTCATAGGCTTTTTTAACTGTAAGTGCGCTTATCCTGAGCTCGGCGGAAAGAGCCCTTACAGATGGAAGAATTTCGTTTTCTGCAAGACTGCCGCTTATGATTTCATTTTTGACCTGATTCAAAAGCTGCTCGTAAATAGGAACCATCGATGTGTTGTTTAAAATGACATGCATATCGTCAACCTCTGTAAACAGTATATAACAGTGTAGAACTGTTATCAACTGTTATATACTGTTTTTTGCAGAAATATATTAAATCCCCTTATTAACTGCGCATGATCAAAGATTAAGCTAATTGTTAAAGCGCGTACAGTCAAATAGATGACTCTCTTAAAAAGATTGTTGTGGCTAAAACAGGATTGAATCCTTCTTATGATAAGAAGGGGGTTCTCGTTATTGACTTGTTTGATTTCCTTTTAAATAGAGTTGATATAATGGAACTGGAACGATAACTTAAAGTTTATATTACTAAGACAAATCGCTTTGTAGAGGAATATTATTTAAGTAGGCATGATGAAGATAATTTATTTTTTATTACTGTGCTACCCCGGCTAAAAAACTAGGAATGAAGCCGGGAAAAATTTAATTTGGAAAATCTCTGACCTCAGTATAATATAGTTATAGGCTCCTTACTTCAATTTTTTTTCTACCTCGATAACAAATCGGAGCTTAAGGAGTTAAAATATGGACGGATTGAATGAAAAATCAGTAACTTCCAATCATGGAAGAACCTGCTATTGGACAAATGAAATTGAAAGTGATATAGCAATAGTTTTCTTACCAGGTTTATCTGCAGATCATCGTTTGTTCGAAGCTCAGCTTTTATTTTTTAAGGATAAGTTCAAAGTTCTGGTTTGGGATTGTCCCTGCCATGGTAAATCAAGGCCCTATGATGAATTCTCATATGCAAATGTCTGCAATGAGCTGGATAACATCCTTAAAACTGAAGGTATAGACAAAGCCGTTTTTGTTGGACAATCATTGGGCGGAATGTTATCCCAGTATTATATAGATCAGCATCCTTCCCAGGCGGCAGGTTTTGTTTCGATTGATAGTGCTCCCTTCGGAGACTACTACTCAAAATCAGATTTATTCTGGTTGTCTCAATTAGAGTGGATGTGCAGAATGTTTCCTGATAAATTACTGAGATCTTCTATGGCAAAGGTATGCGGAGCTACAGAGACTGCACAGAAACGAATGCATGACATGCTGTCCTGCTACAAGAAGAAGGAGCTCTGTCATCTCTTGTATGTAGGGGAGGCAGCTTTTATTCCTGAGAATAAGAATGTGAATATTCCCTGCAAGAGTATTCTGCTGCTGGGTGATAAGGATAATGTTGGAAAAGTAAAGACCTATAATAAAGAGTGGTCCAGGCGCACCGGATTCCCACTTATAATAATTCCCGGAGCATCGCATAATGCAAATGATGACCAGCCCGACAAAGTCAACGAAATCCTTCTTAATTTTGTGAAATCAATAAATTAAAGAGAAGAAAATTAATATGGAAAAGATTTGGAAAGAATTATATCAGGCAGCAAAGGCTGTGCAAAATCCCAGAGAGCTTTCTGAAAGGATATATGCCGGAGGCGTTGCCGCTGCGATTGAATCTGTAGGTGGCATAGAGCATAAAGTTACAGATAAAAGGAAATAGAGATGAAAAATAATAAGATTGGAAGTTCTAATAATTCTGACGATGTAAAAGAACAATACAAAACATCAAAAGGTCTAGATACAAGGATATCATTTCATGATAAATATTCAACTAACTTGCAGGGGTATGGGAATTGGATAGTTTCAAATTACGACATTTTTGATGGAATGACGGTATTGGAAATAGGATGCGGTACCGGAAGCATATGGATGGGACGCGATAACCTGCTTGATATAATTGGTAAACTGCTTCTTACAGATTTCTCTGAGGGCATGTTGAATACGGCCCGTGAGAACGTAGGTAACAAAAGCAATATTGAGTATCGGGTGGCAGATATTCAGGATCTGCCATTTGGAGACAATTCCTTTGATATGGTTATTGCTAATTCTATGCTTTATCATGTTCCGGATATTGACAAGGGAATAAACGAGGTGAGAAGAGTGCTCAAGAATGAAGGGGTATTCTATTGCGCAACACTTGGGGAGAATAATTTCTTAGAGCAGCTTGCGGAATGGTTTAGTCTAAGTGGCGAGAATTTCAATCCTAATCATAACTTCACAATGCAGAATGGAAAAGAGAAATTAAGAACTGCTTTTTCGGATATAGAAGCCAGATTTTATAAGGACTCACTTCATGTAACAGATATTGATGATCTTGTGAATTACCTTAGAAGTTTAGCATCACTAAAAGCATTAAATGATATTCCCTTTGAAAGACTGAAAGAAATAATAACGGAGCATTCGGTAAATGGTGTTGTAGATTTGCCTAAGGAGTATGGAATGTTTCTTGCTAAAGGATACGCACGATGATAAGAAGAGCAAAAACTTACAAAAGCCTGAACGACGAGGTTCCGACTTGGGAATGAGGAAAAATATGGAAGCAGTATTTGGAGACAGCAGCAACATTGATTCATGGATGAGTCTTGTTCGAAATGACAGAGGAATTTGGGTATCCAAATCAAGCCTTTATTTTGTATCCTTAAATATAGAATGGAATTTATGTCCGTAATATCAGGAGGTAGTGATAATGGCAAAAAGACGTTCTGTTGAACCCATATATTCCATTTGCGTTCAGCCATCTTTTATAATTGGTACAAACAATGAGGACGGTTCTGCAAACTTTGCGCCAATCACCTGGGCCAGCGCAACTCACGAAGAAGGCGACGGATATCTTTTTGTCATCAGTATGTCAGGCACAAAGATGACTAAGAAAAATGTGCTTAGGACCGGTATCTTCAGCGCAAACCTTGTAAGCGTGGATATGCTGCCCTTTATGGATTATTTTGGCTCAAAGCATGCGAAGGACGGAGCCAAGGATGATATTTCCTACGAGCAAGTCCGCGGAGAAGTTTTAGATGTTCCGGTCTTAAACGAAAGCCGTTGGGTTTATGAATGTAAGGTAGTAAAATCTGTAGAGACGGGAGATTCAACAACCTTCTTCTGCAAAATCTGCAACATCCAGATAGATGAAAGGCTTGTGTGCAAAGACACCTTTGATGTGGACCTTACAGTGCTGGACCCGGTCATCTATTCAGGAAGATATCACAGCCTTGGAAAGATGCTTGGAAAGATTGGGGATTTTGTAAAGAAAGATGGAACTTCCGACCTCATTAGATGAGGCAGGAAAAGACTTTGGCTTAATTGGAGAAATTAAAATGATTCTATCTTTACAGGGCTGTATGGCCGTTGGAAAAACCACTGCAGTAAAATATCTTCAGGAAAATGCTCCTTACATTAACATCAGCTATGAAATAAATACCGATGTTGTGGAGGAAGTCAAAAGGCGGAAGCTCGATAAAAACCGTTACGAGGATTATCTGGAGATTCAAAAGCTTTGGTTGAAAAAAGAAGTAATTCGCTATAATAAGGCAGTCTTTTATCCTTGCAGTGTAATGGATTTTGGCGCGGAAGAAATTGAGTTTTATACTTTGAACTATCCAAAAAGCATAGGTATGGATTGGGAAATCGAAAAGGCACTTAAAAAAGAACTGGAGGAGGTAAGGGCTTGTCTGCCAGACAGAATCCTTTTCCTGGATGCCTCCGACGAAGTTTTAAGACAGCACAAGCAGAATGATACAAGCAGAAGCCGCAATTTTTTTGAACATCATCTGAAAAATATGATGCCATTGAAAAGAAAATATTTCCTCGGAAGAAAAAACGTAGACCTGCTTATGGTCGATGATTTATCCCCTGAAGAAGTTGGTATAAAGGTCAAGGAATGGTGCGATAATTGTATTTCCGCTGAATGACGAAGCTTTGTAAACAGACGGGCCCGCTTCACGGAATAAGATTACGCCTCCAAAAACAACCGACTTGCTGGGCTCACCTAGTTAGCCTTGTATTTTACACCCTATAGAACAAAAAACATATTTATGAGATAATAGCTCGGTTAAAATACAGGGTGCCAGATTCATACAAGGTGTTTTGTGGTTTTCCCTGACATTAACGGAGGAATATTTTGTACGAATCAGTAGATCCAAAAGTCAGTTTTCCTGAACAGGAAGAAAAAATCCTTAAGTTCTGGAAAGACAATGATGTTTTTAAGAAATCAGTAAGTCAGCGTGAGAATTGTCCTGAATATGTTTTCTATGATGGACCTCCTTTTGCTACCGGACTCCCTCATTTCGGTCATTTTTTGCCAAGTACTATTAAAGATATTATTCCCCGTTATCAGACAATGAAAGGAAAGAAGGTTGAGCGTCGTTTCGGTTGGGACTGCCACGGACTTCCCGTAGAGAACCTGATTGAAAAAGAGCTGGGCCTGAACTCTAAGACAGATATTGAGCAATATGGAATCGACAAATTCAATGAGGCTTGCCGGGCCAGTGTGCTGCGCTATACAAAAGAATGGCAGGAGACAATTACCCGCCTTGGTAGATGGGTCGATTTCGACAACGACTACAAGACCATGAACCCTGAGTATATGGAGTCAATTTGGTGGGTTTTCAAGAGTCTCTGGGATAAGGGACTTATCTACGAAGGTCATTACATCCTTCCGACCTGTCCCCGCTGTGCCACCCCTCTTTCAAACCACGAGCTTGCCCAGGGGGGCTACAAAGAGGTACATGACCCTGCCATTACGATAAGGTTCAAGGTAAAGGAGGCTTCACCTGCCGCCAATGACCCTGATATGGCAAACGGCTGCACCTACTTCCTGGCTTGGACTACAACTCCATGGACCTTGCCCTCAAACCTGGGACTTACCATGGGACCGGATATTGATTACGTAAAGGTTCATGACGGTGATGAGTATTATATTCTTGCTGAGAGCCGTCTGAGCGCTTATTATAAGGATCCTGCAGCCTGTGAGATCGTATGGAAGAAGAAGGGTAGTGAGCTTAAGGATTCTCGTTATGAGCCTCTTTTCCCATATTTTGCTGACCTCTATAAGGCTACTGACGGTAGTGATGGAAATCCTGCCTCTATCGGAGCTTTCCGTGTTTTCAACGCCGATTTCGTTTCCACCGAGGATGGTACTGGTATAGTACATACGGCACCTGGCTTTGGTGAGGATGATAATAAGGTCTTCCAGGGCAGTGGTGTTCCCACAATCTGTCCTGTGGACAATGAATGTAAGTTCACAGCCGAGGTTCCTGATTACAAAGGCCGCTTCGTAAAGGATTGCGACAAGGATATTATGGACCGCCTCAAGAAAGAGGGAAAGCTGGTGAAGCGTGACCAGATACTCCACTCCTATCCCTTCTGCTGGCGTTGTAACAGCCCTCTTATTTATCGTGCTGTGGGCAGCTGGTTCGTGAACGTAATAAAGATTCGTGACAATATGGTAAAGGCAAACCAGAGTATTTACTGGCAGCCTGAGCACATAAAGAACGGCCGTTTCGGTAAATGGCTTGAGAATGCCCGTGATTGGGCTATAAGCCGTAACCGCTACTGGGGAAACCCAATTCCTGTTTGGGAATGTCCAGACTGCGGAAAGCAGATTTGTGTAGGCAGCCGTCAGGAGCTTGCTGATCTTTCTGGTACCTATCCAGAGGACCTTCACAAGCACTTCGTTGACAAAATCACCATTCCCTGCTCTTGTGGCGGAACCATGAAGCGTATTCCAGAGGTTCTTGACTGTTGGTTTGAGTCCGGCTCAATGCCTTATGCACAGAACCATTATCCCTTTGAGAATAAGGATTACTTTGACAGCCATTTCCCTGCAAAATTCATTTCCGAGGGATTGGATCAGACCCGTGGCTGGTTCTATACCTTGACAGTACTTGCCGTTGCCTTGTTTGACAAGCCGGCTTTCGAGAATTGTGTGGTCAATGGTCTTGTCCTTGCCTCAGATGGTAAGAAGATGTCAAAGAGCCTCCGTAACTATACCGATCCTGCCCTTGTAATCAAGCAATTCGGTGCGGATGCCCTCCGTCTTTTCCTTATGCATTCTGCAGCTGTAAAGGCTGATGACCTGAGATATAGTGATGATGGTGTACGTGATATCCTTAAGGGTATTCTGATTCCTCTTTGGAACAGCTACAGCTTCTTCGTTACCTATGCCAATATCGATGGTGTGAAGGCTACAGGCCATGCCTTCGACGAGAACCTTCCCACAAATCCTCTTGACCGCTGGCTTCTCTCTGTAACACAGAAGCTTGCCGGGGAAGTCTCTGGGGCTCTTGATGATTACGACCTGTCAGGTGCCATAGATCCTATCGTTTCCTATATCGACCAGCTTAATAATTGGTATATCCGCCGCAGCCGCCGTCGTTTCTGGAAGAGCGAGAACGATAATGACAAGTTCGAAGCTTACGAGGCTCTTTATATAGCCCTTAAAACCCTTGCCATGGTCGCAGCTCCTGTGGTGCCCTTCATTACAGAGGCTATGTGGCAGAATCTTAGGACTGAGGATGATCCTCTATCTGTACATCTGGCCGATTATCCGGTATGTGATGAGTCAAAGAGGGATCCTAAGCTTGAGTTCAAGATGGAGACTGTACAGAAAGCCGTCTCCATGGGACGCAGCCTTAGAAGCCAGTACAACCTTAAGAACAGGCAGCCCCTTAAGAGCGTAGAGTTCGTCACAAGGAACCCTGAAGAGAAAGCCGTTCTTCTTGAGATGGAGGAATCCATAAGAGAGGAGCTTAATGTAAAGAAGGTCGTCTTCCATGAAAGAGAGGATGAGCTTGTCGAGTATACTGCAAAAGCGAACTTCAAGACCCTTGGAAAGGAGCTTGGTCCTCTTATGAAGGCCGCCGCAGCCGTAATTACCCAGCTTGATCAGACTTCAATCCAGTCTATCCTTGAGGGCTCTACCCTTAGCATTGATGTCCAAGGCAAGCCTGTTGAGCTTGATTCCTCTAAGATTATCGTGGACAGGCTTGAGAAGGCTACCCTCAAGGTGGTCAATGACGGAACTCTTACCGTTGCCCTTGACTCAGAGATCACTGAGGACCTAAAAATGGAAGGCTTCGTCAGGGACTTCGTCAGAGGTATTCAGAACCTGCGTAAGGAAAGCGGCTTTGAGGTCACCGATCGTATCACGATAAAGCTTACTGGCTCTGAAATCCTGAAGAAATCTTATGAGTCATTCAATGACTATATAAGTGGTGAGACTCTTGCTACTTCGATAGCATGGACTTCTTCCTTACCGGACAGTGCCGTTTCCATTGAGGCTGGTGATGAGACCTGGAAGGCAGTTATAGCCCGTGTATAGGAGTTTTGCTGTGACTGGAAAGAATAGGAAATCATCGGACAGATTTTTTTCTTACATTCGTTTCGACCATGTCACAGTGAATTTTTTTTATACTATATTTTGTATTTCATTTCTTTGTCTTATGGCAGGATGCCAGACCCTTAGAATGGCAAAGCCCTTTTCTGTGGTGGATGTCCTGCCTGACAATGATTCGATGTATGTAAAAATTCCTGTAAAAGAAAATCGAGATTTGTGTCATACCATTATAAATAATTATATTTCAGGTTTGACAGAAAAGAACAGCGCTGAGCTTTTAGACCGTTCTGAAGTTTTCTATGCATCCGTCAATTTTGAGACAAATGCTGTCAATGCTGCCATTGTAGGAGATTTCCCTTTTTTCATAAACATGATTTTTTCGGAGGAAAATGGCTGGAAAACTCTGTCTTATAATGAAAGCGGCTATTCTTGCAAGTATTTCATCAGTGATATAGGATTCCAGATATCAATACTTGAGAACAAGGTCATGCTTGTTTCTTCTTCTGATGTAAGAGCTCTGTTAAGAAGGCAATTCGAATACGATTCCAGCCCTGCTTCTTTGGAAGTGGCTCCTGCTGCCTCAGATTCGACTGTATACAGTAAAAGTGAGATATTATCTCAAGCTGGAGAAAATATTTCCTTCTACACGTCCAAAGCGGGAGATTTCATTGAAAGTATCGTCGGGAACGGAATAACCCTGGCAGCTGATACTGCCTCTGGTTCCTTCTCCAAGAATGATCAGAATATTTATATGCTTGATATGAAGATGAATTTTGTGAACAAACATGCCGTAAAACCAGCACTATTTCTTTTCAAGAAGGTTCAGTCTGATGGTACCGTCACGACAGAGCAGCTTGCTGAGAATGCTATCAGCTGTACTGGTATGAATATGGATATAAAGACAATAGTTACGTTACTTATTGGAGGATAAATATATGGATTCTAAGATTGTATTAAAAGCGGAAGACCTGGACGGTTATCTTACCGAGCAGGATCAGGCGTATCTTACTCAGATGGACGGCTTGTATGAGAGGGCAATGCAGTCTTTTAAAATAATAGCTGCCGGTGGTTTCAGCTCAACTCTGGCAAGCGAAGAAAAAAAGGTAATCGATGTTTTTGATGAGATGGGACAGCTTATGCAGAGTATCTGCCATGAGGTTCCTGGCCTTAATGTTTTCTCCTTCGTTACTCAGGAAGAAAGCCATGCTGAGGCTTCACGCGTTATAGCAAAACTTCGTGATATCCGTACAGGACACAACGAGTTCGTATATTACACACAGCGTGCCTATGAGATGCTTTTCCGCCTGGCTTATACAGGAAATCATACAGACAACAAGAATTATCTTGTCGTAAAGACCCCGGTAACTTCTCCAGTACAGAACTATGCAGTCCATAAAGTCCCTGATATAGACTATAAGCTTGAGAATACAGTTATGTGCGTTATGCTTCGCGGTGCTCTTCTTCCCTCCATGATTATGTCAAAGGAGATTGAGGAATATTCTTCCCACGGATATGTAACACCCTTTGCATTATTCAAGATTAAACGGGATGAGTCCAAAAAAGAGGACAATATGGAATATGTCCTTGATTTGAATAACTCTTTCTATAATCTTGAGGATCTTGACGGCAAGGACCTCATTTTTGCTGATCCTATGAACGCTACAGGTGGTTCTCTTGTTACGGTTGTGAAATATCTTCAGAGTCAGGGTGTAAAACCAAAATCCATAAAGTTCTTCAATGTTATCTCTGCCCTTAAGGGAAGCCTGCGTGTAGTACGTGCCCTTGAGCACTGCTCCTGCTATACCCTTTGGATGGATCCAGTCCTTAATGCCTCTGCATATATTATGCCTGGTTTGGGAGATGCTGGTGACCGTCTCAACGGCCGTGATACAGAGGAGACTCCTCGTAATATAATCCAGCTTATTGCTGATTACGGTTCAAATATCGCAGGTCTTTATCGTTCCCAGCTTAGGAAGATAGAACATACTGTTTTAGGTCGCTAAATAAATGAAAAAACGAGTTACTAGGCAGCCTGCTTGGCTTAAAAGCATCAATTTTTACTCTGAAAAGTGCTTATGGACAAAGAATAAGCATTGTGGAATAGCCGGTAACTCGTTTTTTTTGGTATTAGTGGCATTACTGTTTATTTCATGCAATTCAACAAGTTTTACCAATCTTTTTTCTGGGGTTTACAGTACTTCTGCAGAAGAGCTCGCCTCAGAATACTATGACATAGCAAATGCCTATTATGATTTAAAAAAATATGATAAGGCTATAGAGTATTATGAAAAAACTCAGGCTTTGCTTACAGAAGAGAATCTTACGATAACCTATAACCTGGCCCGTATATACGCACTCCAGAATAATTGGAGCCAGGCAGAGTCATATTACGAGCGTGTCTTTGCCCTTGATCAGAACAATACATCTATCGGTATGCCCTATGCCTATGTTCTTGCTAAGCAGGGAAAAGCAATGGAGGCAAGTGCCGTTTACCGAGGCTTTTATGAAAGGAACCCGGCTGATAAGAATCTCCTGGCGAATTATATTTTAGTTCTTTTAGAGCTTGATAGTGATGAGACTGCGGCAAATATGCTGGAGGAACTAAAGATCCTTGATCCGGACTCTGACGAAGTTAAAAAAGTAGAGGAAGCCATCAATAAAAAAGCTCAATCAAAAATCCCTGAAGAAGTAGCTGAGAGCGATTCACCGGAACAGGAATAGTTAATTATTTTGAATATTTCTCAGCTTCTTCAGCCAGATATTGTTTTGATTTTTCATGATTGACACGGAAAGCTACAATAGGAAGGTTTTTCTCCTCAAGGGCTTTCTCTGCTGCTTTTTTTGCTTCATTCAGGAGTCTGGCTCCTGTCATCAGCCTTAAAGAACGTGATGTAAGACCGATTCCGAATTCTGGATTACAGTTGTTTTCTGCAAAAACCTCTTTAAGCTCTGTATAAAGAGTTTCTGAGGCGATCATGGCGTTGTCTATGTCAGTATTGACAAGTATTCCTGCGTACCCGGATTCTCCGTATTCAAAAATCATGTCATTGTATTGGAAGAATTTTAAGAGTACTTGGCATACAGCTTGTGATGCAGAAACATTTTTTTCGATATTCTTGATGTTTATAATAAACAAAGAAAGATCCATCTCATTTGATGCCGCTCTGACAAGCTCTGCGTCAAGGCGGGGCTCAATGTAAGATTCCCAACCGAAACCGGTTTTCTCTGAGAAAAGACCTGAGGGGTCATCTGCCTCGTCATTCTGGTTTTTTGTAAAAGCTTTCTGGGGCTTCTCTTCCTCTTTTTTTGCTTCTTTTTTGCTTGCTATATTATTTATCTCTGCTTCTATGTCATTAAGAGTGTTCTCCATCTCTTTTGACGATGCTTCCTTTTTTGTGGAAAAAAGACCAAGGTAAATCAAAAGAAGAAAATCAAAAATAGTACCTGCAAGAATTATTATGAAGGCACGGGAACTTATCACGTAGAAATCTGCTTTTATTATTGAGGATAAAGCGGCTGTAAGAGTTATTGTCTCATTGGCTTTAGTCTGTATTGAAGCTGTATATTTCTTTAATATGTGTGAATTTTCTAATATTTCAGGATTTCCATCCTTGTTGATTATAAATTGAGTGGAATCTGCAGGCCATGCGAAGAAAACTGAAGATTTATTGCTGAGGGTTATGCAAGAGACATAGGGGTCGGAAATAAGTTCTTTTTCTAGTATGGTTTTTGTTGAATTGGAATAAAGATTATTATCATTTACTATAGATGATAGTTTTCCTGTGAGAGAAGAGAATCTTTCCTCTAGTTTTGATGAATTCGTTGAGATTGTATAGCCTAAAGCAATTCCGAAGTATAAGACTGCTGTTAAGAATATGATGAGAATAAAAAATACAAAAAAACTGAAGCTTTTGGTATTCATATGTCAGCTCCTATGTAAAGCCATAATATGAATGGCTTTCATGTATATATCATTTATATCGGCATTTTTTTCTTTTTCTTTCAGCCATGTTGCAAAAGGTAGTAAGGAATATAGAATACTTTTATCCTCATTAACTAATCGGGTCATTAAAAAATTAAAAAAGCATTCATAATCGAAGTAGAGAGGGGCAGAGTCTTCTGCTTTCCCCTTATTTATCATGACAGACTCTGAATTATAGCGGATTTTATCTGAAGTGCTTTCAAAATAAAAATTCTCAGAACGGGATTCTATGAAGAAATTAAGACTCCGTTTGTATGAAGAAAGCAGTGAATTAGTGTAGAGTCTGCCCTCTTTTGTAAGCTCTGTCCTGTAACAAAGGGCGCAGAATGAGTTATCCAGGGTTCTATGACGGTTGGATACAGTCAAGAAGTTTTCATCAAGGTAGGTTCCTTTCGTATAGGGTTTACCTGATTCATATGCAAAATCCGCTCCGAAAAAGTGAATTGATGTGAATCCTGCTTTTACCGCCAGATCCGCCGCCGCACTAAGAACAGTCCCGAAGCCGGCATTAATCAGAGGAAGTATGCTTCTATTTGCTTTGCTCTCATTTTTATACCAGTCGTTTATTAAGGTTCCCATGGGGTGACCTGTGGTAAAGAAACTAATGGGACAACCTTGTCCGGCAAGGTATCGTGCGGCGGCGGCATTAGCGCATATATCCGCCGCAACTGCTGTTTCCGAGGAATCGATACCCAAAAAGTGTGATATGCTGGAATTCTGTCCGTCAATCGTAACGACCAAATCAGGTTTTATAGCATTTTTATAAAGACTTCTGTAGGCAGTGTCTGTGGAAATTATAAAGAATCTTTCCTTATTTTTCTTAAGAAGTTTTATTGATTCATCGAGACTTGGTCCTGCACCTATAACAGCTGCCTCTGCTTTTCTGGAATCACCGGCAAATTCTGTCACACTTGTGAGGTTTTTATTTTTAGATCTGCCTGAAAGCAAAGCCATGTTTTTCAGGATGTTCGTGAACATAAGCTTTCCGAATCTTGCTTGTGTAGCATAATCTGAGGCGATGTCGTGAAGGGTTTCTTTTATTTTGTCTTTTAAGGATGTACCATATTCTTTCTCAAAAAGAAGCTGCCACATTTTAACCGGGTGATAGAGGAATGACCCTTGGATTATTGGGATATAGTTGTTCTTTATATCCCTGCAAAGCTTTTCCGGAGTAGTTAATATAATATGAGGGTTCTCAAGTATTTCCGGATCACATATTTTATTTGAAAACAAAAAAGCTATTGTCTCATCGTTGAATTCTAAAATCATTATCGTAGCAGAGGGGTTTTTATCAAGCACAGCAGCTATGTGTGAGCCGTCGCCTAGTCCTCCGATAAGAATGAAACCAGAATTAACTATTTCGGCTTTATCCGCATAGAAGCCTATATCTCTGTCTGGATTATATTCAGAGTAAAAGGTTTTTCCATTTGAAAGGACAGGTACGATGCTTCCGTTTTTCGCTTCCCTGGTACCTGTATAGAATATGTCTGAACTCATTTAATTCCCGATTTTATAGATTTTTGAAATAGCTTCGTCCAAGAATACTCTTGTTTTTTTTATTATTTCTGGCGAAATTGTTTTTTTCCCTGATCTTTCTTCATGTATAAGGTCTTTCAAGGCTGCCATTCTGTACCAGTCATAATTATATGTTTTTTCGGGATTTGTTTCAATTTCATCCTTTACATTTTTTAAAAGATGATAAATATCCTTCGCGATTTTAGATTTCTTGATTTTAATTTTGTTTGTCACGAGAGAACTGCTTCCGGAGGTGACCGGAAATAAATCTGTCGGATTCTCGTCAATGAAAATGTCGTCCATATGAGGAATCTTGGCAAGCTTATCCCTTTTTGTGACTAGTCTGGAAACTCTGTTGTAGAAGGTATCATTACGAGATGCGAACCAATTCCTGTATATCGTAAGAGCTTTGTTGCCAGGAAGAGAAGCTGCTGAGCAACGAGTTTCAAGAGTTTTTATCCTGCAGTCGTTTTTCGAGTTTATAAGCTCCAGGGCATTTGGCTGGGTGTGTTGGTATTCTTTGGCACTTGATAGATCCAGCCCACAGAAGAAAACTTTTCCACTTGTAATACTAAGAGCAAGAAGTGCGGCTGTACCGCTTACAGTCCCATTCCTTTCTCCTGCTATAAATGGTATTCCTGTTTGTTTGAAAAAAAGATTGTCAGGAAAATCATTGTAGCTCATTGGTATTATAGGCATAAAAGATAGTATTTCCTTTGGGACAGCTGCTTCTGGTGGCACTATCAGGGGAATTGAAATTCCTTTGCGCAACAAAGGTTCAAGATGTTTTTTTGCCCACCAGCCTCCGTCTGTTGATATGCAGTAATCAGGAATTATTCCATTCTCAATAAGTGGTAGAATAGAGGATGAGGCTGAAAGAAGAATATATGATTGCCTGTTTTTTTTAAGGAATAGAAGGGCAGAAGAAAGACTGGGACCGCTTGCAGTGATGATTATGGGCTTATCTGTCAATTGAGGATGGCAGATGTTTTGTATGCTGGTAAAAAAGTTTAAGGTATTTATGAACCAGGGTTTATTGAAATAGTTTCTTGTCGAGATTATAGATTCTGCTTTAGCAAGTAAGTCTTTGAATGAAGTCCAGAGCTTAGATGCAAGTTCAGGCCATGCTTTTTCCGAAGGTTTCCAAGAAAGAAACAATGTGGAGAATAATTTCTCTTCTCCGATTAAAGAAAAGAGCTCGTCACTTACAATGTTGACGTCGCTACCTTCTGTAAATAAAAAGGATTTATCCCATTTTGAATTGTATTTATTAAATTGGTCAGAATATTGTATTGATATGATTTGTGATTGGGGAAAGCGTTCTCTAAGGAAGTGTTCTGTATATCCTATGCAGGGCCCGGTTATTATGATATGAGAGGGTAGGTAAGAGACGTCAATCATACTGACAAAACGTTCTGCCTCTTTTTTAGTGTTGAAAGAAGAATGAAGGGAAATGGAATCTTTGCTGCAGGTAAGACTTCCGTCTTTGCTTTCCTTGAAAAAGATGCTCACTTTATGATTACCGATGAAGAAAATCTGTCAGCTCATTTATATCAGAAGAAGAAGCTGAGCTCTTTATATCAATCAAATCTGCTTTTTCTTCTGAAAAGACTGGAGAAATCGTTTTTTTCAGCTGATAGGAAAAAAGGTCTTCATCAAGTTCATTGTTACTGAATCTTATTATCTTTATCTTGTCCTGGTATACATAAAGTATATCAGGAACTTTTATCAGAAGACTAAGGGCGTTGAATAAAACCTTGAAAAGAATTTGTCTTGCTTCGCCGGTAAGATTTGGGAAAGAAGCAAAGAAGGAATCAAGAGAAATTTCGAAAAGAAAACCTTTTGAATTCTCAATAAGTGAATTCTCGATATTTACAGCTGTGTCGAATTCTGAAGGAAAAGTAATATTGTCCGTAAGTCTTTTTAAATTCAGACATTTTTCTATATAAGGATAGAGAGAGGGGAGAACAATATCAACCAGTTCGGTATCTACAAGGGAGATTTTTGTTCCTTCAGTAATCAATATGATTATTGGAACTTTTTTTAACTCCATCCTTTTTACATGCAGGATTGAGATCTCAGCGTTATCTTCATCAGAAAAAATCTGTCTGAAGGGAACTATGTCTTCTTTTGTTACTGAAAGCCATCTGTCACCAGGAAGAGTTCCTTCCCAGAAATCCTTTGTAGAAACCATTTGTTCTTCTGTTCCTGATTTGAAGCCATAGGAAAGATACATTTTGAACTGATTGTTGTCAGGTAAAAGAACAGCCATCTTTGAGATACCAAGCTCTTCTACAAAGGAGTTGAAAAAGATAAAAGCCTCATCAGTAAGACTGTTGAAGCTTACGGAATTAAGTATATGCTCCGCATGATTCAACAGTCCCTGGAAAACTGCCGCATCTTTCTGAAAACGCAGATAGTTTTCTGTAATCAGCTTATAGAGACCCATTTTCAGGCAAGTCCTAACTCTGTGAAAAGTTTCTTGTATACTTCAAAATGCTCTGATCTTGCGAATTCAGCGATTTTCTCTTCCGGTAAGTTCTCCAGGAGCTGATCCATATAAGAAAGAACAGATTTTACATCATTCTTGAGATCATCAGACATAGAAGGCTCTGCGGCTGCTTCTGAAGAAGAAAGGGGTTCTTCCTCCGGCAGCTCTTCTGGGATTTCATCGCTTTCTTGGTCAGCAAAGGATTCCTGTTCCCACTGCTCTCCTTCAAAAACAGATTCTGCAGGAGTATCATCTATTTCTTCTTCTGTATCTTCGATTTCATTTGCTGATGCATGATCGAAGGTTGAAGTCAACTCTTCCTGTGTAATAGGAACAAAGCCTTCTGATTTTTCATCCTTTGCTTCATCAAAGGAAACATTATCAGATGATTCTTCATTTAGATAAGAAACTTTATCGGATGATAAGGCTTCATCGAGTGTCGGAACTTTGTCATCAAGGAAATCTGTAGATGATGCATCTACTACAAAAGAGTCATTATTTGAAGGAATATCAATTTCATCAGGAATATTCTCTTCTGTTTGATGTTCATCATTATCAATATCGAAATTAATATCGTCAATAACAGGTTCTGTGACATTTTCATCAAAATCAATCGATGTATCAGGACCTTCACCGTTCTCGTAAGCTAAATCATCTTCAACCTGAGCCGTATTGTCGGTTGCTGTATTCTCTTCTGGTATTGAAGCGACAGGCTCTTCTTTTATTTCCTCGGAAGAGGTCAGAAGATCGTCTTGCAGCACAGGCTCTGCGGTTTCTTCTGTGAAGTCAGCACTGTTAAGAATATTGTTCAATTCGTCTCCAGACAAGGCGATAGTCTCATCATCTTCTTCTCCACTGAAAAAGCCTGTGGATTCATTGCTTTCTGTCTCCGGAAGTTTTATATCATTCGGTACAGCAGCATTTTCAGTGCCTGCTTTCTTAAGAATATCCAACTCAGCCTTCATGGAAGCCATTTCATTTCTGAGAGAAGATAATTCTTTGACTATTTTGTCTATAACTGGATTCTCTGTAGAGTTGTCTATTGTGTTATCAGCATTCATATCAAAATCATTCATGTCAGAAATAACCTCCATACCACCTTGTTTATCATTATATATGCAATTTTCAACAACATCAAGTTCATTTGTTGTATTTAATTCGTTTGATTCTGAATTATCCTCTTGTATAGTTCCTAACACCCCTGCAGTCGTTGCTGTTACTATAGCTGCAGCTCCTATAGCTGTCGGAGATACCTTGTCTTCTTCATCTTGCTCAGGACTTTCATTGCCAAAAGAACTTTCTTGGGGCATAGAGTTTCCTTCAAAATCGGTAATTGAAGCTTCTTCAGGCTTTTCCTCGAAAGAGGAGGTTAAGTTATCAGGGGCAATATCGTCGTAAGCTTTTTCGTTCATTACAAGATTGATATCTTCCTCTGTATGTTCTGTTTCGGAATTACAACAAGGAGACATATCCTCAAATTCAGAATCAGCTACTTTTTCTGTTAGATATGCTTCATTCAAATCAGTAATTGTTTTGTTATCCTTGTCTTCCTCTTCCTCGGCAGAAGCTTCGGCAAGACTCTCTGCGTCAAATGCCGATGGTGTTTCCTCGGCAGAAGCTTCGGGAGCTTCTCCAAAGTCCTTGGCTTCATCTATGTTGAAATCAGCTGCTGGCGTCTCAAAGGCATCTGGAGCAATTTCTTCAGTGGCGAAGGCAGAAGCTATATCTTCAGCAGGTTCTGGCCTTGCTTCGTCAGCAACTGGCTCTGGGGCAAGCTCTGCTGGTATTGCTTCCTCTTCCTCGGCAGAAGCTTCGGCAAGACTCTCTGCGTCAAATGCCGATGGTGTTTCCTCGGCAGAAGCTTCGGGAGCTTCTCCAAAGTCCTTGGCTTCATCTATGTTGAAATCAGCTGCCGGCGTCTCAAAGGCATCTGGAGCAATTTCTTCAGTGGCGAAGGCAGAAGCTATATCTTCAGCAGGTTCTGGCCTTGCTTGTTCAGCCACTGGCTCTGGAGCAAGCTCTGCTGGTATTGCTTCTTCTTCCGCTGGCTCAGATGCGATCTCTTCTGCTGCTGGTTCTGAAACAAGTTCTTCTGGGTTGAAATCTTCTGTTATCTCATCTTTTTCAGGCTCAGGAATAGCTTCAGAGACAGGCTCGGTTGCAGTATCATCAAGGTTTACCTGCAGCTCTTCCTCAGTGAAATTAAAGTCATCATCGTTGACAGGGAGTTCTATATCTGTTAAATCGAAGCTGTCATCACTTTCAGGAGCAATGCTTTCTTCGCCCAAGGTAGAAGAATAATCTGTGATGGAAGGAGCTCCGTCACTAGTCTCTTTAATATTTGCAGTCGGGTCCTCGGAAATTATGGTGTCAAAATCCGCTGTTGTAAAGTCGGAAGCTGCTTCATCGATAACAGGGGACTCTTCCTCGGCAGTAGCTTCGGCAAGACTATCTGCGTCAAATGATGATGGAGTATCCTCGACAGTAGCTTCGGCAAGGCTCTCTGCGTAAAATGCCGAGGGTTCTTCCTCGGCAGAAGCTTCGGTAGCTTTTCCAAAGTCCTTGGCTTCATCTATGTTGAAATCAGCTGCCGGCGTCTCAAAGGCATCTGGAGCAATTTCTTCAGTGGCGAAGTCAGAAGCTATATCTTCAGCAGTTTCTGGCCTTGCTTCGTCAGCAACTGGCTCTGGAGCAAGCTCTTCTGGTAATGTTTCCTCTTTCGCTGGCTCAGGTGCGATCTCTTCTGCTGCTGGTTCTGAAACAAGTTCTTCTGTGTTGAAATCTTCTGTTATCTCATCTTTTGCAGGCTCTGGAATAGCTTCAGAGACAGGTTCGGTTGCAGTATCATCAAGGTTTACCTGCAGCTCTTCCTCAGTGAAATTAAAGTCATCATCGTTGACAGGGATATCTATATCTGTTAAATCGAAGCTGTCATCACTTTCAGATAGATCACTATTTTCCAGGCTTGGAATATCAAAATTCTCAACAACAGGCCTTTCTTCTTTTTCTTTAAACGCTTCTGTAGCTCCAACTATTCCTGCTCCAAGTAAACCAGCAGCCAAGCCTGCTGAAGCTTCCTCGTTATTGTTTTCTTCTATGGCATTGTTTTCTTCTATATATACAGGTATATCATCCAAAGAGGGGAGATCGCTATCCGTGGAAGGTGTATCTGATGATTCGAAAAGATCGTCCACATCAGGTAGATCATCGAAAGAAATATCTGAAGATGGTTCATCCTCTGGAATATCTATAGTTTCGTCTGGCCTGTCTTCAGGCTCTAGAGCAACAGACATTGCTTTCTCGAATAATTCATCATTTATTTCTGGAAAATCGAAGGAATTAGAATCATCAAAGGATGGAGAGAAATTATCATCATTTAAGGCTTCCTTGTCCCTTTCTTTTTCATCTTCAATTATTATTGTGTCAGAAGCTTCCTCTGTTTCCTTCTTTGTTTTTCTTTCTTCATCCGCAATCACATCCGCATCATTTTCTGAAGTAGCTTCCTCTTTTGTTTCTTTGGTTTCAATGCTGCCAGTGGGATTTTCAGTTATGTCAACAACTTCTATACCGGCAAAAGATAAATCGTCAATAAGAGATGAGGCCGGACTATCAGTGGTTTCGTCTACAAAAGATATACTATCGTCTATGTCTGCCATTGAGAATGATGATGCTTGAGATGAAACAGATCCACTGGAGATAGCCGTTTTCTTATATTCAGAGTCTGTATATAAGGATACAGCAATATCTTCTTCAGAGTCGGACGGAGTCTCAATGACTTCCTGTTTTATCTCAGACTCATCGAGGTTGACTTGAATATCAAAGTCAACCTTTTTATTTGTTTTTGAAGGCTGTGTAACTACTGGAATTTCTGTCGATACAGCTGAATCCTCAAAAGAACTCAAGAGGTCATCGAATTCGGAGACCTCATCATAGGTAACAGATGTGTCATGCTTTTCTTCTACCTGTGGCTCTGGCTCCTGTGGAGCATTCATATCCGTAATATTCTCAAAAATATCATCGAAATTATCGAAGCCCTCTTCACTTGTAGTCACGATGTCAGATATGAAATCTTCTGTAATCGGAATGTCTGTTTCTATATCATCTTCTGCCTTTGATTCTGTTTCGAGAACAAAAGAATCATCGAAAGAAAGAGACATTTCTATCGGCGGATCATCAAGAATATCACTCTTTTCCGTGGTCGTAGATGATATAAAATCCTGGAATTCTGAGACATCCGAAAAGTCGGAGTCCGACATAAAATCTTCAAGGCTTATTTCCTCTGTTCCTCCCATTTTTGGAGGAGGAGAGTCATTCAGGAATGAATCTATGTCAATTTCCTCTGTCTCATTGTTGAATATAGCTTCAGCGACTTCATCTATTTCTTCTGCCTTCGGTACTACAGGTTTTTCTATAGGAATAGATGATGTTATATCCTCGAATTGTATATCACCGAATAATTCTTCGCCAGGCTCTTCCTGCATATCAAAGGAATTTTGATCAAGAGATGGTTGAGGAGTAATGACCTTTTCCTCTTTCACAAGGGGTAGCTCTATTCCAGCTGAAAGATCTGCTAAGGAAACCTCCTCATATCCTGACAATATCTCTTTTTTCTCGGTTTCTACCTTTACCGGTGGATCTTCTGCAGCTGTATCTACAGTTTCATTTTCATCAGTCACTTCTGCTTCTGCAGCTTCATCAATGAATGAATCCATGGATATATCTTCTATTAAATTATCTTCCTCAGCTTTACTATCTTCCTCAGTTCTTTTTATTGAGCCCTCTTCCTCTGTATTTAAGACTGAATCTGAAAAATCAGTATTCTGGTTAATATCCTTTATTTCTTCCGAATCAGTCCTTGGTGTTTTTTCCTCTAATCCTTCTATATAAGATTGACCTGTTATACTGTCTGGAACAGGGAAGGAACTGTCATCCCCAAAATCGAAGTCGGACAAATCTGAAATATCCAGAACGTTGGTAGCTGCAGACGGAATAAAATCGTTGCTGAAGGGATCCTGTATCCTCTCTTCTTTCGTTATATCCGGAACATCCGTTTCTGATAGAGGCTTATTGATGTTTTCCTCTGGAGGAATTTCTTTGGCTTCTTCTTCGGATATTGTATCTTCTGCCCTGGTTTCATCTATTGAGTCATTAGTTTTTTCTGGCTCTTCATGAGCTGCTTGATCTTGGGGAAGAGGAGCTTCTGCAGCTGATATAGGTAGATCCTCTTCTTCTACATTCGTTTCTTCTTCATTTAATTCTGGTATATCAGGAATGTCTAAATCTGAAGTGTCAAAAGTCCATTCTTCCTCAATCTGCTTGTCCGCTTCATTATCGATAAGAGGGTCTTCTGGTATATTAAAATCTGAGAGATCAGAAAAAGAAGCACTTTCAAAACCGTCTGCAGAGGATATAGAGGATGGAATGCTGAATGGGTCATCGAAGTCAGAAGAAAAATCCGGCTTACTAATGTCTTCGGAGTTGTCAGCCTTTCCACCGGAGCTTTCAGAAGCTGTCTTTTTTATCCAGACTCCAAATTGCTCTAATTCTTGTGTCTTTTTTTCTTCATTCTGTTCATTGATATTATCAAGTTCTAATGACATAGCTGCTCCAAGGCATAACTGATCTTGAATCAAAAACTTCTTGATTCAGGGTTCAAAAACCATTTTACTTTGGTTTTTGTAAAAATAAAATCAGTTAAAAAAAACAAACTTTTCAAACTGATCATTCTTATGAAAAGGATACAAGACCCCCGTATTTTTATCGGCAATAAAATGCAATTTCATTAATGTGCTTTTTTTTAGTTGTTGAGCTTGTTTTTTTCCTTGTGTAAATCTTCAAAGATTATGTTAAAAAAAAAGTGTCTCAATGCCGAAAAACAGATTATGACACGTATAAAGTTTATGATTTCTGTGTGCATCGGCACATTTATATATATATTGCTTTCAATTATCGCAGGACGAAATGGTTTTTATGCATATAATCAGCTTTATGAGCAGAAGTTAAGGCTGACAGCAAATGTCTCATCACTTATGAAAGTTAATGAACAGCTCCAGTCTGAATATGATGCCTTGAAAACAGATCGTTCCATAATAGAATCTTATGCCCGTAGTCTTGGCTTCTCCTATGATGGCGAGAGGATCATCAAGATCACAGGCATAGGGGTAGCTGAGCACAATGTATATGACACAGGAACGGTGGTGAAAATACAAGAGATAACTTTTGTTCCTGAGTACATATGTAAAATTGCTGGTTTGATAGCTTTTTGTGTCTCCATGATATTCATGCTCCTTTTCTCCTTCAGGGCTGAAAGGAAAAAAGCTCCTCATGCGGTTCTCGTGAACGGGAACGATGAGATTACCCTGCCTGTGGAAGTAGTCGATGAAATACCTCAAGTCTGAAGCAATCTCATCTGAGGCAACTGTTGAAGCCTTGAAAAATCAAAAAATAGTTATTATCCCTACCGATACTGTATACGGTTTTTCCGGTATAACAGGAAGTGGTGACACTGACGGAATAATTCGTCGGATAAAGGGAAGGGAAGCCTACAAGCCTTTTATTCAGTTGATTCCTGATCCTGAATTTATTTTCCGAATAACCGATGACAAGGTCCCGGAAGAGCTTTTTTCGCTTTGGCCTGGAGCTCTCACAATAATCGTTAATGACAAGCGTTCCTCCTCCGGAGGGAGTGTCGCAGTCCGTTGCCCTGGAGATTCTTGGCTGAGGGATATAATACACAGGGTAGGGGCGCCCATTTATTCCACAAGTGTAAACCGCTCAGGAAAGAAGGTCCTTTCAGAAATAGCAGAAATTGAGTATGAGTTCGGTAATGATGTTGAGCTGATAATAGATGATGGTGATAAAAAGAACGCTCTTCCTTCCACCATCGTTTCTGTAAGCAGGGGAGGATGTGAGATAATAAGACAGGGCTCTGTAATTGTTCCTGAATCTATCCGTCGAGTCGTTTCCTGAATTCTCTCTGAAGCTCCCTCTTGTTGTCCCTTTCCTTTATGTCTGCCCTTTTGTCGAACATCTTCTTTCCTTTGCAGACTCCGAGCGTTACCTTCACCCGCCCTTTTTTCAGATGAAAATCCAGAGGAATTAATGTATAGCCTTTTTCTTCTGTCTTCCTGAAAAGTCTTTTTATTTCCTCAGCATGAAGAAGAAGCTTTTTAGGCCTGTCAGGATTGTGATTGAATATTGATGAGAATGAGTATTCGGAGATGTGACATCCTTTCATCCATACTTCTTTGTCTTTTATCTCAGCGAATGCATCTGGGAAAGATATATTACCTGCCTTCACAGATTTTACTTCGGTTCCCTGAAGTTCAATTCCGCATTCATACTTCTCATCTACCTGGTAGTTGAAAAAAGCCTTTTTATTCTGAGCTATAAGTTTTGTGCCTTCTGCCATATAGCAGGGATTATATTCATAATACTTGAAAACCGCAAGTCTATATGCTATTGTTGTACCATGGCCTATAATCCATATGATTTCTCTTTTTCTTTAAGAAAAGAATTTCACAAAAAAGTATTGTTTATTATCAGAATAGTTCTGCTTATTTTCATATGTATGAATCTTGTCCTTAAATTCCTTGTTTTTCCGACCAGGATTACGTCGGAAGCTATGGAGCCTGGTTTACCTAAGAATTCATTTATCCTCGTCGCCCCGAATTATTCTTCCTGGAATATATCCATATTCGACAGAACTTTTGAAAGGGGGTCTGTCGTATATTTAAATCCACTTATAGAGGATGACCTGCCTTTTTATAAGAAGGCAGTGAACTTTCTGGTATCTTTTTTTACTTTCCAGCAATACCGGGTTTTTGTCCCTGACAATAAGATTTCTGGAAACCCTTCTTTGCGCAGAGTAGTCGGAATTCCTGGCGACTCAATATACATGAAGGATTATGTAGTCTATATAAAGCCTGCGGGAGAAAAGCACTTCCTTACGGAATTCGAGCTTACCCCTAAGATGTATGAAGTCCTGCATCCCACGGATAGTAAATGTCCTGCCAATATAGGAATCCCTTCCCAGCTTGATGAGATCGTGCTCGGCGAAGATGAGTATTTTATTCTTGCCGACGACAGGGGAACCTCCGTGGATTCTCGTTTATATGGTTCTATAGAAAAGAGCAAGATAGGTGGAAAAGCTTTGCTTCTTTATTTCCCTGTCTCTGCCTTCGGTGTTCTGTGACGTGCAAGAGTCGTGAATAGTTGTTCGTCCCTGTATATCCATATTCCTTTTTGCCGTTCAAAATGCAGTTATTGCGATTTTTTCTCATTGCCTTCGACAGATAAAGAAGCTGTCCCTTATTCCTACTTGGCTGCCCTTAAAAAGGAGCTTGCCTGCCGTTGTGAATTATACAATCCCTATGCCTGGAAAACTGTTTACATTGGAGGTGGAACTCCCAGCCTTATGTCTTACAGGCAGATAGAGGAGCTCTTGGCTTTTGTCAAAGAATCCCTTCCTGGAGGTCTGACAGAGGATTGTGAGGTCACGATTGAGGCTAACCCCGCAGATATATGTCCTGAATTCCTAGAGACAATTGCAGCTGTAGGAATCAACCGACTTTCTGTAGGAGTCCAGTGTGTCAGTGAGCAGGTACTGGAGTTTCTGGGAAGACGGGCCGACGCGGCCACCGTTACCTCTGCTCTAGATTGTATTAAGGCTTTATGGACAAAAGATGTGGGTAGACGTTTTTCAGCGGATCTGATCTCAGGCTTACCTTTTTTGTCGGATGAGGAATTCCTCTCCGGAGTGTCCACCGTACTTGATTCTGGTGCTGATCATGTATCTCTTTATTCCCTTATGCTGGAGGAGAATACTCCTCTTTGGAGGCAAGTCAGGGCTGGGAAGGCGCCTTATTCTGCGGAAGATATAGACAGACAGTGGTTTTTGGGTAGGGAAATGCTTGAGAAAGCAGGTATTATGCAGTATGAGGTCTCTAATTTTGCCCGGCCTGGTTTTGAGAGCAGGCACAATACTGTTTACTGGCACATGGATAACTTCATAGGTATAGGCGCGGGGGCTTCTGGGACAGTTGGAAATGAACGCTGGACAGGTTCTTGTTCCATCCATGATTATCTTTCTGGCTGGCAAGGTATAGATGCTGCAGAAGCTTCCACAGGGAGTCTTTCTGGAGGGAAAAGTCTTATAGAGCAGATTCCTCAGGAAGAAGAGATTCTGGATGAAAGGACCCGGGAGTATGAATTCCTTATGATGGGCTTCCGTCTGAGGGCAGGTGTGAGCTCTTCCGAATATAAAAGACGTTTTGGAGGAGACCTGTCAGAAAGAATCGGGGGAGAAAAAGGTCTGTTCGCGGACTGGGAAAAGAAAGACCTTGCTTTTAGGTACGAGAGAGCAGGCGAGACCTTCTTCTCTTTGACAGGAGAGGGCCTTATGCTCCTGAACCGTTTCCTGGTAAATCTTTGAGGCAAGTAATAAATTACTGATACAAATCATGCAGCAGTCTGTAGACGGCATTGAGCTTTGCCTTCTGCTCTTCATCAAAGACACTTGAGCTTTCGTCCACCAGAGTCTCAAGGCTGGAAAGACTCTCGTTCAAGGCTGTAGAGAAGCCTCTGGAGACCTTGAGCCAATATGTTCCCTTCCCATCCGTGAAAAGGCATATAAAGCCCAGCTCCTTGCTTTTTGCCTTAGCTTCTGTAATCCTCATTATTACGTCGAGAGCAGCTGCCAGCTCATCTTTCTGCTCTGGAAAATGAACATTCATCTGTCTATTCCATTTTTCCCTGGGCAGGATTGAGAAATCAAGGACCTTTGCTAGTTTCAGTATAAGGTTAAGCTTTTCTCCGGCAAGCAGGGTGTATGAATCAAGCTGCACTATTCCCTTTATGTTTCCCGTTTTGTCTGATAATTGAACATCATTGTCTGCTGATAATTCATTATGGAGCTTTTTCCAGGGAAGGATGACAGTCTGTCTGCGTTTTATTTTTTTCATCTCGAAAAGACTGTTACCGATGCGTAGAGAATTCTCGTCTGCCTCCGAAAGGTCTCTGCCTGATTTTTTACCTTCCTTTTTCCTTATTCCGCTTTCTGCGGAAAGTCTCTTCTTTCTGCGTGTCTCATAGTCGCTTTCTCCGGCGAAATCTTCATCCCGGAAATTCCTTATGGATTGAAGTCGTTTTTCTATGTCATCGGAAAGCTTCGCAAGAATTGATTTCGTAAGGGGAGATACCGCCATGGCAAAGGTCCTGGAGGTTCTGACGATTTCGCCGGCCACTATATAAAGAGGATTCGTGCGGAAAACCCCTGATCCGGGATGTATCTGGATATTCTCGGCTGTAAGGGTCCTGTAGCTTTCTTTGTTGGAACGTATACAGATAAATTGTATTAAGCCAGCCGCGACACAGCAAAGGTAGTCATCGGAACTACCTCCCGAAAGGATGGGAATTCCTTCGTTTGTGACGATTTGCTCCAATTGTTCTTTTATGTTCACTATTTCAAGCATTACCCTTTCATCCAGGTAATTCTTTTCACAGAATGCTTCTGTATCCTCTGTAGCTGTAAACATATTGAAAAGCTTCACATATGTAAGGAAATCCCCCTGTATATCCCTGAACCGGTGATGAGCCTGCCTTGCGTCGGCCTCTTCTCCCGGCGGCAGTACAAAAGGCGTCTGAGCGGAAAGAAAGGAGGCTGCGATAAGAGATTGTTCCATTACGTCTGGATGACGCAGTATGGATTCAGTCAGAATACGGCTTATTCTTGGCAGAAGAGGGAACTTTGCCATGATAAGACCGGTTTTTGAGAGTGTATTGTCAGGATTCAGAGCCTCAAGCATGTTCAAGGTCTCAACAGCACTTCTCATTCCTTCCTTTGCCGGTGGTGAAATAAAATGAAATTGTTCGAATTCTGTTATACCCAGCTCCGACATCCTCATTATTACTTCTGAAAGGTCCGTCCTGTATATTTCCTCTGTGGTGTATAAGGGTCTTAGATCATAATCTTTCTTTGTGTATAGCCTGTAGCAGATGCCTGGACCTGTCCTTCCGGCCCGGCCTTTTCTTTGGTTGCAGGAGGCTTTTGATATAGCTGTTTCAGTGAGACTCGAAGTATAGGTGTGGGGATTGTAGAAATTCATTTTTGCCAGGCCGGAGTCGATTACTGTGCTTATACCGGGAATGGTCACGCTGGTCTCGGCGATGTTCGTTGATATTATTACTTTCCGCCGTCCGAAGGGGGCAGAATCGAATACTCTTTCCTGTTCTTCCTTTGCCAGCCTTCCATAAAGGGGTACAAGGTGTATCTTCCGCGAGTAGGAAGCATGGGATAGTCTTTTCATGCAGTCCTTAATGACTTTCTCTCCTGGAAGAAAACAGAGAATATCACCCTGATGGCGGTTTGCGATGATTCTGTCTATTATGTCCTCTATTTTCATAAGAAGGGCATCTTCTGCCGATGCAGAGTTCGTGCTTGCAGGAATTACAGGAGGATCATATATGACTGTTACCGGATGGGTAACCGTATCTATGGTCACGATAGGACAGAAATCAAAATACTCGGAGAAGGCCTGTGCATTCATAGTCGCGGAAGAAACTATCACCTTCAGGTCTGGTCTGTCAGGCAGTATTCTTTTCAGCAGCCCTAGGACAAAGTCTATGTTGAGGCTTCTTTCATGAGCCTCATCCACCATTACCACGGAGTATTTGCTCAACCACGGATCTAGTTTCATCTCCTGCAGAAGAATGCCGTCTGTCATTATTTTGATCAGGGTAGATTTATCCGTCTTATCCTCGAAGCGCATCTTGTAGCCCACAAGTCCTGGATAATCTGTTTTCAATTGTTTCGAGATGAATTCACTGACTGAAAGGGCCGCTATACGTCTCGGTTGGGTTACGGCTATGACCCCGTTGCTTGAATAACCGGCTTCATGAAGTATGACGGGGAGCTGGGTGGTCTTTCCAGAACCGGTGGGACTCTGGACGACTATGACCTGGTTCTGCTCTAAAGTATCGAGGATTCTTTGTTTTTGTTCGTAAACAGGAAGCGTTTTATATGAAATATGCATAAAGTAGTATTTTTCCCTGATATAATAATGTGATACGTTGACACATGATACATTGACACCACTTATTTTTCAATGGTATTATCATATACAAGACGTGTGAATTATTTTAAGGAGAAAGAAACTCAAATGTCAAAGACAAAATTTGTCTATTTTTTCGGTAATGGCAAGGCCGAAGGAGACGCTGCGATGCGCAGTGAGCTCGGAGGAAAAGGTGCTAATCTTGCTGAGATGACAAACCTCGGGATTCCGGTTCCACCAGGATTTACCATTTCTACAGAGGTTTGTAAGCTTTTTTATGAAAACGACAAATCTTACCCTGCAGGGTTGAAAGAAGAAGTTGCTGAGAATCTTGAGAAGCTCGAGAAACTCATGGGAAAGAAGCTTGGGGACGCAAAGGATCCTCTTCTTGTTTCTGTACGTTCCGGTGCGGCAATTTCTATGCCAGGAATGATGGATACAATCCTTAACCTGGGTATGAACGATAAGGCTGTGAAAGGTCTTTCAGAACTTTCAGGAAACCCTCGTTTCGCATGGGACTCGTACCGCCGCTTCATACAGATGTTCGGTGATGTGGCAATGGGTGTTCCTTCGGATGCTTTCGAGGATGCCATTTCTGCAATCAAAGAAAAAAAAGGTGTAAAGCTTGATACAGAGCTTGATGCTGCTGATCTTGAGAATCTTGTCGCTGAGTACAAGGTTATCTATAAGAAGCATGTAGGTAAGGATTTCCCCCAGGAGCCGGTTGAGCAGATGTGGGGAGCAATCAACGCCGTATTTGGTTCTTGGATGAACGATCGTGCTATTAAGTATCGCCAGCTCAATAATATCAAGGGTCTGGCAGGTACAGCCGTTAACATTCAGTGCATGGTATTCGGTAACTTCGGTGAGGATTCAGGTACCGGTGTTTGCTTCAGCCGTAACCCATCCACAGGTGAGAACAAGTTCTACGGTGAATACCTTATGAATGCACAGGGAGAGGATGTCGTTGCCGGTATCCGCACTCCTGCGACGATTGATAAGCTTGAGAACGATAATAAAGAGGTTTACGAACAGCTTTGTAAGATCCGCCTTGATCTTGAGAACCATTTCCATGATATGCAGGATATGGAGTTCACAGTCCAACAGGGAAAGCTTTTCTTGCTGCAGACTCGTAATGGAAAGAGAACTGGTGCGGCAGCCGTAAAGTGTGCCGTTGATATGGTTTCAGAGAAGCTCATTACAAAAGAGGATGCTATCCTCCGTGTTTCTGCTGACCAGCTTGACCAGCTGCTCCACCCGATGATTGATCCTAAGGTAGCGAAGAAAACAGCTGCTGTTACAAAAGGTCTTAACGCGTCTCCGGGAGCCGGATGCGGACAGATTGTCTACACAGCCGACGAGGCAGAGGCTTGGGTAAAAGAAGGCAAGAAGGTAATCCTGGTACGTAAGGAGACCTCTCCTGAGGATATTTCAGGTATGGTCGTTGCAGAGGGAATTCTTACTTCCACAGGTGGTATGACAAGCCATGCTGCTGTTGTTGCCCGTGGTATGGGAACACCTTGTGTATCAGGTGCTTCTGAAGTTTCTTTCGTTGACGGAAAAGTAAATATTTCTGGAAAGATTTTCAATAAAGGTGATTTCATCACTATCGATGGAACCACAGGTAACGTATATGAGGGACAGCTTCCGCTTATCGAACCGGAGATTTCCGGCGAACTGAATACATTCCTTGGCTGGTGCGATGAGATTCGTGCTTCCTCCGAGAGAAAAATGGCTTCAGGTGTCCTCAAGGGCTTTGATGTCCGTGCCAATGCGGATCAGCCGATAGATGCGCAGCATGCCTTCGATTTCGGTGCTGCTGGTATCGGTCTTTGCCGCACAGAGCATATGTTCTTCGACAGAGCAAAGCTCATCCACTTCCGCGCGATGATCGCTTCTGACACAGCTGAGCAGAGAAAAGCCGCCCTTGCAAATATCCTTCCTCTTCAGAAGAAGGATTTCAGCGGTATCTTTGAGGCTATGAATGGCCGTCCAGTAACTATTCGTCTTCTTGATCCGCCTCTTCATGAGTTTATCCCTCATACAGAGGAGGAGACAGCAGAGCTTGCAAAACACATGGGAATCGACCAGAAGGTTCTTAAGGCAAAATGCGATGCTCTCCATGAAATGAATCCTATGCTGGGTCACCGTGGTTGTCGTCTTGCTATCACATATCCTGAGATTTATGAGATGCAGGTAGAGGCAATCGCACTTGCTGCCGCAGAATGCGTGAAGAAGAACATTCCTGTTCATCCTGAGGTAATGATTCCTATCGTCTGTGACAATGATGAGCTTGAGATTATCCGCAAATCCTGCGAGAAAGTTATGAAAGACGTATTTGCCAAAGAAAACGTTCAGTTCGAGATTAAAATCGGTTCTATGATCGAGGTTCCTCGTGCTGCTCTTCTGGCCGGTAAGCTTGCTGATTTCGCCGACTTCTTCAGTTTCGGAACAAACGACCTTACCCAGATGACTTTTGCTTTCAGCCGTGATGATGCTGGTAAGTTCATGTCAGCTTATCTTAAACAGGATATCCTTGATTCAGATCCTTTCAAGTCAATCGATGAAGAAGGGGTAGGTGAGCTCATAAACTTTGCCCGCGAAAGGGCAAGAGCAAAGAAGCCAGATATCAAGCTTGGTATCTGTGGTGAGCACGGAGGAGATCCTGCTACGATTGATTTCTGCTATCGTGCAGGTTTGAATTATGTTTCATGTTCTCCATACCGAGTTCCTATCGCTCGCCTTGCTGGCGCACAGGCAGTTATCCGTAATAAATAAACGCAGATAATTTGTGGTATAGGCTGGTCATCTTTCTGAACAATCAGACGGATGGCCAGTTTTGTATTTTAAAGCTTTATAAAAAAGTCCATCTTTTCTTATAATCAATGCTAAAAAAATTTGACAACATTATTTTTTTAGATTAGAATAGAATCAATAAAATAATTTTAGGAGGCTTTCGCTAAATGGCAAAAGTTGAACTGAAAGGTATCGGTAAAGTCTATGATGGTAATGTTCGCGCTGTTGATAACGCCAACATCGTTGTAGAAGACCAGGAATTCGTAGTTTTTGTAGGACCATCAGGCTGTGGTAAATCTACAACACTTCGTATGGTTGCAGGATTGGAGGATATAACAGAAGGTGAGCTCTACATCGATGGTGAGCTTATGAATGATGTACCTCCGAAGGATCGTAACATTGCAATGGTTTTCCAGAACTATGCTTTGTATCCTCATATGTCAGTTTATGACAATATGGCATTCGGTCTTAAAATCCGCAAGGTTGACAAGGCAGAAATCGAACGCCGTGTTAATGAAGCTGCTCGTATCCTTGATATTGAAAAACTTCTTGATCGTAAGCCAAAGGCTCTCTCTGGTGGACAGAGACAGCGTGTTGCTGTAGGTCGTGCAATCGTTCGTAATCCAAAAGTATTCCTTTTCGATGAGCCATTGTCAAACCTCGATGCTAAGCTCCGTGTTCAGATGCGTGCAGAGATTTCTGACCTTCACCACAGACTTAAGGCAACAATGATTTACGTTACTCATGATCAGATCGAAGCTATGACTATGTCAGATAAGATCGTTGTTATGAAGGACGGAAAAATCCAGCAGATTGGTTCACCAATGTACTTGTACAACCACCCAATCAACAAATTCGTTGCTGGCTTCATTGGATCACCGCCAATGAACTTCCTCTCTGTAAAGATTCTTGAGAAAGGCGGTAAGCTTATCGCTGATGAAGGTTCTTTCGAAATTGTTCCTAATGAGGAGCAGGCAAAGGCACTCAAGAATTATGTTGGTAAAGAAGTTTGGTTCGGTATTCGTCCTGAGGACATGGAGTATGCTAAATCACCAGCTTCAGAAAACAACATGCAGATGAAGATTTCTGTTATTGAGCCTCTTGGTGCTGAGACAAACCTCTTCTTGCAGTCAAAGACACAGCAGGTTGTTGTTCGTACATCACCAGACTATAAGTTCTCACTCGGAGATACAACAAACTTCGTTCCTAACATGGACAAAGCTAAGTTCTTCGACAAGGATACAGAAATTAATATCTGTGAGACAGTAAGAAACGACTGGGACAAGAGCGAGTAATTAAAGTAGACTTGCTTTGAAAGGAAAGCGGCAGATTAAAATCTGTCGCTTTTTTTTTCTTTTTGGGAGTTTGTCGAGTATTGCGGAATATGGGGACAGTGCTGGGGAGTACATAATTTAGAAGACTATACAGTCAGCTAAAGTTCCTGGAAGGTGACCGAAAGCTCCGGAATATTTATGTTACCTGCTTTCAGTCTTATTGTCTCGTTTAGCTCAGGTGTTTTCTGTGGCGTTATGACAGTTTCAAGTCCAAGCTCTGGAATAAGATAAACAGCTTGCTTACCCTTGATGTCCACTGCGACACCGGTTCCGGTCCAGTCAGGATTCTGCAAAAGATAGACAAGAGTCCAGTGCATATTCGATTCTCTTTCCGCCTTTGATGCGTTTCCAGATGCGGCATCCCCTGCGCTTATATTTTCCAGCATGGTGTCTTTGTCCAGAAGCTCTCTTCCGTCAAGGAAAGCTCTAAGCTGTATATGAGCTATAAGGTCACTGTAGCGTCTTAGGGGGCTTGTGACCTGGCTGTACATACCCAGTCCCAGACCTGCATGCTGAGAGGGGGTTACACCCACAGAACGACTTCTCATTGAGCGTCTAAGCTTGTATTGTCCTGCCAGTCCTGATGGAATATCTTTAGGAATATCGGGCTTTTCCTGACTCACGAAGGGGAAGGGTATTCCGTTCTTGAAGGCGAATTTTGCGGCAGCTTCGCCTGCCAGCAGCATCATTTCCCGGATCATTCCAGAAGCAAGGGGCTTTTCAGACTGGGTGACCAATACGGAAGGTTCTTCTTGTGAGTCTTGTGCTGAAAGTGAGATATGAACCTCGGGCAGCTCAATGAAAACAGCTCCTGCGGCACTCCTTCTTGCAAGATTGCGTTCTGCTATCTTAAAAAAGGGGGCAAGCTCCCGGCTTTCCTTCTGCTCATCGGCTTGCTCATAGGTGAGACGCTCAACGTGAACAAGGGTTTTTACCACAGCAGAATCTATAATAGAGCCTTTTTCATCAAGACTGAGACGGAAGGAAAGGGCTTTCGACTTTTTACCAGTGGGTTTGCCATCCTTATATTCGCATAAACCTAGGGCATAATCCTCCAAAGATTCCTCCGAAAGCATACGGGAGGCTCCTTCTGGTATATATAGAGTGCTTCCTCTGTTCCTTGCCGTCACATCAATTTTAGAGTCCGGTGTCACTGTGGACGCAGGGTCGGCAATATGAATCCAAAGATAAGTTCCATCAAAGGATATGGCGTCATCTGGATCCGTACTCCAGGCATTGTCAATCGCCCAGCCTGTACAGGAAAGCTCCTGCCTGTCCTCATCTTCTGGCGGGTGGGGCAGGTGTTCCGTGGCGGACTGCATTGAAAGACCCCTCCGTGAGGGATGTGGGTTACGGTATATAGTCCATATGCCGGTATCAAGCAACAGCTTGTGTGCTTTTTCTGGAGCTTCCTTGAAGCCTGCTTCCTTCATCAGCTTTGATTTGTCTGTCTGGCCTAAGGCCAGGGCTTCTATTTCCTGCATGTATTTAGCATCAGCTGGCAGGTCAAG
>JAILBN010000123.1 GCA_024680915.1 Treponemataceae bacterium | reverse complement strand
AGTCCTAAAATAATCCCAGCAAGGTGCCTAAGGAGTGGGGCACCCAACAAGTTTACTCTTAACGCTACTTAAGTGTACGGCAGAGACGGATACCAACATCAATGAAGTATTTGCTCTGTTCTGCAGAAAGGCGGCCTGTCGCAGCTCTAGGGGTAGCAGAACCTTTGCTGTATCCACGGAAAACACGTTTTGTACCGGAAGCGGCCCCGACAGGATCTGTCACACTACCTTGCTCAACAGTTCCATACCAATCGAGACACCATACGAATACGTTACCGAACATATCGTAAAGACCATTAGGGGTAGGCTCCTTAAGGCCAACCTCGTGAGTATTACCGCCGCTGTTATCTTTAAGCCAGGAATACTTCATAACCTGTTTCTCACTGCTGGTGTTTCCATACAGATAATTCCAAGTAGTCTCGTCATTGGGATTACCACCACGAGCGGCAAATTCCCATTCGGCTTCAGTTGGAATACGCCAGCCGTTCTTTGTAATATCGAAGGTGACAGTATCACCTTTGATAGTGAATACAGGCTCAAGTCCCTGAAGCTCAGAAAGCTTGTTACAGAAGGCTGCGACCTCATAGAAATCCACCTGCTCTACAGGACGAAGCTCTTGGCTTTCCCCTGCTGTAAGAGTACTTTCGGTTCCCTTGCTCGGGTTGGAATAGGCATCAGGAATCTGGCTGGCTACGGCAGAATAAAATCCCTGGGTAACAGGATACTTACCTAACATATATGAATAAGTGAAGTAGACGGTCCTTCCATCAATGAAAACACCATCTTTGCCACTTCCTTCCACATATGCCCCCTGGGATTCAACTTCAATGAAAGAAGTCTTTTCATAGGTCTTTCCATTGAGAGTAATATCACCAAAATCAGCAGGAATCTGACTTAACTCAATGCCGGTTTCATAACGGGTATTTACACTGGTAAGGCCGTTTCTTTTTACAGCAATAGATATTTTACCCGGCGTTTTAATATTCTTGAAGTAAAGCTTATACCAAGCTCCGTTTTGGTCAGCATAGTAATAAGTAGCGGTAATCTTTTCAAGCTCATCAATCTCAGCACCACAGGTATTAGTCGTCAGGATGATATCAGAAGCCTTAAGCTCATAATTGGAATCCACATCAAGATACTGGAACAATACATTAGGCCTGTAGCTATCCGAGTATGTAAATTGACAATACAAAGCAGGAACCCAGTTAACCTTTGCTTTCAGTGTCTTTGTGGAACCATCTTTATAGACTATCTCAAGCAGGTCACCATCATTTAAGTTCCATCCGAATTCAGTACTAGAATTCAATTCGTCATATGGGTAGAAATCAGCGTTTCCCCTTCCATCCTCCGCTTCATAATTACGTACAGACGGCGACTTAATACTGAGAACATCATTACCGGCAACAACCATTTGCACATAGTAACTGGATTGGGCTCCTATCTTGTTTTTTTCAAAAGAAATAGGAATATAAACATTAAGGGTATCTCCCGAAAGCTCAGCGTAACCACCGCTCCTTACTCCATAATCCGGCATACTTTCAGAAAGGGAGAAGCTTTTCAAAGACAGGGGCTTTGAGGCCATGACACCCGCTCCAGAAGCCTTTACAGTACGGCAGAGGCGGAAACCTAAGTCACTATAATACTTGTCGGGCTTACCATAATCTCTTTTGGTAACAGCCGAAGGAGCAGCTGTTCTTCCGTTACTGCGCTGTACACGCTCCGTGCCAGTAGCAGGTCCCACCGGGTTGTTATAATCGCCCTTGTCAACTAACTCATACCAGTCAAGACACCACTCATACACGTTACCTACCATGTCGTAAAGGCCAAGTGAGTTCGGTTTCTTAAGACCGACCTCATGGGTGACCCCATTACTATTATCCTTGACCCATGCATAATCCAATACTTCTTTTGTATTAGCAGCTCCGGCATAAGGACTGTTCCAGGCGAACTTATCAGAAGGGTCTCCACCACGGGCAGCACATTCCCACTCTGCTTCGGTCGGCAGACGCCAGCCGTTCTTCATAATATCGAAAGTAACATCAGTTCCATTTATTGTGAAAACAGGCTCAAGTCCCTGCAGTTCGGAAAGTTTGTTACAGAAAGCTGCGACTTCATAGAAATCTACCCGCTCAACAGGACGGAGACCTTGTTTTTCACCGGCGGTAAGAGTGTCTGTCTTTCCGGAGCTGGGTTTTGCTATGGCATTAGGAATTCTGCTGGCTACAGCCTCGTATAATTCCTGTGTTACAGGATATTTTCCGATAATGTAAGAAGACAAGGAAATATTCCTGTCATTGGTGAAGACACCCTCTCTTCCGTTGCCATCTATTTCTACAGCTTTAACAGAGGCGAAACCTGTCTTCTCGTAGACTTTTCCATCAATCTCTACATTGTCAAGGTTTATGGCAGCAGCCTTAGAAGAAAGAGCCTTAAGGGTCTCCGGGCCATAGTTATCTGCATTCTCACCCCTTGCTGTACGATTAAGATTTATGCTGGAGTCAACTTTCTTGAACATCTTCGATACATCGACCTTGGACATATCGAAATATGGAGATGCATCGCTCTGATAGCCGTTATAGCCACGACGATAACACCAGTACTGATACATAAGGTCATAACATGCTATATAAAAGTCGTCACCAGGATAAGAGAACAAGGCAAAAGCCCATTTTCCATCCATGATATCATAAAAGATTGAATAGGGCCCCATAGAGGTAACAGAAGTATTGTACTCAACCGCATCATCATACCAGCCGCCGGTCTCATCAGGAGTATCAAGGATAATGATTTCTTCATGAGTCGGTTTTGTGGTAACGGTGCTGGTCGTCGCAGGCTTGGAATCTGTTACGGTAGTTTCCTTAGCAGTGGTCGTGCCTGAAGAAGCAGTCGTCGATGTAGTTTTTACAGTAGCAGCAGAGGGCAGGCTGGTGTTTGAGACAGACACTCCGCCCGCTTTTGAAATCGGGATAAGCTCAGTTACACCTTCCGGGAAATTCCTGTCTATGTTTATTCTTGAATCGACCTTGGTTATAATTTTCGTAAGGTCAATCTGGCTCATATCGAAGGCCGGAGTTATCCAGTCCTGATATCCTAAGCCACGGCGGTATACCCAGTACTGATACTTTCCGTTATAGCATGCGAGAGGGGACCTTTCTCCTTTCGCGTAGAAAAGAACCGTATAGTTATTGGCTTCCGTGTTGACCGATACTGAATAGCTGCCCATTGACGATACATTTCTGTTTATGACAGCTTCATCATCATAGCATACAGAAGGATCCAGATAACTCGAGATAGGCTTCATAGTCGATGAATCCAAACCAGAACGATTTATATCGATTCTTGAGTCAACCGTCGTGAGGATTCTGGTAAGGTCAATCTGGCTCATATCGAAGGCTGGAGTTATCCAGTCCTGATATCCTAATCCACGGCGATAAACCCAGTACTGATACTTTCCGTTATAGCATGCGAGAGGGGATCTTTCTCCCTTCGCATAGAAAAGAACTGTATAGTTATTGGCTTCCGTGTTGACCGATACCGAATAGCTGCCCATAGTCGAAACATTCCTGTTCACCACTACAGCATCATCATAGTAGCCATCAAATGATTGTGCGCTCAAAGAAAGCACACAAACAAGCATAAGGGCCAAAGAGAAAAAAGCCCTGACGCGACCAGTCTTCAAGTTGTAAAACCTCATATGCATCTCCTTTTGTATCTTAAATGAAACACGCTGGATATCAAAATCCTACGTCAGTAACATCTTTTAAAAAGCCGTGAACCTGAAAAGTTACACTAAAAAAAATATTATTATTTATATTATAATTAATTACCTTGCCCTATCAAGCAAAAAACTCCTCACCTTAATTATATTATGCAACATTATTCTAAAATTTTAATTAACTTCGTGATTTTTTATTCTTTCAATTCTTCAGATTATATCATACAAATCACTGCCGGCAAGCAGTGAAATCCAGGGAAGCAGGCTATTTCTATGCGCATCCACAGAACAGATTCTGGTCCCTGCTGGGGAAGCTTTTCGGAGAAGGGAAACAGACACTCCACAAAACCATAATCCCAATAACAAATGAGGAAAAGAAAGCCTTTCTGCTTGAGAACCATATAGCGGTCTGCCTGCCCTCCTCAAGTCCTGCGAATGAGACCTGGACTTTTGATAAATTGTATGAAGAATGGAAAAGGCTAAAGACTCTGCTTCCCTAGGAGCTCTTTGATTAAAGAGATTGCCTCCTCTGCATTTCTCGCCACAAATCCAGGGTTTATTCTCTCCAAAGATTCCGCGGAATTGAAGCCCCAGGCTACGGAAACAATGGGAATATTATTTTTCCTGCAGGCCTCCACATCCCTGAGCTCATCCCCCACATAAACGAAATTACTTTTCAGCTGACGCATTGCTTTTGAGAGAGCCTTCTTTTTCTTCAGAAGGGGAACCTTTGTTTTTACATAAGAGAAATAGCTGTCTATCCCATTTCTTTTAAGGAAGGAGGAAACATTGTCATAGGAATTGGAAGTTATGATTCCCAGCTGCTGGCCGGAAGCCCTCAAGCTTTCAAGCAGCTCCCTTATGCCGGGATTCATTTTGATCTCGGAAGCCCTTTCCTTGAGCAATCTTCTGAGATACCAGGCCAGATAGGGCAATCTATACACCTTTATCTCCATCAATTTCATCAGTTCAAGGGCAGGAAGTCCATTCATCTTTTCCCGGTCGATTTTTTTGTATTTGAACTTCGCGGAATAGTCGTTTATAAGAAGAATGCCAAGAGAAATTGTATCTGCAATGGTCCCATCAAAATCAAAAATAATCATAATTTATCATTCAGCTTAACATTTTTCTTTATTTTTTTCTATATTTACAAAAAAAAGGGATTTTATATAATAAGCCTATGAATAAAAAGTTTTTTTTTACAGTATTGTTTTCTCTTCTCTTAAGCAGCCTTATCAATGCCAATGATGCTTATATAGAGGCGGCCGGTGGCAGCGTGCTTCCCATAGACTCCCCCCATGCCAGTGCCCATCCCTATATCTCAATGAAAAGTGAAGTAATCAAAATCGACTTGGAAAAAGATTTTTATCGTGTCCATGTTGATTTTGTCTTCTACAACGAGGGGGATTCCGTCAAAGTGAAGGTAGGCTTTCCCAAATGGCATTACGGAAGCTCCAAGACTATAGAGATGAGGAATTTCAAGACAAGTGTGAACGGAAAAACAGTTGACTATGAAATAATCGAGGACAAGGGTGCTGAAACTCCCCTTCATAAATCAGATGTGGTTGATTCCTGGTTCGTAAGGGAAATCACCTTCCCTTCAAAAACGACGACAAAAACCTCTGTGGACTATGATTGTGAATATGGTCACGCAGGTTTCAATAAGGGAGTGGAATATCTTTTTGGAACTGGAAAAACCTGGAAGAATCCCATAGGAAGCCAGACAATCGAGATTACGAACAATATCGGCCCAAGCTCAATTATACTTGATGACCGTACCTTCTTCATAGAATCTGACGAGTGGAAGAAGGCTGAAGCCTTGTCAGATGCGGAAATAGAAAATATTGATGACAAAATCATCATAACAAGAAAAAACCTTTCCCCTGATTTTTTTGATAAGTTCAGGCTGGAGATAGCGGATGATTACTACACGCTTTATCCCTATGCAGATTTGAGTGAAGATAATTTCCGTCTGGGAAAATACCGTCTCACGGCAAGGGATTTGCTCTTCTTTACCAAGGAGCAGCTTCGCTATATGAGGAATATGATTTTTGCCTGGCACGGTAATATCTTTCAGTCAGCTGATTTGAAGCAATGGCTGAAGGGTATGGATTGGTATAAGCCTTCTCATAAGGTGGACTTATCTGAGCTTTCAGATATTGAGCTGGAAAATGTCCAGACTATACAAATAGAAGAGGCAAGGCGAAAATAAGGCTGATATACTTCTCTTGCGACACTGCATTGCCTGGGCTTGTCTTTACGAAAAGGGAGAAAATATGGATACAATTTCCTTAAAGCGGAAAATAACAAGCTATCTACTGAAGATTATAGTGGTCGTATCCGCAACAGTAGGAACTGTCCTGAGTGCCTATGCCAGCAGGAAAGCCTTTATGGGTGGAGACCGGGTTTTCATGTATTTTACGATTCAGTCCAACATAGCGATTGCGATTATCTGCATAGCAGGCTTTATACTTATGGCAAGGAAAAAGCCCGTCAGCGGTGCATGGCATGTGGTGAAATTCGTCGGGACGGTGGCCATAACTCTTACAGGGGTGGTGTTCGGCTTTGTACTGGCACCTACCTTAGGTCCTTACGCCTGGAATATCCAGAATACTCTTACCCACCTTGTCGTTCCTCTGGCAGCAATACTCGATTTTTTTATGATTTCAGCCACAACCGGGATAAAACGCAGGAACGCATTATATGCAACTATACCACCCTTACTGTATGCGATCTATGCAGGGATTGGTTATGTCAAGGGCTGGCAGTTCGCCGACGGCATAAGCTACCCCTACTTCTTTCTGAACTGGGGTAGTCCTGCAGGAGCTTTCGGCTTTTCCAAGGAAATGCCCTTCATGGGAACCGCATGGTGGATTCTGGCACTGCTCCTGTTCTTGATTGGTATAGGCTACTTATATCTGGTCCTTGCCGATTTATATAACAGGCCAGCAAAGGCTCCTGTTCCCTTCGATCCAGAAAGCCAATACCCGGTGATAAAAAGCTCAATATGTACAGGAGAAAGGGTCGCCGGCTTCAAGAACAAGACGGACGGTCATTTCACCGAGGTCATGCTGCTTCGGACCCGGGCCGATGAGGAAAAATTCAAAAAGCTCTATAATCTTGAGAATATCAAAACTGAGTATTAAAGAGCTTCCCCCATTTTGCTGAAAAGCAGGGGAAAGCCCTATACCCGACTCCTATCCAGAGCTTATCAGGAAACTATCTTGATTCTATCGCGAGCTGAGACATTTTATTCTCAGTGTAGCCATCGGATTCCGAGACCTTAAAAATACCAGCCACAGAGACTAGTTCGTTGGCGCTGGCTGAAAGCTCCTCAGCCATTGCCGCCAGCTCCTCCGAAGCAGAAGCATTCTGCTGGACGACGGAATCAAGCTGCTGGATGGCCGTGCTTATCTGGGCTGCACTGGAGGTCTGATCCCGGCAGGAAACAGATATTTCCTCAATCAGATTCGTGGTCTTTTCAATCTCCGGCACGACATTCTGTATTTTACTGCCGGCATTATCTGCCGCCGCAAGAGTTTTCTTAGAAAGCTCGATTATATCAGCCGCAGCCTCTTTCGTACGCTCCGCAAGCTTTCTTACCTCATTGGCGACAACAGCAAAGCCCCGTCCCGCTTCTCCGGCACGGGCAGCCTCTATGGCCGCATTCAGAGAAAGAAGGTTTGTCTGACTCGTAATTTCCTGAATGACAGCAATTTTTGAAGTAATATCTTTGACCGCATCCACGGCAGAGGAAACCGCTTCGTTTCCCTCCCGACCTTCCTTGCAAGTGGTAAGAGCAATCGATTTGGTCTTATCAGCATTATCCGCAGTCTGGCTAATATTGGCGGCGATCTGTTCCATTGTGGCAGACATTTCTTCAGAGGAGACAGCCTGCTCGGAGGCCCCGGCTGAAATGGACTGGCTGGAAGCACTGATCTGAGAGCTGCCCTTCAGGACTTCATCTGCTATCTCCTGGACTTTGATGATTGTAGTCTGCAAAATCCCTATGAAATTATTGACACCTCTGGTAACTTGAGTAAATTCATCGTTCCCAGACTCAGGAAGGCGGTAAGTCAAATCGGCATCCCCGGAAGAGAGATTCTCAACAGCAGCATTTACAAAAGAAAGAGGTCTGGAAACCTTGAGTCTTATCAATATTATAAAGGAGGTTACTAAAACCACCATGCAGATGACAGAGACTATGACCAAAGGCAGGAAGATAGTGCTTGTCAGAAGGTCTACGACGACAAGAGGCTTTCCCAGATACAGAGCGGTCAAAAATTTTCCGTCCTTGTCAAAAAGAGGGAAATAACAGGATATGGAATCCTGAGCTCCTATCTTGTTTATAACGGAAACAGACTGTCCCTCTCTTTGCACATTGTCGATGATTTCTGGATCAGCAAGTTTTGTTCCCTGCATCCCCTCTATGGTGGTCACAAGCCTTGTGTACCCGTTGAATATCGTAGCTTCGGCTCCTGTCGCGGCTTTTATCTTGTCCACAGTGGCCTGAACAGAGATATTCTTCTTAGCGATAACGAGACCGACTACTCTCTCTCCTTCTTTCAGGGGCTCTGCCACGACAGCAAAAACAGAGCCATCCTCATTCACGAGGTCAGAGCTGGCTGAGCCGCTCAGAGCAGTCCTTAAAAAATCCTTTTCAAAGGAAATATCATATGGGGAGGAAGTGATTTTCTCACTGTCATAAGAATAAACGGCGGCTTCATCAGCACCGGAAATCAACAGATTATCGCTTAGCATCTGAAAAACAGAGGTTTTATCATCCATGCTTTCCCAGATACCTTCATAAATGCTTGTCGCACCCCGAACTACTTTTTCCAAAGCCTCAAGATTCTCATCGAATTCGGATGTGAAAGACACCGACTGGACCTTAACCTCATCCGTAACATATGATTTCAAGCCGGTCTCAAGTCTTCTATAAACAATGTCATCAATTATCATTGTATAAATAATAATGCCAACGACCAACACAATCTCAATAAAAAGCGCGACAGATTTTTGTTTTTTCATAAACCCTCTCTTGTTGCTGAAACTTTGATTCTCAGGAATCAGAGCAGTACTACCTCCTAAAAACACAAATCCAGAAAAAAACAATTTTCAAAGCTTTCATCGGAAATGCTTAATAATTATTTTATATCACCTTTTATTGATAAATTCCATAAAAAATGAAAAAAAAATTACTAAAAAGTCAAATTCAGACAATATCACAAAAAAAAGATATTCCGATAGAAGAAGCAGGACACCTCTTATTTCTAAAAAGAAAGGATATGGATCTAATCTTTACGAATCCTGGAAAGTCAGGATTCGTAAAGACAATCAACTACTTGATATTGAGGATATCCTCAAAGCCGGTAACCTCAAAAACCTCTTTTACGCCTTCCGAGACATTCCTAACGATAAATTCCCCTTGCTTGGCCATTGTTTTGTGGCAAAGCAAAAGAACTCTGAGCCCCGCACTGGAAATATATTCCAGCTTGGCCAAATCAAAACAAAGCTTTTTTACGCTGTCCAGCTTTGTTTTTATGAATTCCTCCAGCTGAGGAGCCGTGGTCGTATCCAAACGCCCCTCCAAAAACACATTCATCTCCTCTGCATTTTCTTCATGTGTAATGTTCAACATAAAAACTCCTTGATAAGTATTCAATCACATAATATCCAAGTCCACACTCATTTTGAGTTTCGGATGACGCTTTTCACTTTGTTCAGCCCGTCGACAAAACTGTAATCCAAGGAGGCGGAAAGCCTCTTCACAATCGCCGTTGAAAGCTCATCGCCTTCCTCCACAGGGTTGTATTTCATACCTCCGTAGCAGGCTTCCAAGACGACACTGTCATCTGACTCAGAACGCTCGATTACCACTTTGATGGGGAACAGTCCTTCCCGCAAAGACAGCCCCTGCTTGATGATTTCCTCGAACACAAGGGTAAGGTCCTTGATTGTTTTTTCCGGCAGAGAGTTATCTTTACAAAACTGCTCAATCATCGACGTATAGGCGATAAAATCGAAATCAGGGCTCTCGATGACAAGCGGTAATTGCTTGAGCCGCTTGATGAAAATCCGGGTTTTTTCTTTTTTAGGTGATTCGAATATTTCCTCAGGGCTACCATCCTCGTAGATCCCCCCTTCATCCATATAGAAGACCCGGTTTGATACATCCCTTGCGAATTTCATTTCATGTGTCACAATCATCATGGTCATGCCTTCTTTTGCAAGTTTACGTATAACCTGCAATACTTCTCCTACCATCGTGGGGTCAAGCGCGGAGGTGGGCTCATCGAAAAGTAGCATCTCTGGCTTCATGGCAATTGCACGGGCAATAGCAACACGCTGCTTCTGACCTCCGGAAAGCTCGTTAGGATAATTCAAGGCTTTCTCAGCAAGACCGACTCTTTTCAGCAGAGCCATACCTTCCTCATAAGCCTCCTCTTTGGATTTACCTAGTAGATTCACAGGGGCACTCATGATGTTCTCTATGATATTCAGGTTTGTGAAAAGATTGAAAGATTGGAAAACCATACCCATCTTCTGTCTGATTTTTTCCATCCTGAACTTAGGATCAGTGATAACCTGACCGTCAAATATAACAGTACCGGAGGTGGGCATCTCAAGCTGGTTCAGGCAACGCAGAAGCGTGGACTTGCCTGTTCCTGACGGACCTATCACGGAAATCACATCCCCCTTGTTTATTTCGACGCAGACGTCCTTTAAAGGAGTTACGTTAGGATATTCTTTACGCAGATGCTCGATTTTTATCAGACTCATTTTACCGCTACCTCCTTTCTTGTTCTTTTCTTTGCTCTGGGATCAATTTGTCTCAGCAAGAGCTTCATTATAAGGGAAAATATCCATGCGAGCAGGAAATATATTACCGCAGTGGCAATCAAGGGGAAGAAGGCCTCGTAGGTACGGCTGCGGATAATGTCAGACATTTTAGTCAGATCTTGTATAGCTATATAACCAACTATAGCGGTATTCTTCAGAAGCGATATTATCTCACCCCTATAGACTGGAATCTGCCTCAAGGCTGCCGGAGGGAATATGAACCTGAAGAAAGCCTGACTTTCAGAATAGCCCAAGGCCAAAGCTGCCTCGCGCTGGCCTTTGTCTATGCTCTCAATACCAGACTGGAGAATTTCGGACACATAAGCCGCGAAGTTGAGCGAGAAGCCTATGACCGCAATCCACATAGCCGAAAGCCCGGATTTTCCGAAAACGATGTAGTAGAGTATCATGAGCAACACGACGATCGGGGTTCCTTGGAACAGCTTGACATATATAACGCATATTTTTTTGGGAAGTATGCCTTCAGTCTGTCTGAAAACACATATCAAAAAGGCAAGGATAGAACCGAAGACGGCAGAAAAGATGGTTATGAGACAAGTTGTGCCTATACCTTGAAATATCAGTTTATATCTTTCCTCACGGATGAAATTCTTGTAGAAGCTTTCTTTTACAGAACTGAACCAGGAAGCTTCAGCGCCTGCCCCCCCGTTGCCGCCTTGATTTGAGGCAGTCTCATTTTCCGCTGCCACCATGAGAGTAGTATCCACAATGATGATTGGGTCGGAAAAGTCTATTTTCTCTTTTCTCTCTTCGGTTACATTCAGGTTAGCGAAAATACAGTCTATCTCATTTGTGTCCGCTGCAGCTATTATGCTGGAATAGTTGTATACACGGAATTCAATCTTGGCATTTATAAAAGCAGCGAACCTTTTCGCAAGCTCAATATCATACCCGGTCAGTTCATTATTCTTATAGAAGCTATAGGGTTCCACGACACCTGTAGTGCCGACCATCAGAGTATATGAAGGAGACTCCACCTGAGGAATTTCAGGCATATCATAGTTACAATCTATAACCCATCTTTTGAACAAATCATCAAGTCTGCCGTCCTCTTTTGCAAGCGCAATGAACTCATTCAATTTCTTTTCCAAATCTGGTATGGAGGAAGTTCTGGAGATACCTACGGAAATTTCCGTGCCATCTCCAATAGTATCATTGATAAGAGCCACTCCGGACAGGCCTGATTTTATCGCAATCTCCATCTGAAGGCGATCATAAGCGTAAGCATCAATTTTTCCCAACCTCACTGCTTCATAAGCAGTGAGGTTGTCAGAATAATGGGCTATCCTTGCTTTCGGCAGCCAAGTCTCTACATCCATCATACTTCCAGTACCGGTTGCCACTCCTATAGTGTATTCAGGACTATTGAAATCAAGAGCTTTCATGTTCTCCAGACTTTTTCCAGAGTAGTCTTTGTGGTCAGCATCTTGTGATATTCCATTACTACTTTTTTTATCCCCGTCGAACACAGAGAATAAAGCGATGACAAGAATAATCAAAGCAAAAACTGCGCTGATAATCCAATCATTCCTTGTAAACTTCCTCATTGAAGCTTCCTCCTTATGCACCAACAGCAAATCTTAAAATTATTTCAAATATTTTTTTTAAGGGTTATGATATTCTGATCATCTACGAAAGCATACAAAAGCTCATCCATATATTTCTTTACCATGTATATCCCAAGACCGCCAATCTGTCTTTCCTCAGCAGAAAGGCTTATGTCCGGATCCGGCTTGGAAAGAGGATTGAAGGGGATGCCGCTGTCTATGAGCGATATGGAGACTCTGCTGCTTTCAGCATCAAACTCAAAGGTTATTTCAGCCTTTCCTACGCCCTCAGGATAAGCATAATTGGCTATGTTCACAAAAAGCTCCTCGACGGAAATATCAATCTGAGTCTGGGCCTTCATTCCACATTCAAGCTCTTCCAGGTTCCTATCGATAAAATCCAGCACCTTTGGTAAATTCTCAATCACTGCCTCTACATCCAATTTCTTTTTCATCTTACCCTCTTTATTGAACACAGGTACACTTATGCACCAAGGGTCTTGATCAACTCAAAACCAAGCATCGTTATATCATCAAACTGGTCTGCTTTTCCCTTGAAGGCATTTATGCTGTCAGCCACAAGGGGCAGAGTATCAGAAATGCTTAACTCTCCCGTGCGGTTCAGGGTATCAAGCATCCGGTCCGTACCATACTGCTCCTCAGCTTCGTTGATAGCCTCAGGCACTCCGTCCGTATATAAGAACAATCTGTCTCCCGGAACAAGCTGCAGCTCATAGGGCTTTGTTTTTGTGATGGGCATCGCCGCAAGAGCAAGACTGTGCTTGTCCTTCAGGAGCTCGTAAGTGCCATCAGCATGCCTAATGGCAGGATATTCATGGCCGGCATTCGCGCACTGCATCAAACCTGTTCTAAGATCAAGTATTCCGATCCAGGCCGTAACGAACATCTCGGCATCATTGCCTTCACACAGGGCTTTGTTAGCTTTTGCAAAGATTTCCTCAGGGCTTCCGCCTGCTTCCGCGAAGCTTCTTATAGCTGTCTTGCTCCGCATCATAAACAAGGCTGCAGGTATTCCCTTACCGGAGACATCCGCAATCACGAGCACTATCTTATCCCTGTCCACGAAGAAAAAATCGTAAAAATCGCCTCCCACCTCTTTCGCTGGCTTCATAGAAGCGAAGAGCTTGAATTCATCCCTCTCAGGAAAATCAAAGTTCTGAGGAAGAGCGGACAGCTGTATTGTCCTTGCAAGAAGCAGCTCCTGCTCTATCCTTTTTTCAGCGGCATCGATATAGCCTTTCAAAGCAAGGACCGTGTGATTGATATCATCCGACAAGGAGGCGAACTCCGATGAGCTTCGGACAGTGACCACTTCGTTCAGATTGCCGTTTGTGATTTTATCCAAAGATTTGTTGATCAGCTGAATGTTGTTGACTACTATCTGGTTCACAAGGTAGGCGATAAGCACATAAATGACCGTAAAAAGCAGGATATCCGCCAGGGCGATCTCGTAGGCTTCCGCATTCCTGTTCCAATAAACCTCACTTTCGCTCATGGCTGTCAAAAGGATCTTATTACCGTCTATTACGTCCGCATAGACAAGATATTCCTCGCCAAGCATGGTGTATGCCTTGGTATTCCCTATTATCTTTCTAAGCTCGATGAATTCTTCCTTTGACAGATACTTGCCTTGATTCTCCCCAATCAGGATTTCGCCTGCAGCAGAAACAATCACATATATAAGGTTACTGTCCGCCCTGAGATTTTTCTCGCCTGCCAGATAGTTCTCCTCTATAGTGGCGAAATTACTTTCAAGGGTGGATTTGCCATTCTGATAGGCAGACTGTGTTTGAAGCAGGAAAGTGAATATGAAACTTCCAAGAATGACTATAGAGGTGATAATAAAAAGCCAGCGCTGAAACCGCTGGGACAGAGGAATCTCATCATCCTTGACTTTTCCGAAAGGATTCGTCCATTTTCCAGTCAGAACTTGAAGAAGTATCGAGGAAAAAGCCATCCCCAGTCCAGTGAAGATAATCATAGGCACGGAACAGGTGCTTACGACGGTGAAGGCCATGCGCATGTCATCCCTATGGGTGATGAAGACCACATACATGTGGAAGACTTCCATAACGGAACCCATGAAGAAGGCATAGAAAGGCGAAGGTTTTTTGCCGTTGAAGATTTTTTTCCTCATGAAAAGGGCTACAAAACCGGCAAGGCAGGTAGACACACTGCATGCGATCCGTGTATAGGAACCCACATCGAAATAGGTACCGGCTATATAGCGCTCGATGCCGCCTATAAGCCCTGCGATTACACCAGAGGAAGGAGCAAAGAACAATCCGGCCGCAAGAGGCCCTATATCCCTGACATTGATTACCATGTGCTCATAAGGAACCCCGAAGTGAGTAGATAATACAGAACTGATTCCGAAAACGATTCCTATAGTGATTTTTTTCCAGAGATTAAGTTTTTTATCCTTCACCCAAAACCACATTGCTGCAGTCAAGGCAACATACAAAGCTGTGATTCCAAACATCTTCAAAATCATGCTTATCATAGATAATTTATCCCCTTTTTTTTCCTGTTCACAAAGTTATATGGATTTATCAAGGACACGCTCTTTTGCGTTAGTTTTATTATACCATAAGCGCCATAACAACATGAGGAAAAAAAAAAGATAAAAAAGGATATTTTCCATAAGCATATAAGAGAAAGACAGCTTGAAAGAGACAATTACCTTCCATTTTTTCAGCATTTCGTGAATTTTTGTTACTAAATGATTTCCACTCATGTTATAATGTATAAAAAGTACTAAGTCCTACCGACAGCTTTTGAAAGGGAAAAGTAAAACACAGGGTTGAAAAGGAGAAAAACAATGAAAACAGCTATATCTTGGACATTTTTGCTTTATTTTCTAGTTCTGATGGCGGAAAGGGCCCAGAGTATAATCCGGGTCATAACTTCAGGCCAGGGCTTGTTTATTTCAGGCTTCTCAGGCTATGTGAACACCCTCACCATCATATCTCTTATAGCCACGATAATATTACTGATCGGCTTCAACGGTGGCTTCTGGCATTCTCTTTTCTCATCAAATGTCCAGGTCAATGTGAACCTGCTCTGCATTACGGCTGGAGTTTTGCTGCTTTCAGGCATGGTCCACACCGAATTCACTATCCCTGGCATACAATTCGCAGCCTACGGCTCCTTGATCCTGGGGCTTATCCTGCAGACAGTCCTTTCCGCTCACTCCGGGGGTTCCCTCTTCAAGCTCTGGTATTCCCTGGCCTTCCTGGTAGTTTTTTCCATGGCCATTCCGGTTATGTACCAGTCCGCCATAAAGCAGGCTGCCCTCTTCCACGTGATAGAAGCATTCACAGCAGCTGCTCTGGTCGCAATCTTCACTTTTATGATGATGCGGGTAATGAATGGCCAGGCAGAGAATCTCCTGCTCTGGATTCCCTTCCTTGTCATGCTTATGCCTGACGCTGTAATCATAGCCATGCGTTGGAAGGAAAGCGTAAACACCTTCGTGCTGATTTTCGCCTCTCTTTCCACAGCCTTGTTCATAATAGGGAAAATCATTTTCGCACTGCTGCGTCCTCGCTGAAAAAATGACCTAAAATGCCGTCCATCCTTTTTGAAAGAGTGACGCTTTCCATGAACATAACTGTATAATTATAAGTAGGGTTCATAGTGATACACACAGATTATTATAAGGAGCTTTTATTATGGCAAAAGAAATTATTGAAGAAACAGAAGTCAGACCGGACGGTTCAAAAAAAATCGTAAAACGCTCAGTTGAAAAAGGTATTTCCTTCGGCTCTGTACTCGCTATGGTCATAAGCTTTGTAACCTGGAAGTCCGTGGGCTGGGCAATTATTCACGGTCTTTTGGGCTGGGTCTATGTGATTTATTACATTATAAAATATTAGGCGAAAGATTTTTTTCGCAGAATCCGCAAAAGAGGATTTTTCTTGAGGGAGTTTTTAGGAATGGCCACAAGACATATTGAAGTCTTGCCTTATGATAAAAAGTGGAAGCAGGCTTTTCTGGATATTAAGGTGGAGCTTGAGACTGCCCTTGGGCTAAAACCAGCGCCGGGGGCTCTTGCACTTTCGATTGAGCATGTGGGAAGTACCTCGGTTGAGGGGCTTGCTGCAAAACCTATTATCGACATTGATGTGGTTGTAAAACCGGAAGATGTGGAGGCGGCCATCAAGGCACTGGCTGCAATCGCTTACGAACACAGGGAAATTGTGGAATTGAAGGCCGGGAAGCTTTTGATTATTCGGGAAAAGAAGGCCTGATGGAGCATCACCTTTACCTCTGCCCTAAAGATTCACGGGAGCTTAAAAGGCATCTTTCATTCAGGGATTATTTAAGGAAGCATCCTGAGGCTGTGAAAGAATACAGCGAAATCAAGCTTGAAGCGGCAAAACTTTATCCGCATGACATCGACGCTTATATAAATCACAAGTCAAGGGTGATAGAAAAGATTTATAAAGAGATAGGACTTGAATAATCAATCAAATCAAAGCTTTCCAGAATCTCAAAATCAGCAGGATTAGCTGTCCAAAGTTCAGAAACTCCGGCTTCGGCAAAAGCAGCGGCCATATGAGTATCTTGAATCCTTTTTCGCCCAAGCTTATACATATTGCACCACAAAAGAGCGCGTTTGAGGGAAGATTCTGCAGGATAAATAATTTTAATTCGTTCCTGGTCTATCCAAAACCAGCTTCGTTCAATCCCCTCTTCCATAGTAAGCGGAGAATTAAAGCGTTTTGAATCTGTTACCACATGCTGAAACTCAAGAAAAGTCTGATTGTAAATAGCAAGAACAGAATGTTTTTCACCAAGCCATTTGTTAAAAAGCTTTAAAGCAGCCTGGTGTCGTGGCGAATCTGCAATCTCTAAATCAATTAAAAAAGTTGTATCAATGCCAATCAAAAGGAACTCCCAAGCATTTGGTCCTGATAATCTTTTGAAAGCCAGTCTTTGCCCTCTGCTTTTAATCCACCAAGAGAAAGAGGTTCCCAGGAATCAAATGTCTTTTTGCTTCCGGAATGATTTTGAATATACTCATCCATAGCATCGCGGACAAGTTCTGCAGCCTTACGATTCTGATCCTTTGCCATTTTCTGAAAGGTGAGATATTTAAGTTCCTGAAGATAAATTGTTACAGGTTTCTTTTTTAGTGAAATTGCCATAGGTTAAATATACATATACAATATATGTATGTCAAGTTAAATATTAAGAGATTTTAATGAAATAGATAATAAGTATTCGGGAAAGCATCCAGAAGGGAAATAGTTTTTTTAAGAACTATTTATTCACACTTAAATCTGTTATTATGAAAAAATGACAGATTTTGAAAAGACAAAAAACTATTAAAAATATCTTTTCAATAATCCCCAAATTGATTGATTCAACATCAAAAACAGGAGGAGTTTTTATGCTCATTCAATTACCAGAAGAAAAAAAAGCTTTGCTTATCCCTTTGTTCAAAAAAGCTCAGCCCAATCGTTCTGCGTTGGGATGTTATTTTAGCGGAAAAATGAAGGGAAAAACTTTTGTCGACAATCTTAATGCGCCTGAAAAAGCAATCTGTCAGCTGGATATGAGCTGGACTTATATTAGCGATGCTGCTGATTTTCCCTGGATTGAAGAAACTTTGCGCGAAATTATCAAAAGTGCCTGGATTCAGGTGGTCTGGGCGCCGGAAAGAAAAGGTCAGTATCCGCTAGCCGGGCTTGGAAAAGTTATCCCCCGTCATGAATATATTGAAAGAAAAGAGCCG
>JAILBN010000036.1 GCA_024680915.1 Treponemataceae bacterium | reverse complement strand
GTGGGGGATTTTGCCGAGAAATATGGTCTTGAAATAGAAATATACGAGGATTTCCGTGAAAGGAAGGTGGATTCCTGCTGGATTGATGATTTCACCACATTCTCCAAAAAGCAATGGGAAGATTTTGACTATAAGCTTTCGGACGGGGAATGTCTGGGTGAGGTTCAGAAAAGGAATATTGCTGCCTTGAAGCTGGTGCTGGAAAAGTTCTCTGGAAGGACTGTGGCCATTGCCGGTCATGGAACCGCCTTGAGTACAATTATCAATTATTATGATAAGTCTTTTAATTATAAAGATTTCGAGAGAATAAAAAATATCATGCCCTGGATTGTCGAAATGCATTTTGATGAGAAGGGAACTTGCACATATATCAAGGAACATCTTTTATAAGATAAAAAGGAGAAAAAGATGCTGATTCAAAATGCTTCATGGATACGGATGAAGGATGCTGCCTCCACAATTGTCCCTATTTTCAGACGGGAGTTTGAGACTCGACAAAAGGTCAAGGCTGCTACTCTGGAGGTAACCTGCGATGGAGTTTACGAGGCCCGTCTTAACGAAAAAAGAGTAGGCGACTTCATTCTGGCCCCAGGCTGGACTGAGTACAGCAAACGTCTTCAGGTCCAATGCTATGACATTACGTCTCTTCTTGCTGACCCCGGAAGCAACACTACTTCAGGCAACACTCTGGGTATAACCGTGGGAAACGGCTGGTTCCGCCGCACCAACGCTCCTTGGACAGGAACCAAGAATCCGGATGAGTTTCTGCCTGCCATGCTTATAGCCATCCTGCATATAATCTACCAGGATGGCAGTGAAGAAGTCATACCCACGGACGAGACCTGGCAGGTTTCTGAAAGCAGCATCACCTTAAGCGGAATCTTCATCGGCGAAGACATAGATATGACGAAAAAACTCGTCTTCCAAGCGGCCCAAGTCTGCGACTATACCAAGAGTATCCTTATTCCCCAGGAAGGCCCGGAGGTAAGGGAGCAGGAGCACATCTACCCCTGCAAATCCTTCCGCACTCCTAAAAATGAATGGGTATTGGACTTCGGTCAGAATATGACAGGCTACATGTTTTTTGAGATGGATGCCCATGCTGGTGAAAGGCTTAGCTTTTCCACCGCCGAGGTCCTGGACAGGGAGGGCAATTTCTACACGGCCAATTACCGTTCTGCCAGAAGCCAGCTCCACTATATCTGCAGCGAGGGACATCAGTCCTACAAGCCCAAGCTCACCTTCTTCGGCTTCCGTTATCTCAGGCTTGACGAGGCTCCGGCGGGCTTCAGTGCGGACAATGTCCACGCCATAGTCCTTCATTCCCAGATGACCCGCACCGGCTGGCTGGAATGCAGCGACCCCATGCTGAATCAGCTTTTCAGCAACATCCTATGGGGTCAGAAGGGCAACTATCTGGATATCCCCACCGACTGTCCTCAGCGTGACGAACGTTACGGCTGGACGGGAGACGGACAGATTTTCTGCCGGGCAGGAACCTATCAGTATGATGTTCGACAGTTTTTCCGCAAGTGGCTTGCCGATATGAGGGCCGCCCAGCATGACGACGGCTGGGTCCCTGAGGTTATCCCCAGTCTTACAGCTTATAAAGCCGGAGGTGCCGCTTGGTCTGACGCGGTTACGATTATCCCCTGGCAGCTTTATGAAACCTACGGCGACATTTCCTTTGTCGCTGACATGTTCCAGGCCATGAAAAAGTGGCTGGCTTATATCCCCACTGTCTCGACCACCCCGGATCTCTTCACTGGCTGCTGGACCTACGGGGACTGGCTGGCTCTGGATCATCCAGAGGGCTACGTGCCGCCCACGATTGAGCTTTCAAAAAGAGGCTACAGCAAGGACGACCTTGTATGCAGCGCCTTCTATGCAAACTCCGTGAGCATAGTCATCCGGGTGGGAAAGCTTCTGGGCCAGGATATGAGCCAGTACGAAAAGCTCCACGACCGCATCAAAAAGGCTTATAATAAAGCCTTCAAGGGCAAGTTTGGCACCCAGACGGAGAAGGTCCTGACCCTTCACTTTGACCTGGCGGAGGATCCTCAGGCTCTGGCCGATGCCCTGGCCCAGCAAATAAGGGATTGCGGCATGAAGCTGCAGACAGGTCTTTTGGGGACTCCTTACCTCCTGCACGAGCTCAGCCGCTATGGACACTCTGATATAGCCTGGTCCCTGCTTCTGCGTAAGGAGTATCCGGGCTGGCTATATTCAGTTTCCAAGGGCGCGACTACAGTATGGGAGCACTGGGACGGCATAAAGCCTGACGGAACTTTCTGGGATGACGACATGAACTCTTACAACCATTACGCCTACGCTTCCGTGGCTGACTGGGTATACGGCGTTGCCTGCGGCATAAAGCCTGTGACAGCGGGCTTCTCCAAGGTGCGTATTGAGCCTCACCCGGATGCCCGGCTTGGCAGCTTGAGCGCGGTATTGGACACGGTACATGGCAGAATCCGCTCAGCCTGGAAATACACTGATCACGGCATCCGCTACGAGATAGAGACCCCGGTGGAGACAGAAATCGTCATCGGCGGGGTAAGCAAGACCCTGGGGAAGGGGAAATACATCTTCGGGGAAGAGTGACAAGCCTTGTATCTTGTGGAAATTTCTGCAATGCTTTTTTATATGTTATAATCAGTAATATGGAACTTTGGGACGCTTACAATTCTAATTTTGAAACAATCGAAGGTCTTACTTTAGTCCGCGGACAAGAGGATAAGATTCCAAGCGGGGTCTATCACCTGGTCTGCCATGTGCTGGTCAGACATAAGGACGGAACTTATCTTTTGATGCAGCGTGACCCTCGTAAGCCTTATCCCAATATGTGGGAGGCTAGTGCTGGCGGTTCTGCGCTTAAGGGGGAAAGCCCTTTGCAAGGAGCCTTGCGGGAGCTTCGTGAAGAAACCGGTATAGAGGCTGAGTCGCTGGAGCTTTTGGATCAGTCCTTTTTGGGAAATTGTATTCATTGCCGCTTTTTATGCCAGACTGATTGCGACAAAAAATCCGTAAGGCTTCAGGAGGGCGAGACTGTTAATTTCCACTGGGCAAGCGCAGAAGAAATCCTTTCTCTGTCAGAAGAAGAACTTATCAGCTGGCCTATGAGAAAGCATATAAAGTAAAGGGAGAACGTATTATGGAAGAATTTTACATTGATTGCGACGGAATTCGTCTTCATTCAAAGCTGGACAAACCTGCCGGCAAGGAGAAGTGCCCTCTTTGCATTCTGATCCACGGCTTTACCGGCCATATGGAGGAAGCTCACCTTATAGCTGCCCAGAAGGCTATGAATGAATGCGGTCTTGCGGTGCTTCGGGTTGAAATGTACGGACATGGAAAAAGTGACGGCGAATTCAAAAATCATACACTCTACAAATGGGTAAGCAATGCCCTGGCTGTGGTGAAATACGCAAAGTCTCTGGACTTCGTTACGGAACTCTACATATGCGGCCATTCCCAGGGAGGCCTTTTAGTAATGCTGATTGCCGGTATGTGCCCTGACGATTTCAAGGCTGTCATTCCTTTGTCTCCGGCCTGGTGTATTCCTGAGGGGGCAAGACAGGGCAACCTGCTTGGTCTGGCCTTCGATCCCCAGCATATACCTGAAAAAATCGCTGTGGGGAATGTGGAGCTTTCGGGAGATTATGCCCGTGTCGCCCAGACTATCCATGCGGAAGATGAGATTGCCCGCTATCATGGACCAGTACTGATTATCCACGGGGATGAGGACGAAGCTGTTCCCTTTATTTTCTCGGTGCAGGCTCAGAAGCTTTACGATAAGGCCCAGCTCGTTAAGATTGAGGGGGATGATCATTGCTTCACTAAGCATCTGGATAAAATGACAGCAGCTATAAAGGACTTCTTTTCTAAGTAAAACAGGAGAAAAACATGAATCAGAATGTAATGGTAACAGGAGCGGGAAAGGCCGTGGGGCTTGGCTTCAACCTTGTACTCAGGTATTTGGAGGCAGGCTGCAACGTGGTCGCCACCATAAGGAGAAAATCCGAAGAATTGGAGGAGCTTCAGAAAAAATATGAGGACAAGCTTACTATCCTCATGATGGATATAAGCAGTACAGAATCCGTAGAGAGTGCTGCAATGGAGCTGTCTCAGAAGATGGACCATCTGGATCTGCTGATAAACAATGCGGTGACAGTATCCCCTGATTGCGACAAGGGCTTTTTCGATGCCAACCTCGACTATATAGCCCGTACATTCAATGTGGCCGCAGTCGGTCCCATGCGGGTCATCAAGGCCTTTTACAGTTTCCTGAAGAAAAGCCAGATGACTGCTCTCATCATGAACATTTCTTCTGAAGCCGGCAGCATATCCAAATGCTACCGCACGAATATGATTGATTACGGAATGGCGAAGGCAGCCCTCAACATGGCGACCATGAATCTTGTGAATACCTTTAAGGATGATAAATCCATCAACATTTTCTGCATTCATCCGGGCTGGATAAGGACAGACGGCAAGCCGGACAACCCCGCTCCCCTCTCCTCTTACGAAGCCGCTCAGATTCTTCTTGAGCTTTTTGAAAAACGCCGCAATGATTTTGAAGGTCACCGCTTTATCACCAACGAGGGCGTGGATTATCCTTTCTGATTTTTGTAAAATTAAAACATGGCAGAAAACAATTTTGAAATCATCCCTCTACCCAAGGAAAAATGGAAGGGGACTCCGATTCCCATGACCGTAAAAAGCGACTCTTATTATGACCTTGAGCTTTCTCCGTTGAATGGGGAGGGCTGCAATATTTCCCTTATCAAAAAGCCGGTTGAAAAAGAAATTGTCCACACTGCCGAAGAATACGATTTTCCAGATGGTCTTTACCAGGACCATTGGGAAAAGGCCGAGGCTTACGGAGTGGTAAACGAAAAGGGAGAAATGAAGGCCTGTATAGAAGTCTGCCCTGAAGAATGGTCCAACCGTCTGATGGTAACTGAGCTTTGGGTTTCAGAAGAATTGCGGGGCAGGGGTCTTGGAAAAGCTTTGATGGACAAGGCAAAAGAAGTTGCGTTGCAGCAGAAGCGGCGGGCCCTTATCCTGGAGACTCAATCCTGCAATACAAATGCAATCGGCTTTTATCTGAGTCAGGGATTTGAACTGATTGGCTTTGACAGCTGCTGCTACACCAACGATGATATCGGGCGTCGTGAGTTTAGAATAAACCTGGGCTTCTTTTTTCATCGGGAAGGGAGAAGGTGGTAAAAACAGAAAACCCCATGGAGAAATAAAATGATAAAAATCCGTAGAGCAAAAAAAGATGATTTTACAACTCTGGAAGAACTCTACACCGAGCTTGAAAAAGATGCCGTCATGTATCAGCCGGAGCATTTCCTTTTGAGTCCAAAGGGAGCCCGTTCAAAGCAGCTGGAAGAAATAATACGCAGTGAAAATCAGATTATGCTTGTGGCAGAGGATGATGGAAAGCTAATCGGGTTTGCCCATGTAATGCTGCAAAAGGCAAAGGCTTTTTCCTGCCTCAAGCCCCAGTCCAACATTTATCTTCAGGATCTGCTGGTTACGGAAGCATATCGCAGCAAGGGAATCGGCAGTCAGCTTTTGAATGTCGCTAAGGATTGTGGCCGGGAAATGGGAGTCGATTTTTTCAGAACTCAGGTTTTTCCAATGAACAAAGCCGGACTTCGTTTTTATGAGCGTAACGGCTTTTCAACAAAGATGATTACGATAGAGTGTCCGCTCTAGTCATTAGAGGACGAAAGCAGACACTCAAGCCTTATTTCCCGCAGGCAAAAGGCTCAATATACTTCTGTATAAAATCAACCCGGTCAAAAATAGTTGGCTTAAAATAAGAGGCAACCGCAACAACAAGCTGTTTCCCCGGATTCACGTACATAACGTTTCCGCTGTTTCCGATGGCGGCGTATATGCCTTGCTTCCGGTCAACAATCCACCAGAGGTAGCCGTAATCCATGCCGCGGAAGTGACTCCCTTCTACGGTACGGGGCCTTGTCATTTCGTCAATCCAGGCTTCAGAAACTATCTGCCGGCCTTCATGCCTTCCCTTGTTCAGGCAGACTAAACCGATTTTTGCCATATCCTGAGCGGAAAGACAAAGCCCGTAGCCTGGCGTTCCAAGGTCTTCAGTGTCGCAGAACCAGACATTTTCTTTGGGCTCTTTACTGATGGTAAAGTCCTTGTGTTCCTGAGCAGACTTTGCAATATAGATTGTATGCTTTTTTATTCCCAGCGGTTCAAAAAGGTATTTGTTGGCAAAATCCACCGTCTTCATTTTTGTAGCCTTGTACAAAAGACCGGTAAGGATATGAAGGCAGACGGTGCGATAGTCAAACTCATCAGTGATACCTTTTCGGCCACCAAGAAAATCCAGTGAAGTGTAAGTCCAGTTTTCGCTTGAACAAACCTTGCTCCAGGGGTCTCCCTTTCCCTTATAAGGTGCCCTCATTGTAAGCAGATGTTTTATTGTAACCTGATAAATTGTTTTTTCGCCACGCTTTACCTGGTATTCGGGAAAATAATCCAGAACCTTGTCGTCCACACTTTTAATTTTTCCCTGGTCTATGGCAATTCCAATCAGCAGGGCAAAAACGCTTTTTGTAACAGACATCACGTGCAGGCAGTCATCGCTTTTGTAATTGTTCCACTCGTCGCTGTAAATCGTCCTTCCATCGCGGATAGCTGCAATCTGGCAGATATATGCCTGCTGCTCCTGAACCAGAGCATGCAATTCTTCTTTTGTCATAAAAAAATCTCCTGAAATTGCGGGTCCAGAAGTTTTCATGCCTCTGAGCCTCGCATTTTTTTTCTTGATTTTTGGACGTCCTGTTAAAAAGTGTAAGGTGATTAAAAATTGAATTCAATACTTTTTTTAAGATTTTTTTAAGAAAATGATTAGTGTATGAATGACTGTGTTTGTTTTTTTGCTATCAAGAAAATCCATGTTATGATATAAATATAAAAGGGGAGAAAAAGGAATTTTAATAATGACAGACCAGACTATAAAGAGAATCAGAAAATTTGTTGCCGACCGAGATTGGGACCAGTATCACAGTCCTTCAAATCTTGCAAAATCAATTTCCATAGAAGCTAACGAACTTCTTGAATGCTTTCAGTGGAGCGACACAGACTACGACCTTCAGCACGTAAAAGAAGAGCTCGCAGATGTTCTGGTTTATTGTCGCGACCTCCTGGACAAGCTGAATCTGAACGAAGATGAAATTGTGAACATGAAGATGGATATGAACGAAAAAAAATATCCTGTAGATAAAGCCCGCGGGAATAACAAAAAGTATACGGATTTTTAATCTATAAACAGCAGGCTTTCACCAAGCAATCTAAGGACGGAAAAATGAGCAATTACATAATGGATTTACGGAAAATTGTCGGGCACAGAACGCTGATTCAATGTGCGGCAAGTATAATCATCATAAATGAAAAAAATCAGCTCTTGCTTGGCAGGCGGACAGATAATCACCTTTGGGGGTATTCTGGTGGAGCCGTGGAAATTGATGAAAAGGTTGAAGATGCTGCAAAGCGTGAACTCCTGGAAGAGTTTGGCCTTATTGCCGATAAACTTGATTTTTTTATGATTAACTCAGGTCCCGAAAGTCATTATATTTATCCCAATCAGGATGAAGTTTCAAATGTTGAAATTATCTACACCTGCAGGGAATATCACGGAGAAATAAAAGCCCAGGCCGAAGAAATTGAAGAAATAAGATTTTTTGATATAGACGAAATAGATTTGAATATGATTTCTCCGCCAATACGAAAGGTCCTTGAAAAATTACTGGAGGATTATCCTTCTTGTAAATGAGATTCTAATTTAGATTTCTTATTCCAAGTAAATGCTTTTCCATGCTTTCAATCAAAGGCACTGAGTCATCTTCAATATGTGAGAGGAAGGAAATTATAAGCTCCTGATCTGGAAGTACGTAGCACTTCTGCTTCCATTTGCCGTTTATGCTGAAGCCATCTCTATACTTCCAGATAAAGTAGCCGTAGCCGCCTTCCTGATTTTTCTGCTGGATTGAAGTT
>JAILBN010000032.1 GCA_024680915.1 Treponemataceae bacterium | reverse complement strand
CAATCTTAAGCTTCAAGAGAAGCCCTCAATTCAGCTACTGTTGAATAAGGTCCGTTCAGTTCCTTGCCCTGTTCTGCATCATCAATTGTTTTTCTGGTAAGAGCATTTGGCAAATCACTTTTAATTTCAAAGGGAATTCTGTGTTCACGCACAACGGCTTTTGCAAATAGAGTAAAAGCTGTAGATACAGGCATTCCAAAATCTTCACAAATAAGAGAAAAATCTTTCTTTAACTGACTATCCATTCTTACAGAAAATGCTGATTGAGCCAATTTTTACACCTCACTGATATAATTATACACCTATTAGATACCAATTAGCAACCTTTTGTCTGTAATATTGCAACAAATTACTCACTTATCCCCTCCCAGGCTAGGGATTGGAGCACCTAGGGAGCGACGGCGCAAGCCGGCAAAATGCTCCGTTGGAGCATTTTGAGCGAGTCTCCGAGCAGCTGTGCTGCGAAGGCCGGTTCTGTAGAGAAGGAGCCTGGCGATTGAACGGAAGAATGAAGCGAAAGCGGAAGTGCGCAAAGCCCGACCTGTTATGGAGCCTCAGGCGGAATAACAGGGAGCCCCATATTTCTGCATCTTTTCCTCTCCTACACATTATTGACATCTCCTATTTTCACTACTAAAATAGGAGATGTAGGAGCCCAATAGGAGATGCGAACTTTCGATTATTCAAAGCTTACAAATTGTAAAATTGATACAGAGATTCTTGGCTATATTGCAAAAATTCATGAATGCAAGGGGCGGCAGGAATTATTTGTAGGTCAGAAAAAAGATAAGCTGGAAAAACTTGTAGAAATTGCAAAAATCCAGAGTACTGAAAGCTCAAACAGAATCGAAGGAATTGTTTCTACAAATACCCGAATCAAGCAGCTTGTACAGGATAAAACTACTCCACGCAATCGTGATGAAAAAGAAATTATGGGCTACAGGGATGTTCTGAATATTGTTCATGAAAACTATGAATACATTCCAATTACGCCGAATTACATCCTCCAGCTTCATAAGTATTTATATCAGTATGCGAATCTTGATTTTGGCGGTAAGTTCAAAAATTCTCAGAATTATATTGTTGCCACTATGGACGATGGAAGCTCCAGAACTCTTTTTACGCCGCTTTCTCCTGTTGAAACACCAAATGCAATGCAAGAATTGTGCGATACTTTTAATAATGCAATCAGTCGTGACGAAATTGATCCGCTGCTGCTTATCATAAATTTCATAAAAGATTTTTTGTGCATTCATCCTTTCAATGATGGAAATGGTCGTATGTCCAGACTTCTTACAACGCTTCTGCTATATCGTTCCGGATTTGTTGTCTGTAAATACATAAGTCTTGAAAAGAAAATCGAAAAAACAAAAGATAATTATTATGATGTTCTGGAAGAAAGTTCAGAGAACTGGAATGATGGTAAAAACGACAATACGCCTTTTGTAAAATATCTTTTGGGAATTATTCTTTCTGCCTGCCGCGATTTTGAAGAACGCCTCAACCTTATTAATGATAAGATTTCTGCCCTTGAAATGGTTGAAAAAGTAACGAGCACTCGTCTTGGAAAATTCACAAAAAGTGACATCCAGGAAGAATGCCCGTCTTTAGCCCGTCAGACTATAGAGAAAGCTCTTAAGCAGCTTTGTGATTGTGGAAAAATTAAAAAGCAAGGAAGTGGCAGCGGAACTTTTTATGTACGGTGTGAATAGCCACTTTATACTTGTACGGCATGATGCTTTGCCCTCCGCGTCGGCCAGAAACCGGTGTTAGATTATTTCTATATTAAATTAGCATAATCCCTTTTAGCAAAAAAAAATACGCATAATTGATACGACTTTCTTTTCATCATCAATTAAGTAGAGTGCAATATAATTTTTCTTGAATAAGAATCTGTGATATCCTTCTGCTTGCAAAACAGAATTATTACTTAACGGATATTCTTGAAACAGCATCTTCAACAGAAGAATAATTTCCATTTTTCATATCCTCTTTTGCCTCTTCAAGTTTTCCGTGGCACATGCTTATTTGTCTATAAAAAGGCTTCCTTTTTAGAATGGCTTAGCGATGGGAGCAGCCGCGAAGCGGGCCACCGCAGGGCGCTTTGCGGCCGAGGAGGCTGACCGCTAGGGAACTGCGGACGCAGCGACCTGCCGCGTAATGAAATGAAGCGGCAGGTAAGCCCCCTCTTAAGTCCCCGAACTCGCCCAGTCCGGGGACTTGCCTAATTCCCTTTTACCTCAACAAGCCGGATTCCAAAGTTATCGTCCACAATGCAGATTTCGCCGTATGCGACAACTTTTCCTGCACGAATAATCTGAGTCATTTCGCCAGCCCTCTGCTTGAGCAGAATGTAGGAGCCCTGGTGTAAGGCGGCAATTTCCTGCTTTGTCAGGGCAGTGCTGCCCAGCTGAACCGAAAGATAATCCTTCTCATCGTATACAATTTCACTCAGCTGGGTGCTTTCAGCAACTTCAATTCCAAAAAGGTCATCAATGGCAACTGTTTTTCCAGTGTGGATCACGCGATTTTCAAAAACCACGTTCAGGCCTTCTTTTTCCTTTTTGTCCAGAATCAGAATCGTGCCGGGCTCCAGCAAAACATTTTCCGGGCGGAAGCGGCCGAACTCAATAAAAATGTTGTCAGGCAGCTCCCGGCTCTTTATGTTCGAAAGATTCTGGAACTTTATCTTGCCGCCGTTAGCGCCACCGAAGCCGCCAGAAGCATCGCCTGAGCCAAAAAATCCCTTTAACAGAAGGTCCTCCAGGATAATGTCACTGAACTGAAGGTTCATCCAGCCTTCCTCTCCTCCTGTCCTTCCCTTCAAAGCCAGCAAGAGCATCATATGATTCTCTAGCTGCCGGGCATTGCTTGAAGTGGCAGAAGCCACAGCCTTCTCAAAGGGAAACTTGCTTTTGATGTCTAGCTTCCCATCAGTCTGCTTGAGCATATTCTGAGCCACAAGCTCGTAAATTATTCTAAGAAAATAATTCTTAATAATCTCCAGGTCAAAAGCTGTGATCAGATCATAGCGGGAGGAATCCTGTTTGAGCAGGGCCTTTGCCAGCTGATAGTCTACTTCAATTGTGAAAGCCCCATCCGCAAAGCCGAAATCATAGAAAAAACACTTCTGGGGAATGGAGTCAAGGAATTCCTTATTTGTCATCTGGTCCACATTATCACAGTTGAACTCGCAGCGGTCATTCACTATGGCCGTGAACTCCCGGTTTGCCAGCTGACAGATATCTTCGCCCAGCATCCAAAGCTCCCTCTGCATATAGCGGGGATAACGGTCCGGCTGGCGGAAATTATATTCCTTTATAGTCTTATCGCTCACATCCTGGCTGAAAGGAATCTCTCCATTCATAATGGATTCCACCTCAAGGCCAAAAGCTTCGGCCAGCTTGGGAAGAACCGTCACATCGGGACAACCGTCGCCCCGCTCCCATTTAGAAACCGCCTTATCACTCACATTACATTTCTCGGCCAGCTCCTTTTGAGTAAGCCCCTTTCTGGAGCGCATCTCATAAATCAAAATACCTGTTTTCTCTGCATTCATACTTTTCTCCTGATATAAGTAGGGGGAAGTCTCCCCCTCGTTCGCACTAACGCGTTGCGTTATTGCTCTCTACCCCTTCTTGCGGGGACACCCCGCAACGCCCCGTGAAACTTCCGCTGGCCAGCTTTTCGCTCACATGATAAATATAACACAGCCTTTTTTACTTGTAACCCGACGCTTGGTTTAGCAGAGTAGAATTTTGAGTAGAGTCTGGAACTAGAAGCAGGGGAGGGAGCTGGTGCAACCCGCCCTGCCTTTATGAGAACCTTCTGCGAGTCTGGAACCTGATGCAGTTGGGTCGGCCTTTAATGGATTGTTCTCGAGCCAAGAGCAGCTTTGACTTTGTCCCTGTCTAGATTCTTATCTCTTTAAATATTATGCTGAGACAATATCACCACGGGCGAAGGAGGCAAGAATAATGGACATAATAGTGCTCATCGGCAGCGGGGCAGTAGGAAAAATGACTGTTGGCCAGGAGCTGATGAAGATTACTGATTTCCGCCTTTTTCACAATCACATGATGATAGAGCCTGTTATCGAGATATTCGGAAAGTTTGACGGGTCTGTGGTAAGTAAGCTTAGGGAGGATATCTTCCAAGCCTTCCTCAAGACTAACTATCAGGGGATGATTTTTACCTATATGTGGGCCTTCGATATGCAGTCGGACTGGGATTACATAAAGTCTGTGACCCATATGTTCGAGGCAACCGGTGGAGAAGCCTACTATGTGGAGCTGGTAGCCGACCAGGCTGTGCGGCTGGAAAGAAACAAAACGGAGAACCGGCTGCGCCATAAGGCTTCCAAGCGGGATCTGGAGATTTCCCAGGACAGAATTCTGAGGGAAGAGACAAAATACCGTGTTGTAAGCAGGGAGGGAGAGCTTCCCTTCAAGAATTACATGAGGATAGACAACACCAACCTTGAGCCGGAGCTGGTGGCAGGGATGATAAAGGAGCATTTCAAGCTGCCCAACGTCAGCTCTGCAGCTATGATGAACCGGGTGATGCTGGAGGAGGTCCGGCAGGACGAGCTGCCCCAGCTTTATAAGATGCAGGTGGAAAGCTTTATGCCCCTCTATGAGAAGTATCATGATGACCAGACCTCCCCGGCTTTGGAGTCCTTTGAGCGGGTCCAAGTAAGGGCTGCGGCTCCCAAAAGAAAGTATTACTTCATAGTGAAGGACGGTGCCCGGGTTGGCGCTATCAATATCGGAAATAAAGGCTCTGCAGGGTGTGCAGACTCTCTTGGTGGCGCTTCAGCTGGAAAAAGTTCCTCAGGGTGCGCAGACTCTCTTGGGGGCGCTTCGGGCGACAGAGCTCCTTGCGCAAGCTCTGCCGGCGACAGTTCTGGCGACTCAAGCTCTCTTGGCGACACTTCCATTTTTTATATCAGCCCGGTCTTCGTTCTGCCCAAATATCAGAACCAGGGCATCGCGACAGCCGCAATAAAAAAGGCCTTTGAGCTGTATCCCTCTCCACAGGTCAGGGAGTGGCGGCTTGATACGATTCTGGAAGAGAAGGGCAACTGCCATCTTTACGAGAAGCTGGGCTTTGTCCAGGTGGGCGAGCCGAAGAAGATAAATGACAGGATGACGATTGTGGACTACCAGCTGAAATTATAAAAGGGAGCGGGGGATAAGAAAATTGGGTTTCCCCGGGCTTTTCGTGGGCCTTCAGCATCGGCTGACCGATCGTCCGACAGACAGACTGACAGGCTCTTCGGCATTGTGATGGGCGAAAAAGGAGAAAGATTTTTATGAAAAATTACAGGGCTGAAGTATTCTCAAAGGAAAAATATAAGCTGGGGGAGTCTCCCTTTTATGATCCGCGGACAAAGACTCTTTCCTGGGTGGATATTACAGAAGGAAAGCTTTACACTCTGGGGCCGGATGGAAGCCGCCGGATATACAATTTCGGGCAGGCAATAGGAGCTGCCGTCCCAGCGAAAAAGCCGGGTAGCTACCTGGTGGCAGCCAGTGACGCTTTATATCTGCTGGATGCTGGGGTAGGCGCATGTGGCCTGGCTTCGTCAGCTGCCCTGTGCGATGGAGCCTCTTCCTCAGGGAAGCTTCCAGCCTCTCCTGTCGTGGAGCTTTCCGCCTCTCCTCGACTTATAAAAAGTCTTTCGGAATATTACGAGCCTTATCAGCGTTCCAATGACGCCAAGGCGGATCCCTCCGGGCGGCTCTGGTTCGGCTCTTCGGTGGATGACGGTATTCACCCAGCCAGCGGGAATCTTTTCTGCCTGGACACTCTGGCGGAGGGAGGAAAGACAGGCTCTGGCTCGGAGCTGAAAGTCATCTGTCGCCAGCCTGATACGAAAATTTCCAACGGGCTTGCCTGGAGCCGTGACGGTAAAAGCTTCTTTTTTTCCGACTCGCTGGAATATGCCGTTTTTTCCTATGATTATGACTCCTCCACGGGGCAGATTTCCAATCGGAAGGTTTTGTTCAGTGTGGAGGGCTGCGTCCCTGACGGCATGTGCATAGATGCTGATGATAATCTCTGGGTTGCCTTTTGGGGCGGAAGCCGTATAGAGCAGCGCAGTACGAAAGACGGCTCTCTCCTTGCGACTATCCAGGTGGATGCAGAGCATGTGACCTCCTGCGCTTTTATGGGTGACAAGCTGGATACTCTTTTTATCACCAGCTCGGGGGATGGCTTGAAGGGAGAGTTGGATGGCTGTCTTTTTACCTGTCAGGTCCAGGCCCAGGGACTGGGATGCGATTATTGCGAGCTTGATTAAAAAAATCAGAAAATAGGAGTAAAAAAATGATTGAGATTACATATGGGCAGATGCTTGTTTTCATAACTCTTGCATGGATTATCACAAGAAGCCTTGTGTTGGTAAAAAAAGCCCGCGCCAGCTGGCCTGAAAAAAATGCTACAAAAAAAAATCTTCTTAGAGAGCTGCAGCTTCTTATGGTTTACATCTGTCTTATCGTAATCGCCCGGATTGTTTATTTCCCTTGGCATCATGTGGACGGACATATCGGACTTCTAAGACTTGACCCGGCGCGGATTCTCCCCCTACGGCTCAATCTCCTTCCCATAGTAAGGCTTTTTGAGGTTTATGATGGCTGGCAGATGAACATAATAGGGAATATAACCATGTTCATTCCGGTGGGGCTGGTCTGGCCCTTATGCTTTAAGAAGCTGGACTCAATCTGGAAGACGATTCTTGCGGGCGGAGGCTTCTCCCTTTTTATCGAGATAAGTCAGCTTCTTTTCTATGAGCGCAGCACCGATGTGGATGATTTGCTGCTTAATACCCTGGGCTTTACTATTGGTGCCTTGATTTTCTTTGGAAGCAGGAAAATCGTCCGCAGAAAAGTGAAGCCCACAGAAAAGTGAAGTTTGCAGAAAGGTGATGTCTTCAGAGCTTTGATGTGTTATATTTATGACAATACGCATAGATTTATATAATCAGAATGGAGGATTTTTATGAGCCTTGATGAGCTTAGGGATGATATTACGGTCAGTCAGAAAAAGGGACTTCCCTTTATTATCACCTCTGTAATTATATGGCTTTTGATAGCTGTGGTGACCCTTCTGAAGCTTCCTGTAATGACAAGGAATCTCCTTGTCTTCTGCTGTTCCTGTCCTCTTATGCCCATAGCCTGGCTTGTGGGAAAAGCAATCAAGGTGGATATCTTCTCAAAGGAGAATCCTCTGGGTAAGCTGGGCTTCTTGTTCACCCTGAATCAGCTGATATATCTGCTGATTGTGATGTGGGCCTTCCGGGAGGCTCCCGATAAAATGGTCATGATTTATGCCATGATTTTCGGGGCCCATCTGCTGCCTTATTCCTGGCTTTATAAATCCAAGGCCTATATAATAACTGCGATAGTAATCCCTTTGATCTCCCTGGTTTTGGAATACCTTGCCAACACAACTATATTAGCACTGACTGTCATGGTGATAGAAATCATCTTTTCTGTCTTATTGTTAGTGGAGCTCAGAAAAAAGACCAGATAAAAGCTTCTTCCTTACATATTTGTAATAAAGCCAACGGCTCCCGCCCCGCAGGCCACAACCCCAAGGGCTCCCGCTCCCAGGGCTACCGGGGCAATGGCGGCTCCACCCAAGGCTACAAGAAGGCCGACAGCCAGTCCCCCAATGGAGACAAGTCCTGTGCTGACACCACCTATAGCAAGCATCCCCATGCTTACACCCCCAAGAGCCACAACGCCTTGTGCAATATCGCCTATTGCTATTATTCCCTTTGCCCGTCTGGGAACCGTGCCGCCTAAGTTTATATGGATAAGGGGCAGGCCCCTTATCATAGCTTTGCTCTTGTACTCAAAGCCACCGAGCTTGAACTCACTTTCATTCCTGGCAGAGCTTTTCCCATCAAGAACAGCCTCACCTGTGGAGCTTCTTTCCCCTTCCTTTGCGAAGGCTTCGTTCTCTAAAAGTGTGTCTATACTGATATTGAATATAGCTGACAGCACTTTAAGCTGATCCGGGTTCGGCGCAGTCTCACCGTTCTCCCAATTGGAGACCGTCTGCCTCGTGACCTTAAGCTTTTCTGCCAGATTCTCCTGGGACATCCCACCTTTTTTTCTATATTCTAAAATCTTTTCTCCTAACATATTTCCTCTCATAAATGCTTTTGTCTGATTGATTCTATTAAAGAATAGCTTCAAAATTTATGAAAGTCTATAAAAGCTTCTTGGAATTTCCGCAAAGAAATTTAACATTCGGCTTTTTTTGTTTGGGAAAAAGGGAGATAAAGATTTCCCAGCCGACTTCATTCGTCAGCTGGGAAAAACAGAGTCATCCTACAATTTGAAGGTTGCGATTTTTGTAGATAATTCGTGGCTTCCCTGAAGATTTTTCTCGGAGTTGTAGCTTACCTGTTTTACAGCAGTGGAAATATTATCTGCACTCTTCGTCATTTCCTGCATACTGTCGTTTATGTTACGGGTGACTTCAGAAAGTAAATTCATTTCTTTTACCATCTGGTCTGTTCCTGTCATAATTTCTCCAGAGCTGTTCATAACTACGCCTGTGGAATCTGTAATGCTCCTCATAGCTTCAAGAACCTGCTTGTTACCTTCGTTTTGTTCAGTCATGGCATTTTTAACCACAAGCTCCTGAGTACGAACTGTATTGGAGAACTCATAGATTAAACCGAACTGTTTCTGTACTTCTTCAATGCTGTCGGAAATATGATTGATAGACTCAGAAAGGGTCTTAAGGTTCTGGTCTATATTCTTACCCTGGGAAGAAGATTGTTCGGCAAGCTTTCTGATTTCATCGGCGACAACGGCAAAGCCTTTGCCTGCTTCACCCGCATGGGCAGACTCTATGGCGGCATTCATAGCCAGGAGGTTTGTCTGGCTTGCTATATTCTGGATGATTTTACTTGCCTCCATTAAGAGGGATGACTGCTGCTGAACTTCTTTTGCTACGGAAACAGCATTCTGAATCTTTGTTCTGCCTTCCTCCGATGCTGTCCCCAGTTGATCTATAGATTCCATGTTTTTCTCCAGAATCTGGGTGACAGAGTTGATGTTAGCCACCATTTCATCCACTGCAGCGGATGATTGCGTTACTGCGGAAGACTGAGATTCAATGCTTGTATTCAATTCTTTGAGCCGGGAAACTATTTGGTTGACCGAAACATTAGATTCTTCCACTCCTGCGGACTGATTGCTCATTTCCTTGCGGACAACCTTGATATTCTTTGTGATTTCCTTCACATCCTGTTCGGCGGCATCAAGGTTTGTCTTAAGCTCATGGGCAGACCTTTCTGATTCTTTCGCGGAGGAAGCCATTTCTGCCAGAATATTCTTTGTCTCTTCCCTGAATCCATTGATATTGTTCACCAACTCGCCTATTTCGCAACGGCATTCAACCCTGAGAGGTTCTATCTTGTAATTTTTCTTGGAAAGCTCCTCTGTGTGCTTTTGTACGTCCACAATTCCGACACGTATAGAGTGAACCGTGAAAAAGGTACTGGTGAAGTTTGCGATGGTGAATATTATGCCTATGGGTAGAAGCTTGTTCAGCATAAGGTAATTGACCCCATGTTCCAGATTTGATGGAATAGAGATGACATGCCCGATGCTCAGAAGTATGGAAATCATAGCAAGGAGGATGACCACATTTGTTCTCTGGCTTACGGACATAAGCTGGACCTCTTTATAGTGGGGAAGCCAGAAAAGAGATTTGTCTACGAGCTTGAGCAATAAAACAAAGCCGATCATAGAGAAACCAAAGGAAAGCCCCCAGAACAAGAACAACCAAGTGTTAAATGACTCCCAGTTTGTGTCAAACTGTTGCAGTGTCAGCTCCCTTTGATTCAAACGGATAACAATAAAGAAGGCCAATAAGGCATAGGTTACAAGGACGATGCCTATATTCAGATTGTACCAGTTCTTGAAATAGAGATTAGTGGAACGGATGGATTCTTCTGAAGAATCGTAAGCGGCGAATTTCCTCCTGAGAAGCTTGTAGGAGATTATAGGTGAAACAACAAAAACTATGATTCCTAGAATGAAAAACAACGGATCTGAAATGATAAATAAGATTTCTTTAAAACTGGTGGCTCCGGAAAAAAAGGCAACAGGGACGAAAAAAATGATTGGAGCGGTATAACATTCCATAAGCCAAAAGAAAGTTCGGCTATCAAACTTGGCACGATTCTCGAATGTATATTCCATAAGGACCTCCCAAGGGATATTTCTTATAATCTTACCATAGCTTTATTTGGTTTATAAGCAATATTTTCCATTAAAGAAAATATTATTATCCTTTTCACTTATAAACTCATAAATTTGCTTGAGGAAGTTGACTGCAATAAAGAAATCGCTTATTACAGGTATTTTTTCACTTCTTGGCCATCTATCCCGGCATAAAGCTCAATCAGTGATTTCGCCGGGCTTGAATTGATTTTCTGTAGCAGCACCTCTTCTATCTGGAAGAAGCCCACATCTGCGCTCATGCTCACTTCTATGCGGATGGGTTTTTCCTTACCGGCAAGAATCTTCACTTTTTCAATTGAATTGGCTGAGTATTTATGTATGTCACCCACAGAAGGGGTTTTATTCAGTTCCATGGGGATTCTGGCCCTTCCCTTTGTCATGTCGCAGCCATCGGCGACCAGGATGATGCCAGCCTCCAAGGAATGGATTTTTCTGCTTCCCATATGGCCGATAATGCCTTCCAAAGCCATGGAACGGATCACAACCTTCCTGTGCAGGTCTTTCTCATCAGGGAGCAGGTCGTCCAGTATTCTCTTTATCAGGTTAAAGGCGATTATGCCGGAATAAAGCTCGTGATCCTGTCTTCCTATCGTCATTCCGAAATCATGCATGAAGCTAGCAATGCTTACTGCTGCAAGACTGTCTAAAAAGCTACCGGACTGCTCGTTTTCCAGGGAGGTCTTTATACCAGCCTGGTAAAGAATCTTCAGCATTTTCAGGGCATTCCTGCAGACGGTCCGCATATGTACGGGACCGTGATCGTTGTAGCCTAACCTTACTATGGCCACCGAATTGGCATAGTCCTGAATTTCTTGTATTTCCTGGTCATTGATCAAAAGTTCCATAAGGCGGAGAGGAAAGTCATCCTTGCTGCCGGTCAGATCTACGATCTCTTTTGTAATTTGTATCAATTTCTCGTTGACGCTGATTTCTTTGGGTGATTTCATAAAATTAACCTTTATATTTTAATACTATTATGCTTTGGAAGAAAGGGTCAACTTCATTTTCTGCAAGGCAGGAGGCCGTGCTGGGGCTTTGCGCAGTCATCAGCATTATTCCCTCTTACCAGTCAGGGCAAAGATTACCCACTGGGCAATATTGGTGGCATGGTCACCGATTCGTTCTATATATTTTGCGATCAGTAGGTAGTCCAGAATAGTCTCGCCCTCATCGGTCTGACGGATTTTCACCACCAGGTCTTTTTTTATAGTACGGTAAAGCTGATCGATCACATCATCCTGAGCGATTACGTTTTTCGCCTTGTTGTAATCCCTGTCGATATAGGACTGGACCGCATCATGAAGCATCCTGATGATTTCTGTGGACATCTCGGTAATCTCATACATCTTGCCGTATTTGCAGTCCGGTACCCTGAGCACTAAATCCGCCACATCCACCGCGTGGTCGCCAATCCTCTCCATGTCGGTTATCATTTTCAGGGCTGCCGTGATAAGCCTTAGGTCTGTTGCCATCGGCTGCTGCTGGAGTAAAAGCTTCATGCACTGAGTCTCGATAAGCCTCTCCATCTCGTTTATGGACTCATCGTTTTTTGCCACTTGGGCTGCCGCATCCTTGTCCCTGCCCATCAGGGCCAGCATGGAGCTTTCTATGGCAATCTCAATCATCTTGCCCATGCTGATAAGAGAATCCTTCAATTTCCTCAATTCTTCTTCATATCTTTCACGCATAAAATCACCCGAACCTACCTGTGATATAGTCTTCCGTCTTTTTCATCTTAGGACGGCTGAACAATTCCTCTGTTTCTCCCACTTCTATGATCTCTCCCAGCAGGAAGAAAACCGTCCTGTCACTGATTCTGACTGCCTGCTGCATATTGTGGGTCACAATCACAATGGTGTAGCTTTCCTTGAGGGTTAAAAGACAGTCCTCGATTTTTGAAGTGGAGATAGGGTCAAGGGCCGAAGTGGGTTCGTCCATCAAAAGCACTTCAGGCTGTACCGCCAGAGCCCGGGCTATGCAGAGCCTCTGCTGCTGGCCGCCACTCAGCTCCAAGGCAGATTTTTTCAGCTTGTCCTTCAGCTCATCCCAAATAGCCGCATTGCGCAAGGCCTCCTCCACAATCTGATCCAGCTCCGTCCTTTTTTTTATTCCGTGGGTTCTGGGACCATAGGCAATGTTGTCGTAAATGCTCATGGGAAAGGGATTGGGCTTTTGAAAAACCATGCCCACGTTTTTTCTAAGGAGGTTCACGTCGCAGGCTTTGTCCAGAATGTTCAGGGAATTAAGCTTGTTCAGCTTTTCCATCTGGCCGTCGTGACCGTTACGCCTGTTTCGATCGTTGTTTCCGTCGTTGCCGTCGCCCCCATTGTGGCCGTCACGCCTGTCGCCCCTGTCGCACCCATTGTGTCTCCCATTATGCCCGTTGAGTCCCTTGAGGCCGTTACGCCCGTTGCCCCTGTCGCCCCCATTGTGTCTCCCGTCACGTCCGTCGCCCCTGTCGCACATATTGTTGCTCCCGTTACGCCCGTTGCCCCTGTCGCCCCCATTGTGGCCGTCGGGGATTCTTATAAGCTCCTCCTGCTGCAGCAGAATCTGCCCTGTGATACGGCAGCCTTCGACCATATCGTTCATGCGGTTTATGGACTTTAGCAGGGTGGATTTTCCGCAGCCGCTGGGCCCTATGAAAGAGGTTATCTGCTTGTCCCTGATCTCAAGATTTATATTCTTGAGGGCCTGAAAGTCCCCGTAATATAAATCAAGATTCTTGATTTCAATCTTATTCATGGAGAGGATTTTAGATGGACAAAGTTAGGATTTAGGGAAGGATGAGTAAAGTTTTTGTAAAATCAGCCAGAAGAGTTGGGCTGTGAATGCAGGTGCTATGCTCAGGAAGCCCTGCTGCCTGTCTGTCCCATCTCTTCCCCAGAATACAGCCCTGCTTCTGGGACATCTTGCGGGGCTGGGGGGCAAGAAGTCGTGCGGGCAGTCGTGCCTGTGGCTGCAGGTGCCTGCATGAAACCCTGCTGCCTGTCTGTCCCATCTCTTCCCCAGAATACAGCCCTGCTTCTGGGACAGCTTGCGGGGCTGTGGGCAAGAAGTCGTGCGAGCCAGAAGTTGTTCAGGCAGTCGTGCCTGTGGCCACAGGGGCCTGCATGAAACCCTGCTGCCTGTCTGTCCCATCTCTTCCCCAGAATACAGCCCTGCTTCTGGGACAGCTTGCGGGGCTGTGGGCAAGAAGTCGTGCGGGCTAGAAGTTGTTCAGGCAGTCGTGCCTGTGGCCGCAGAGACCTCGGTTGTCTTGTCTGTGTTTGCCAATCCTGCCCCGACAGTTGGCACATCTGAGGTGGCTGATAAGACTGAAGCTCAATCCGCGTCGCCAAGTGCTTGCGATGATTGCGGAGTTTGAGGGTACCCCCTGGCTTGTTTCCCGACTAAAACGCCGATTTTGTGGCTTTAGTCGGGAAATTTGCTCAGGAGAAAAGAAGCTTTTCCGACTAAAACGCTGATTTTGTGTCTTAAGTCGGGAATTTTGCTCAGGAAAAATGGAACTTTCCCGACTAAGGGAGTGATTTGAGACTTCCAGTCGGGAAAATCCCAGGTGTTTGCCCCGGCATTCAACTAGAGTTCACGCTGAAATCTGTTTAGACACTGGACTTTTCCCGACTAAAACGCCAGTTTTGTAGTTTTAGTCGGGAACTATGTGAGGGGGTTAAGTTTTTTCCCGACTAAACAGCCGGTTTTGTGGCTTTAGTCGGGAATTTGCTCAGGAGAAAAGAAGCTTTCCCGACTAAAACGCCGATTTTGTGTCTTTAGTCGGGAATTTTGCTCAGGAAAACTGGACTTTTCCCGACTAAAACGCCGGTTTTGTGGCTTTAGTCGGGAACTATGTGAGGGGGTTAAGTTTTTTCCCGACTAAAACGCTGATTTTGTGTCTTTAGTCGGGAATTTTGCTCAGGAAAAATGGAACTTTCCCGACTAAGGGAGTGATTTGAGACTTCCAGTCGGGAAAATCCTAAGTATCTGTGGCTGCAGCTGCCTGGGACGCTTGGCCGCCCCAAAGGCTCCAGACCACCTTCGTGACGCCTGCCAGCTCCCGGCACATAAGCTATGCCGTCAAAATCCACGTCGCCAGGTGCCAAGGATGCATGTCCGCCCCAAAGGCTCCTGACCACCTTCGTGACGCCTGCCAGTTCCCGGTACATAAGCTATGCCGTCAAAATCCACATCGCCAGCTGCCCGGGACACCTGCCAGTCCAAGACTCCAGGCTGCCCTGTGCCAATAAGCCTTATTTGCCCAATCTCTTTCCTATGACCCTTGCCAGGGCATTCACGCCCACCACCAGGACCAAAAGCACCACCGCCGTGGCGAAGGCCTGGTTAGTATGTAAGCCCTCTGAGCTCAGCACATACATGTGAATGGCCAAAGTCCGTCCGCTGCCCATGACATTCTCAGGTATATTGGCCACGGTTCCGGCAGTGTAAATCAAAGCCGCACTCTCAGCCACGATTCGTCCTGTGGCAAGGATAATACCACTCAGAATACCTGGCATGGCAGAGGGCAGGACAATCTTGAAAACCGTGCGCAGATTCCCGGCTCCAAGACCAAAGCTGCCTTCCCGGTAGGTGTCTGGAACGTCCAGCAAGGCTTCCTCCGTTGTTCGCATGATAGTAGGCAGAATCATGATAGCCAGGGTAAAGCTTCCTGCAAGGATGGAATAGCCCCAGCCCAGAGTCTGTACGAAAAGAATCATGCCGAAAAGCCCGTATATGATGGAGGGGATTCCCGTCAAGGTTTCTGTCGTCAGCCTCACAAGCTTCACAAAGGGGTTACCCTTTTTACTGTATTCCACCAGATAAATGGCAGAGCCTATTCCCAGCGGACAGGCAATCAGCAAGGCCAGAAGAGTAATGGACAAGGTGTTCACCAGGGCTGGAAGCACCGAGCAGTTTTCGCTGCTGTATTGCCAGGAGAAAAGCTGACCCGAAAGATTGGGGATTCCCTTGATCAGAATATAACCCAGGATAAAGACCAGACTCCCCATGGTAAGGACCGAGCAAAGATAGACAAGAGCACGGACAGAATAGGATTTTATTTTTCTGGGAGTTGCGCCAGCAAGCTGTCGCCGGGCTTTCCGCGGTTCCGTCAGGGGCAGAACCCCTGACTTCATTCCTCCGCGGCTTACACCTTCGTCTTCAAGCCGCTCCGGAACAGCTGACGCTGCCACTCCAATCCCTAACTCATTCACCATATCTTCCCCCTGTTTTTGATCGCATTGAAAGAAATATTTATCAAAAGGATAAAGACGAAAAGAACCACTCCCGTGGCAATCAGGGCATCCCTGTGTAAATCCGCGGCATATCCCATCTCAATAACGATATTGCTGGTCAAGGTCCTTATTCCCTTCGTAAGCCCCTTGGGCATCCTGGCCTGGTTTCCCGCCACCATGACCACCGCCATGGTCTCGCCTATGGCTCTTCCTATACCAAGAATCATTCCCGCTGATATGCCGCTTTTTGCAGCTGGCACTGTGGTAAGGAAAACTGCCCTCTCGTGACTCGCTCCCAAAGCCCTGGCTCCTTGGTAGTAGCTTTCAGGCACTGCATTCAAGGCTGCCTCTGACACGCTGATTATGGTGGGCAGAATCATAATTCCCAAAAGAATCATGGCGCAAAGCATGGAGCTGCCAGTTCCCCCGAAAATAGAGCGGATGGCAGGAACAAGAATCATCAAGCCGAAAAAGCCATAGACCACGCTGGGAATACCGGCCAGCAGATCTACCCCGGGCTTAAGGATTCTGTGCAGACGGGGAGGGCAGAATTTTGACAGAAAAATAGCCGTCAGAAGTCCCACAGGCCCTCCTATGATAACAGCTCCTGCCGTAACATAAAGGCTTCCCAAAATCATTGGGAATATTCCGTACAGATCATTTCCCGGTTTCCATTTGCTGCCACAGACAAAATCCCAAAGCCCGATTTCTTTTATGGCCGGGATTCCGTTGGCGAAGAGAAAGAAACAAATAAGAATAACCGCCAGTATGGAAAAACTGGCGGCCAAAAGGAAAATGATCTTAGCAAGCTTTTCCTTTTGTCTCATTATTTTATGATCTCACTCCACTTAGTCGTTTTTCCTGTGAAGATTTGCTCCACCTGCTCTTTGGTAAGATTTGACAGCTGATTGTCCTTGTTGACTATAACTGCGATTCCATCAATGGCTATGGTGACTTCTTTTACACCCTTAGCCTTCTCTGAATCCTTCACTCCGCGGCTGGCCATACCAAGATCGCAGCTTCCGTTTATGGCATTGGTGACACCTGTGGTGGAGTCTGAAGTCTGAAGCTCAATGGTCACATTAGGGTTCACAGCCTTGAAGGCCTCTATCAGTTTCTCCATTATCGGTGAGACTGAAGAGGAGCCGGCAACAACAACCTTTCCGCTGGTATTTGCTGCCTTATATTCTCCCGGGTTTGCAAGAGGAATACACTTGTTTTTCTCTATGATATTCTGACCGCTGCTGCTAAGGATAAAGTTCAGGAAATCCTTTGCAGCCTCAGATATATCATCCCGGATGGCCACATTGAAGGGCCTGCTGATTTTGTAGGAGCCGTTCTGGATATTAGCGACGCTGGCATCAGCTCCGTCAATCTTCAAGGCTTTGACCGTATCGTTCAGGGATCCCAGGGATATGTAACCAATGGCAGCTCTGTCTCCCGCTACCGTTGTCATCATAACCGCAGTGGAGTTTGTGATTGCGGCTTCCTCGCTGGTGTAGTCCACCTTTTTGCCATTTGCGTCCTTTTTCTGAATGCCGAATATCTCGATAAAGGCACCCCTGGTTCCAGAGCCTTCCTCACGGCTTAAGACATTGATGGCCAAATCCTTGACTAATGCCTCATTTACGCTTTTAGCAGCCTCTGAGCTTGATGCAGTGGATGCTGTGTTTTCCTTTTTGGAATTACAGGCCGTCAAAGCAAGAATTGAAGAAAGCCCGGCAATCACCAGGGCAAGTCTTCCGATTTTTTTAAGATTAGTTCTCATAAAAACTCCTTGTAAAATACCCCCATGTGGGGACCGGGGAGCAGGAACTCTCCCGGGAGAATAAGTTATGAGACTAATGTATAAGACTTGTGTTAAATCGAAGGGAAGCTTTTGTTAGGATTCTGTAAAATCCTTCAGGTCTCCCCACACACACAGGCATAAAAAACATGACAGCCGATTGTCATATTTTCTGCTATAATATGAAGCATGCAGATAGATCAGTTGTTCGAGTTCGTCTATGTCCTGATTGGTAAGAAGCAGGTGACCGCAAAGGCCATGGCCCAGCGTTTCGGTGTCAGCGTGAGGACTATTTACCGCTGGGTGGAGGCCTTGAGCCTTTCTGGAATCCCTCTTTATTCCTTGAAGGGAAGGGGCGGGGGTATAGCAATCTCCGAGAAATATTCCATGGACAATACCCTTCTGTCCGAAGATGAAAGGCTGGCCATACTTTCCAGCTTGAAGGCACTGAATGCCCTTTCAGGCAATCCCTCCTCACTGCCAGATGCAAACAGCAAGGCTGTGGAAAAACTTTCCCACCTTGTTACATCCGATGCGGACTGGCTGCAGGTGGACTTTGCTCCCTGGAGCCCGGAAGGCTCTGAGGTCCGTAACCTTTTTTCCCTGCTGCGGGATTCAATCCTGAAAAAACGCCAGGTCAGCTTTGACTACTTCACTGGCGACGGCAGAAGTGAAAAGAGAATCATCCACCCCTGGAAGCTGATATTCCGAGGTCAGGCCTGGTATCTTTGGGGCTGGTGCACGACCCGCCAGGCTCAAAGGTACTTCAAGCTGACCAGAATGCGAAATGTCCAGATGACAGGACGTACAGCAACGATCCCAAAACCCGCTGCACCGCAGAAAACTCTGGCCACCATGGCGCCTCAAGAAACTCAGACCGTTCCGGTTACAGAGCCGGCTACTACCACCCAAAAAACGACGGCCCCTTCACAAGACTCGGCCGCTTACGCCACAAAGTCTGCGAGCCCTGCTCAGAGGCAAAATTGTGCGGACCCCAGCAAAAAAGACTCGGCCGCTTACGCCACAAAGTCTGCAAGCTCTGGTCAGGGTCGTATGCCGGCGAGCCCTGCCACGAAAGAGCCTTCAGTTACAGAGCCTGCGGCTTCCGCTACAAAGCTGGCGAACTCTGCCACGAAAGAGTTGAGGAGCCCCGCCACAGTCGCTGATCCGGTGGCGTCCGCCACAATTTCTCAGCCGGCAAGCTCTGCACAAGGCGCGGCAGCTTCCTCCACCAAAAGCTTTCCCCTGTTAAAGATTAAAGCCAGGGTTGCCAAGGAAAAAATCCCTTACCTGCTGGATTCCTTTATCTGCTCCCAGCTTGTTACCCACAAGGACGGCAGCCTGACCGCCACCTTCACCGCACCTGAAAGCCCCTGGCTGTGCGAGCTGCTTTTAGGTTTCGGCCCCCAGATAAAAATCCTGTCTCCCAAGAAAATCCGCGAGACCATAATCGAGCTTTCAAAATCCGTAACGAATCTTTACAAGGATTAAAACAAGGGCGTCCCCGGAAAAGACACAAGGCCTTTTCCGGTCGCTATGTTCCGGGTTCCGGTAAGGTGCTCCGCACCACCTCCAGCCTCCTCGGCTGAAGCAAGTTCAGCCTGCGGTGGCCTTACGCCCTCCACAGCGCTGACGCAAAGATGCTCCTCCGCTTTTAAATATGACACCATCTTGTCATGTTTTCTCTGATATCCTCCTGCTATGGAAAGACGACCTCGCTTTGATGAAATAAAAAGCTTCCAGGAATTCTCCAGATATTACTGGTACCGGGATGAGCTGCAGAAAATATGCCGCAGATTGGGGCTTGATGCCCTGGGGATGAAGGCAGAACTCAATCATGTTATTGAGGAATATTTTAAAGGCAATAGAGTGAAAGAGAAGAGAAGGAGGCAGCCTTTGCCTGCAAAAGCGGTTGAAGGACCTCTAACCCTCCAGTCAGGCCTGCTTGAATGCGGCTTCTGTTTCAGTCAGCGCTTCAGGGCTTTTTTCTCGACTCAGACTGGAATCAGGAATTTCAAGTTCAATGTGGATATGGTGGCCACAGTCCGTAAAGTCAAGGAAAACGGAGATACAAGCTTTGCCCTGGGGGACCTTCTGGAGGTTTTCTATGGAGAAAGGACCTATGCAAAATACGACAAAAGCTCCCTTCAGTGGAATCAGTTCGTAAAGGATTTTTGTGCTGATCCTGCCACGGCCAGCTTTCCTGACAAGCTTAAGGCTGCGGCGGCCCTGTGGAAGGAGGTGCGCCAGTCTACAAGGAAGAAAGTCTACAGACACGAATTATTGGAAGAATTCAAAGCATCCTTGTGACCCGATTGTAGTATGCAAAATCTCACCAGAGCAGAGACTTTTGCAGCATGTTCCAGCATTTCGTCCGTAACCCAAGCTTCCCTAGAGGTTCTTGATGCAACGTCCGGAGCCCTTTTCTGTGCATCTTTACGGACGAAATCGCAATTTTTGATCATTTCGTCCGTAGTCTTGGTCTTGCCCTGAGACTGAAGCGTCATTTCTCAGGCCTTTCTCCACAGTTTTTACGGACTAAATCGCAATTTTTGAGCATTTCGTCCGTAGTCTGGGGGCTGTGCCGAGGCTGAGGCGTCATTTCTCAGACCTTTCTCCACTGTTTTTACGGACGAAATCACAATTTTTGAGCATTTCGTCCGTAACCCAAGTTTCCCTAGAGGGTCTTGAGGCAACGTCCAGAGCCCTTTTTTGTGCATCTTTACGGACTAAAACGCAATTTTTGATCATTTCGTCCGTAACCCAAGCTTCCCTAGAGGTTCTTGAGGCAACGTCCGGAGCCCTTTTCTCCACAGTTTTTACGGACGAAATCGTAATATTTGAGCATTTCGTCCGTAGTCTTGGTCTTGCCCTGAGGCTGAAGCGTCATTTCTCAGGCCTTTCTCCACAGTTTTTACGGACGAAATCGCAATTTTTGATCATTTCGTCCGTAGTCTGGGGGCTGCCCCGAGGCTGAGGCGTCATTTCTCAGGCCTTTCTCCACAGTTTTTACGGACGAAATCGCTGTTTTTGAGTATTTTGTCCGTAACCCAAGCTTCCCTAGAGGTTCTTGAGGCAACGTCCGGAGCCCTTTTTTGTGCATCTTTACGGACGAAATCGCAATTTTTGATCATTTCGTCCGTAGTCTGGGGTCTGCCCCGAGGCTGAGGCGTCATTTCTCAGGCCTTTCTCCACAGTTTTTACGGACGAAAACGCTGTTTTTGATCATTTCGTCCGTAGTCTGGGGGCTGTGCCGAGGCTGAGGCGTCATTTCTCAGACCTTTCTCCACAGTTTTTACGGACGAAATCGTAATATTTGAGCATTTTGTCCGTAACCCAAGCTTCCCTAGAGGGTCTTGAGGCAACGTCCAGAGCCTTTTTCTGTGCATCTTTACGGACTAAATCGCAATTTTTGATTATTTCGTCCGTAATCTGGGGTCTGCCCCGAGGCTGAGGCGTCATTTCTCAGACCTTTCTCCACAGTTTTTACGGATGAAATCGCAATTTTTGATCATTTCGTCCGTAGTCTGGGGTCTGCCCCGAGGCTGAGGCCTGTGCGGAGTCCACTGTGGCTTCTTCCTGCTTTCGTCCATTGCCTACAAAATTAAATATGACAGACTCTTGTCATATTTGTACTGATACAATCAGCATATAAAGAAAGCACTGCCAGCTTTCCTGACAAGCTTAAGGCAGCGGTGGCCTTGTGGAAGGAGGTGCGCCAGTCTACAAGGGAGAAAGTCTACAAACACGAATTGTTGGAAGAATTCAAAGGAGAATTAAATGGCTTCTGACTACAAAAAAGAATTCAAGGACTTTTATCTTCCGTCCAAGAAACCTCAGCTTGTGACTGTGCCCAAAATGCAGTTTGTCGCTGTGAGGGGCAAAGGCAATCCCAACGATGAAGACGGCGAGTACAAGACGGCAGTCGCCGTGCTATACGGTGTTTCTTATACACTGAAAATGAGCAAAATGGGCGACCATCGTATTGAAGGCTATTTCAACTATGTCGTTCCTCCGCTTGAGGGCTTCTGGTGGCAGGAGAAAGATGGTGCTCTTGCCGCAGGCTTTGACTATTCAGATAAATCTTCTCTCAAGTGGATTTCTGCTATCCGTTTACCAGATTTTGTTACACAAAAGGATTTTGACTGGGCCAAAGAAAGAGCGGGCGTAAAAAAGGGCTTAGACTGTTCCAGGGCAGAGCTCTTCACACTTGAAGAAGGCCTCTGCGTACAGATTATGCATATCGGCTCATACGACGACGAACCTGCTTCCGTAAAGGCCATGCACGATTTTGCTGCACAAGAAGGCTGGCAGCTGGACTTTTCTGCCACAAGACTTCATCATGAGATCTATTTAAGTGACCCGAGAAAAACTCCGGCTGAAAAGCTTAAAACAGTAATTCGCCATCCGGTAAGGAAGGGTGTATAATAAAATGTCACCCATGGACTCTCAAATGAAACCCAGAAACACACCTTTGGTACAAGTTAATGCTCTTTTACAAAATCTAAACCACCTTCACACAACTCCAATGGGAATAGAACGCATACGCCACAACCTCTCCCTTGGCCCAGAGATTATAGACATCGTTGCCTGGTGTAAGGAAAAAATCCAGTCACCGGAGGCACAAATCACGCGAAAGGGGAAAAACTGGTACGTCAGCATCGAAGGGGCTGTCATCACGGTTAATGCTTATTCTTATACTATTATCACAGCTCACAAAAAGAACTGCGCGAAGTAGGGGAGAATTGTCTACAGCGGAAGCTGGCTTCCGTTTGTGTTCTTGCTTAAACCTGCGTTAGGCGCTGGAAGGGGGCGTAGCCCGTGCGCAAGCACCGAACGTAGTGGAGCCTGGAAGCGCCGACCCCCTGACTGGAAGGAAGGGGGGAACGCCCTGCTGATTTGGAGTTTTCTGCTATATCTCTAAAAACAGAAGGATTCCTCGTAACTAGAATCATATTATTAGCAATGGCAATTGAGGCAACCATTAAAACAAAGGGCAGGGAAGTCTTGTCTTTTACCTTCTGCAAGGATTTTTATCCCAGCAAGAAATTCCACCCAGGGAATAGATGAAATACAGGAAGGGTCCAGATTATCCGCAAGCTTATTTATAACTTTTTCGCCACCATATAGCTAAGACGTTTTTTGTCTAAATATGACACACTCTTGTCATATTTTTACTGCTATACTGTTCATAGAAAATGAGATTGTCGGGTAACCTGCCTGCCGACAGAAAGGTGCCCCGTAAATCTTCCAAGGAGTTGACAAATGCCAAGACCAAAAACTAAAGACGACCTTTTAGCGGCCGCAAAAGAAAACTATGAGGCACTGATTAAAATGATTGACGGACTTTCTGAAAAGGAGCTCAATACTCCCTTTGATTTTTCAGACCAGCCCAGTAAAAAAGAAGCCCACTGGAGCCGCGATAAAAACGTTCGTGATCTGCTTATTCATCTTTATGAATGGCACCAGCTTTTGCTGAAGTTCCCCAAGAACAACAAGGGCGTAAGCGATAAGAAATCAGCCATCGCCTTTCTGCCTGCAGAATACAGCTGGAAAACCTACGGAGCCATGAACCAGATGCTTTGGGAGCGTCATCAGTCAACCTCCCTGGAAGACGCAAGAAAAATGTTCGCCGAAAGTCATGCCGCCACCATGAAGCTGATTGAAAGCTACTCGAACGAGGAGCTCTTTATGCCAAAGCATTTTGCCTGGACCGGGAATGCGGCTCTCGGTGACTACTGTGTAAGCAACACCTCAAGCCATTATGCCTGGGCCATGAAGAAAATCAAGGCCCATAAAAAGAACTGCGCGAAGTAGGTTAGATTGCCTAGAGCAAAGCCTTGATGCACTCTTCCACCTTGGTCATATCTGCTGTCGGCTCGAAGCGGGCTACTACATTTCCAGAGCGGTCGATGACGAACTTCGTGAAGTTCCATTTGATGTCCGGCTTTTTCGCCCAGTCAGGATCTGCCTCTGAGAACATTTTTTCAAGCAGGTCCTTGTATTCGTGCTCTTCAAAGCCTTCAAAGCCCTTTTGTGCTTTCAGATAGGTGTAAAGAGGAAGCTCATTCTCACCGTTTACATCAGATTTTTTCATCTGAGGGAAGGTGGTGTTGTAGTGAAGGGTACAGAACTCGTGAATCTCATCGTCTGAGCCTGGTGTCTGGGCTCCGAATTGGTTGCATGGGATATCAAGAATCTCCAGTCCCTTATCGTGATAATCCTTGTATAGCTTTTCGATGGGGGCATACTGGGGAGTGAAGCCGCAGCCTGTTGCTGTATTTACCACAAGGATAACCTTGCCTTTGAATGCCGATAGCTTTACTGTCTCACCCTTTCCTGTTGTTAATTCGTAATCATAAATCATATTGAGTCTCCTTTTTGGGACCACCGTCAGAGCCGACGGCGTTTTATAGAAAAACGTAAAAAAATTGCGATGCCGCAATTTTACAGCTTTACCTCTTTGTAAGACATCCGTTCAGAGCATCAGCCTTTATTATTTATACTGGCGGGTAAATTCCACCGCTACTTCCAGATCTTTCGCATTTGGGCGTCCCTTGTGGATTCCCATGAACTCTCCCTTACAGTGGAATTCCTTTTCGTCCATGGCTATTCCCACGTCTGCCGCGACAGCCTTTACCTTCTTATAGGTCGAATTGAGCATTGCCGCCGTTCCGAAATTGACAATTTTGCCGACCTTGTTTTTATCAAGGGATTTAACGAAGTCCCGGACTTCCGGGTCGATATTGAAAGCATAATAAGAATTGCCAAGAAAAAGAATGTCCACGGGCTCCTTTACTGGCTCCGAAATCGGCAGGGCTTCAACACCCAGTTCTTTTGCTACTGCCTCTGCAAGGCGCTTTGTGTTTCCTGTCTTAGTGTAGAATCTGACAGCGTAAGTCATATTTTCCTCCGGCTTTCTTTATTCTTTTGTGATTGAACACAAAAAGATTGTATACAATCAAATGTGATTAAATGATATTTTATCAGCAAAAAAATGTCAAGGAAAAAACTGACCTGAAGGTTATTTTCCTTCTTTTTTAGTTCATCATACCCTGACAGATTTGCTTATATTCCTCCTGATACTCTTCTTTTCCCCGGATGCTGCCGTCTGGCTTTCTTTCTATCCTCCTGCTTATTTTTCTTCTCACCCTTGTGTTAGTCTTTGTCCCTCTTTGACTGATTAAGGCAGAATTTGCTTTGATGATTGAGCTGCAGATTTCCTCTCTTCCCTGGTCCAAGGAGTCGCAGATACTGTCCCTGAGCCTGTCCATGGAATCGTCAATGTGGTCGAGCAATTCATAATGCCGGAGTTCAGCATCAATCCGGGCTATGTTTCGGTCACATTCCTGTATGTCCTCTTCATATTCCTTTTCTTGTTTCCAATGGTCGAATCCTAAGTTCAAAAGCCACATTAGGATGAGTAAAGGGCTTCCGCATAGAATTGCAATTCCCAGCATCATGAAAGACATGTTTCCTCCTTTCTGTGATTCCCGTCGGCTTCTTGTGTTTTTTTTTCGAGCAGCTTCAGCCTGACTATGTCGCTGGATACATTTTATCAGAGGAGTAGGGACCTAATTTGTCCCTGTAAAGAAAAAAATCAGATTTTTCGGCCTGTCTTGCCAGTTTCCCCGAAACAGGCTCTGCCAGAAAGGTCGCCCCTAGAGTTTTTTGAGCGGCCTGTCTTGCCAGTCATAGCCGGGCAGCCTATCTGCATTTATGCCCTGAGGCAGCCTCGAAGTTGTATTTGACGATTCCCAGGTCAAGCTGTGTAAGTGGTCCGTTTTTTGCAGTGATTACAGGTTCTTCCCCCTCCAGGGAGACGGTGAACTTCTGCTGATTGATAGCTGTGGGTGCAAGCATCGCTGCCTCCAGTCCCTCCTTGAACCAGTCCGGTCTGTTTTCGGGGGAAACATCACACAGCTTCTCTTCCGACTTTGATTTATGCGGGTTTCCTGCATTCACACCATAACCAAGAGAAATGACGCAGACTATTTTCTCTCCGGCCTTGATGTCTGCCTTGCATTTCCCCTTTCCGTAAGTTCCTGCGACCCAGCATGTGTTCAAACCCAGCATCTGGGCTTCAAGGACAAGCTTCTGCCCGTAATAGCCGCATTTTTCGTCAAGCTTCTCTATGCTCTTTTTACCCACAAGGGCAATGTAATTCTTTGCATTTCTGAACCTTCCGTAGTGGGCCAGGAAGGTGTTGAAGCAGTCGGGATCATCACATATCAGCTGTATGTTCAAGCCGCTTTCCTCATTGCATTCTTTGACCAGGGCCTCAAGCCTTTCCTTTGCTTCTGTCTTTATGGGGGTGTCCTGATACTGCCTTACGGAATGCCTTTCTCTTATAGCTTCTTTTATAGTCATCAGATTCCTCCTCTTGTCTTGGAAAATCCTTCTTTGGGCTATTGTGCTTTTATTTTATATCTTTAATCCTCTTTTGCGCATCCCCTCAGATGGGGTTTTAAGCATTTTTTTTGAGGGCTAGGACTGAGTTTCCTGCTGATTTCCCGCCACTGTGCGAACTGGGGGGCACGGGCTGGGAAGAAAGGGCGAACGGGCTGGGGACAGGAGTGGTGTAGGCTGGTGTGCTCAGTTTGATGTGGCTCTCTGACTGGAGTGGTACGCGAACTGAGGTGTCTGGGTTAAAGAGGAGGAAACTCCGTGACCGTGACCGCGTCATTGCTTTCAAACTGGGGGGCAGGTTTTATTTTCTTCAAAAATGCATCGAAGAATTCCAGATGACAGCGGCAGAGGTTTTCGTGGAGTATTTGGGGATCAAGCTTTCCCGTCATGGATTTAGCCTGCAGCAGAAACTTCATGTCACTGAAGCCGAAATGCTTCATATCCTTGAATAAAAGCTTATAGACTGTTTTTGTGTGCCTTGTGTAAACCCTTGTGACTACGTTTTCATTGTCCTTTCCGCTTACCTGAAGAAAGGGTTTGTTCATAACTGTGTCCTTGTAGTCGCCGAAATAAGCTCCGTCCAAATTTATGCCGCAGACAAATGCCGGGTTTTCTGCACAAAGCCTGTAGGCGGTGTTTCCTCCGAAGGAATGGCCAGAGGCTCCTATCCCTTTCTCGAAATCTATGAGGTCAGCAAGGTTTTTCCTGGCGTAGTCCAGGGAGGCATTCACGTCTTTTACCCATTCTTCAAGGCGTCCTTGCTGGAAACGGCAGTATTTATTCTGGAAGGCATCGAACTTATCTGCCAGCTCCTCGTTTGTTCCCTTTGCCTTGGTAAGCTTCAGGGCTGCAAGAACTCCTCCCAGAAAGGGGCTGTAAGTTTTTTTAGTCAGGCTCTTGTCATAGAAAATAAAGCGGCCGTCTTCAGTTTCTTGGTCAAACTCGGTGCAGACCGCCTCCCTGGAATGGGCGACGGAGATAACCACATAGCCATGGGAGGCAAGCTCTATGCAGAGAAAGGAATTAGCTTCCCGGAAGGAATTATAGCCGTGATTGAATATGATAAGGGGAAATTCTTCTCCCTGGATTCTTGGGGCATTCTGGTAGCATTCTGATCTGTTCTGCCCAGAGGTCTCAAGCTTTTTGAAGTTGGGGGCGATCAGAAAGGCTCTTTTTATGCCCTCTGCAATCTGGGGCGACATATATCTTGCCTTAGGCAGACCCACTACAGAGTCTTTATGTACTGGGTAATAAACACGGGAAGCTACGCTGCGCATTTTTGAAGGCTCCATCACCTCCGGCCTCTGATTTTTAATGGTGTAGGTAAAGGTGCCTACAGCATATTTTCCGCTTGGAACAGGTGTTTTTGTCTTCATTTGACCTCTCCTCCAAAAAGAAGAATTATGGATTTTGCCAGCACTTCAAAAAGTTCCCGGGGGTTGCTGTCCACATGCATAAGCCCCTTGCTGTAGCAAGCCGAAAGAATGCAGCTCATCTCTATTCCCACGTAGGAAGCCGACAGGAATCTGAGGATGGCTTCAGGTTCGGCTTTTGGGATAAGTTTTTTGTCTTTTGCGGCTTCAAGCAGGAGGGGCATAGTGACTCTGGCAAGATAGTCGAAATTGCCTTTACCCTTTGTCTCTTCTATGATTTTTGCAGCCCTTTCCGGCTCGTTTATAGCCAGGACTGTCAGATCAAAATTGATTTTCTGAATGTCCAGAAGATGCTCCTCCATTGCATCGGCAAGGGTTCCGCATACTTTATTGACGGTTTCCTCAAAGCTTATTTCTTTATGCCTTGTAATTTCTTCCAGACGGTCTATGAAATTGTAGTTCTTCCTCATCCCGGCTATCATGTCGCACAGAATCTCATCAAGGTTTTTGTAGAATCTGTAGATTCCCCCCTGGGATAAGCCTGTCTCCTGGATCAGGTCGGTCATGGTTACCATCTCCACGGGCTTTCGGAGGCAGATTTTGTAAGTGCAGTCGACTATGTAATCCTTCTTCTTCTCTATGTATTCCTCTGAGACCTTGGGCATTGAATCCTCTGAATAATGAATCCTACAAACAAAAATGAAAGTAGTTTCATTTTTGTTTCATATTATTACAAGCTGGTCATAAATGCAAGAGTTTTTTTATATGACATACTCTTGTCATATTTTTTATGCTATGCTAAGATCATGCATTTTGTTGAGGCCAAATCTATCCTGACTCCCCGCAGCATGAATCTTTACCGGGGTTGTAGCCACGGCTGCATTTATTGCGACTCCAGAAGTAAATGCTATCAGTTTACCCACGATTTTGAGGACATAGAAGTGAAGGGGAATGCGCCCCAGCTTTTGGAAGCGGCTCTTAGGCGTAAACGTAAACCCTGCATGATAGGAACCGGTTCCATGGGAGATCCCTATATTCCGCTGGAGAAGGAGCTGGGCCTTATGCGCCGCTGCTTGGAGATTATCGAAAGATACGGTTTTGGTGTGACTTTGCAGACTAAATCGGACTTAATCCTCCGCGACCTGGACCTGCTCGCTTCGATAAACCGCAGGACAAAAGCCGTGGTACAGATGACGCTGACCACTGCCGATGATGAGCTCTGCCGCCTTGTGGAGCCGGGTGTCTGCCCCACTAGCTGCCGATTCGAAGTGCTTTGCCGCTGCCGGGACCTGGGAATTCCCACTGTGGTCTGGCTCAGCCCCTTTCTGCCCTTCATAAACGATACCATGGAGAATATAGACAAGCTTGTGGATTACTGCGTAAGGGCAGGTGTCCATGCCATCATCTGCTTTGGAATAGGGCTTACTTTAAGGGAGGGGAACCGGGAGTATTTTTACGCGGCCTTGGACAGGCTTGCCTCAGAGAAGGGAGGCGAGCACGGGGGTATAAACTTCACGGGGATGAAGGAGCGTTATGAAAGAGCTTATGGCTATAAATACGAGCTGGCAAGCCCCGATTCTCCCCGTCTGATGAAGCATCTTATTCAGACTTGCCGCAGCAGGAAGATAATGTTCGGGCAGACCTCCGTCTTCAAATGGATAGAGGACTTCCCCCAAGAAAAATCCAGTCAGCTGGAGCTCTTTTAGCCCGCCTGGGCTGGGAAAAAGGGCCCATCCCACCGCCGCGGCTTGAACTTGTTGCCTGGCTATCCCTTTCCTGCGGCGCGCGCTGTGCCTGCCGGAAGCGGCCTTCGGAGCTAAGTCCACCGCAGAAAAGCTCTACTTCTTTCTTTCAGCTTTCGGCCTCTGTGCCTGCCGGATGCTCCACGCCTCTTGTCCCGTCTGCAGGATGCCTCTCTGGCGGTCTAATTCTGCCGTAGTCAAAGGAAAAATAAAGTGTTATTTTTTACCTATGGGGAGGTAAGCCTATGAGTCTGTGTATAGAGAGGGGTGATATCACCAAATACGACGTGGATGCCATCGTCAATGCCGCCAACAGTTCACTTCTGGGAGGCGGTGGTGTGGACGGCGCCATACACCGGGCAGCGGGCCATGAGCTTCTGGAGGAGTGCATGACTTTGGGCGGCTGTGATACCGGGGATGCCAAAATCACCAAGGGCTACAGGCTGAAGGCCCGTCATGTTATTCACACTGTAGGACCTGTCTATTATTCCAGCCGTAAAGAGGAATGCAGGCTCCTTCTTAGAAGCTGCTACGAGAAATCCCTTGAGCTGGCCGTCGCCAACAAATGCAGAAGCGTAGCCTTTCCTCTTATAAGCGCAGGAGTTTATGGCTATCCCAAAGAGGAGGCTCTCTCTGTTGCCGTGGAAACCATACAGGAGCATGGAGGGGAGCTTGATGTCACAATCGTTCTTTTTGACACGGAGGCATACAGAATAGCCCAAGAGAGATTCGGCAGTTTCGTTAGGGAAAGTACTTTCAGATAGAAAAAAATCTTTATATGTGCTATATTCCAAAATCATGAAAGAAAATAAGCAAAAACTAATTGGTTATGTTTTTGCAGTCACAGCCGTTTTTTTCTGGGGCATAACCTTTGTAAGCACAAAATACCTTCTGAATGATTTTTCCGCCTTGGAAATCCTCTTTTTCCGTTTTATCACTGCCTATATAGGTCTTTTGGTCATGCATCCCAAGTTTGAGAAAATCGGACTGAAGGATAATATCCTTTTTGCTCTTGCCGGACTTTCCGGTGTCGTGCTTTATCAGCTTTTCGAGAATACAGCCATTCACTTCACCAATGCTTCGAATGTCAGCGTTATAGTAAGTATCAGTCCTCTTTTCACCGCGATTCTAAGCCAGCTTTTCTTTAAAGAGAAAAATCTTTCTTTTTGGTTTATACTGGGCTTCATTATTTCGGTCACAGGAGTCACCCTGGTTTGTTTCAACGGCAACACCGCCCTGGAATTCAATCCCAAGGGAGACTTGCTTGCCCTTATGTCTGGAATATGCTGGGGCTTTTATTCCGTGGTTATTTCTATAATAAACAGGAAAAAATATGATCCCCTCTGTTCTTCAAGGCGCATTTTCTTTTTTGCCGTCCTTATAATGATACCCCTGTCTTTTATGGGATGGGGATTTTCGGAAGAGACTGCGGCAGCAGGAGGGAGTGATTTCCTCAAATCTCTTTCTTTTACCTTTGACAAGACGGTGAATGCAGTCCGCTTCTCTAATCCCTATAACTGGATGAACCTTCTCTTCCTGGGTGTAATAGCCAGCGGTCTATGCTTCACGGTTTGGAACAAGGCCTGCAAAATAGTGGGGACGGTAAAGGTCAGCTGTGGCATATATCTTATTCCTGTGGTGACCATTGTCTTCGCTTTTTTTGTTCTGGGAGAGGAAATAACTCTCCTCGGGGGGATAGGTGCCCTGGTGACTATTGTCGGCCTTTTTATCAGCGAGAAAAGTCCGGCCTCAAAAGCCCAGGCTCTGAAAAGAGAAAGCTCTGATATTGACTAAAAGTCCTTTAAAATGTTATTCTACTATCCCGTATATCTGCATTTTCACGTATCATTTTATGGGTTTGCTCGCCCGATACTGTGAGACAGACTGACTGGCCGGATGCAAGGTTGGTTGTCTGGAAGATTTTATACTGTAAGGTACATACATGAAGACTATTTTCGTAAAAGAACAGGATGCAGTACGTAACTGGTTTGTTATTGATGCTGCCGGCAAGCCTCTGGGACGTGTTGCTGCTAAGGCTGCCATGGTATTGCGCGGAAAGCACAAACCTACATACACACCTAATCAGGAAATGGGTGACTTTGTAATCATCGTCAACGCTGATAAAGTTGCAGTTACAGGTCGCAAGGAAACAGATAAGATGTATCATCACCATACTGGTTTCATCGGTGGTTTGAGGTCTCATAACTTCAAAGAGACAATCGAGAGACATCCTGAGGATCCTCTGAAGCTCGCTATTAAGGGAATGCTTCCTAATGGCCGTCTTGGTCGCAAGCTTCTGAAGAATGTTAAAATCTATGCTGGTGCTGAGCATCCTTCATTGGCTCAGAACCCTCAGACACTGGATATTTAAGTAGGAGCCTATTGTGATTAAGAATATCGGTATTGGTACAGGAAGAAGAAAGACTGCAACTGCACGTGTTTTTATACGTGAGGGAAATGGAAAAATAACAGTTAATGGCAAGGATCTTGCAGATTATTTTGCGACACCAGAGCAGGTTCAGGTCGTAAAACAGCCTCTTATGGTTACTGCAAGCGATACAAAATATGACCTTATCATCAATGTTAAGGGCGGTGGACTTAACGGACAGGCTGGTGCTTGTCTCCATGGTATCGCAAGAGCTCTTACACAGGTTGATCAGGCAAATTATGCATCACTTCATGCTAACGGATATCTTACTCGTGACTCCCGCATGGTTGAGCGCAAGAAGTATGGTCAGCGTGGTGCACGCAGACGCTTCCAGTTCAGTAAGCGTTAGTTTTATCCCGTTTCGGATATCTCTTTTGTTTGCTTAAGAAGTATCTGTAATAAAAGACTGATTGAAAGTATGCTTTGCTTTCATTTCAGTCTTTTTTTTTAGGAAAAGGATTGATGAGCTTTCATGTTTTGAATGATGTTGAATGTCTTTCGAAAGATTGTGTTAAATGTCTTTTTGATGATGGAGTTTCTTTTTTCTTGAGACTATCATATCTGGAGCATTTTCCTGTTGATGTGGCGGCTCCAGGGGTAGAGCTTTCCCAAGATGCTTTTGCCGATTTTATGCAAGCCGGAGAAGCTTTCTCAGCGGAAAAATGCGCCGTGAAATATCTTGCGGGGCGCGAGCATAGCCGTCGTCAGTTGGAGATGAAACTGCTCAAGAAACATCATGCAGAGAATGCTGTTTACAAAGCCTTGGATTTTCTTGAGAGGGAAGGCTGGCTTTCAGACCGGCGTTTTGCAGATGAGTGGCTTCGTTGCCGTGCCCTTAATCATTATGAAGGTAGGACTCGACTTCTTGCAGAGCTTCGGACAAGGGGAGTCAGTAATGAGCTTGCGACAGAAGCTGTGTTACATTTTTTCGAGGAAAATCCGGAAGAGCTGCAGCTTGAAAAAGCATATAAAAAGCTTGTTGAACAAGGAAAATGTGAAGAAAGGCTTATAAAAGCCTTGATAAGACTAGGATTTTCGAATAAAATGATTAGAAAACTGTTAAATGAATAATTTTTTATTGAGCAAATTTGTTTTTCTGTGTTATTCAATTGGTTTCAAGGACTTTCGCTAATAAATTAGTACCGCTTTTTTGTCAGGTTCTTGGGGATTAAGATTTTTATTCATTTACTTTTGAATTAATTTGTTGTATAATCTTATAATATCAGAGATATTTGAGAAAATTTAATAAATATATCTGTTAAGGTTGAAGACCTTTTTAGAGGTGAAGATGGGTAAGGATTCTCGTAAAACTATTGTTTATTCAGCATTAGAAGTGGCCAATATTTGTGGCGTCGTAAATCAGACCGCGATAAACTGGATCCGCAACGGTTATCTCAAAGCTTTTAGCACTCCCGGTGGTCAGTATCGTGTGTATCAAGATGATTTGATTGAATTCATGATGAAGCGCCATATGCGTATTCCTTCTGATCTTGTGGTTGAGGATAAGGGTGATTCTGCTGGGACTATTTTGATTGTTGATGATGATAAGGGTCTTAACAATGTTATGGCAAAATATCTGACTGGTAAATTCCCCGATTTTTCAATTTGCCAGGCATTTGACGGTTTTGAGGCTGGAGTTCAATTTGTAGAGAAAAAGCCGGACTTGGTTCTTCTTGACTTGAATTTGCCGGGTCTGGATGGATTCAGCCTTTGTTCCAGAATCAATGATTCTGATGAATTCGGAAAGCCCCTTGTATTTATAATTACGTCTTTGAATGACGAAGGTCTTGAGGAAAAAGTTAAGAAAATGGGTGCAAAGGAGTTTTATAGGAAGCCGCTTAATCTTGTGGAGGTTGCGGGAGCTATAAGGAAAACCCTGAATATTCTGTAATTTTTGTTTATTCCTGTATTAATAGAAAAAAGCCCTGTCCTGAAATGCAGTATTTGATTTCTGGACAGGGCTTTGATATTTTAAATGCCTTATTTCACCTCTATGGAGCCGAAGGACCTTATCTTCATGCTGTAGACAGGACTTCTGCTGCCGGAAGAGGCTGTCCAGCCCAGGGCCTTTTCCATGTATTCCCGGTATTCTGCCTCGAAGGAGGAGGGGATGAAGGCTTGTATTACGCCTGCGAAGCCGCCGCCGTGAATACGGCAGGCCGCTTTTCCGGGTGACCGGGTCTTTATGAAGTGCTCCGTAAGGGCAAGACATACTGCCACCGGCTGTTCTCCGGGATTTCCAGGAATACAGATGTTCTGAAGCCATTTCCAGGATGAGTTGCCCGATTCTGTTATTATTTTCAGGAAGGTTGGGAAATCGTTCTTTTCAAGGGCAGCTGCCATTGTGTCTACCCTGTCGTTCTCCTCCAGAAAGTGAAGAGCCCTGAGAACAGACCGGTCTCCGCATTTCTCCCGGATGAGGGGTAACTTTTCGTATATGTCCTGGAAGCTGAGACCTCTGAGGGTTTTCTTGCCCAGCACGGCGGCGGCCGCCTTCATCTCATTGGGTATGGAGGAGTATTCTGCAGAAAGCTCCGCATGGCTTTTCCCCGTGTTCACAATCATCATGGTATAGCCCTGGGCTCCGAAGTCGAAATTCAGTTTTTTTACTGCAGGCTTCTCCGGGTTCTCGAAGTCTATGGTCACCATACCGCCGGTGGCACAGGCTGTCTGGTCCAGAAGCCCCGATCCCTTGTCCCAGTATTTGTTCTCCGCGTACTGCCCTGCGGAGGCAAGCAGGCTTACAGGAAGCTTTCCCTCGTTGTAGAGGTGGTTTATTATGGTTCCTATCATCATCTCGAAGGACGCGGAGGAGCTTACTCCGGCGGCGGCTATAACATCGCTCTGGAAGCAGGCTTTGAAACCGCCTGTCTTAAGCCCCTTCTCTTTGAAGGCTTGGAGCATTCCCCTAATCAAGGCAGCGGAGCCTGTCTCACCGGCCTTACGGCTGGTGTCGCTTATGTCGATGGTGAAATCCTCGTTGTAGGTCAGGTCATATATAGATATTTTATTGACATCCGGCTCCACGGCTCCTATACAGTCAAGCTGGATGCTGGCTGCCAGAACCTTTCCCAGATTATGGTCAGTATGGTTTCCGCATATCTCCGTGCGGCCTGGTGAGCTGAAAAAACGTATGCTCTCTGAGTTCGCCGGAGTCCCGTAGTGCTTGGAATACTGTTCTGCAAGCTTTTTGTAGCGATCCGTTTGGATGGCTCCTTCTTCTGTTCCATACAATTCGGAAAGAATGCTGGAAAGTCTTGTAGTATTCATTTCTGTCTCCCTATCTTATGTTTTATACGCGGCTTTATTTTTCAGAGGGCCGCACTCTCATGTGCCTTGTTTTTCCTCCAGTTCAGCCAGAAGCTCCCTGTAGTAGCGTTCTTCTATCCTTTCCCGGGGTACGCCGCACTTGTCTATTATATCAAGAAGTCCTTGTTTTCTGCTTTCAAGGGTTTCAGAATCCTTCTCTGCTGTTATTGTCTCTATTTCTATGAAGACTCCCAGCTTCTCCACATCGCAGATTTCTATATGGTAATCGTCCTTGTACCAGCCTTCTGTTTCCTTATGCTTCTTAAGGGATATGTGAAAGCCTGCGTCTTCCAGAAAGCAGCTTAAGGTTTGGGCCGCATCCTGGGAGGGGAGGGGGAATTCCTTCTCGTCGTTCACTTCGTATGACTCACCGCCGGGGCCTGTCTTTCTTGTGTGTTTTTTGTACGTGACTAGAAAAATAGATTCGGGCTTGTCGCCCTTGTTTTTTTGTATGCTTTCTTTTCTTATTCTGATTGTGACGTGACGGCCGCCCGCTATAAGGGAGCCTGTCTCTGCGGAGCAGTCAGCCTTGCCGCTGTCCACATCTATGGTCCAGTATGTATCGTCCTTCACATGGATTCCGTCATAGGAGGCCATGGAGGAAAGAATATCAACAGCTTTTTGTCTGTCATCAAGCCATGCTTTCAGTTCAATCTCATACATAATGGTCTGTGGGGGGGATTAAGTCATTCCTGAGAAAAGCTTTGTCTTCCCAGGAATGCTTTTTTTCCCCGATTTATTTGTGGGGGAATTTGCTTTCGAATTCAGCAAGAATCTTGTCTGTGGCAGGACGGGCGTCAATATCCACAAGGAGGTTCTTCTCTCTGTAGAAATCGATGAGAGGAGCTGTCTGAGAGCGGTATACCTCAAGACGATGCTTTATGGATTCGATCTTGTCATCATCGCGGGTGTAAAGCTCTCCGCCGCATTTGTCACATTTTCCTTCTACCTTGGGAGGCATGAACTCAACGTGGTAGTTCTGTCCGCAGGCTTTGCAGACACGGCGGCCTGAAAGACGTCCTACAACTTCATTGTCTTCGATGTCGAAGTTTACGACTGAGTCTACAGGAAGAATCTTCGCAAGGGCTTCTGCCTGGGGAATAGTGCGTGGGAATCCATCAAGAATGAAGCCGTTCTGAGCATCAGCCTGAGAAAGACGATCTTTTACAAGCTCGATGGTAATATCATCGCTTACAAGTGCTCCTGAATCGATGATTGCCTGAACCTTCAATCCGAGAGGAGTCTTTGCCTTGATGGCGGCACGGAAAATCTCTCCTGTTGAAATGTGGGGGATATTGTAGGATGCTGCTACTTTTGCTGCGAGGGTACCTTTACCAGCCCCTGGAGGGCCCAAAAAGATGAACTTCATACACGCTCCTGTTATGCACCGTGGGGTGCCTTCCTTTTTATCATATCCGTCGAAAGACGGAAGTCGCCTGTATCTTGTACAAGGGTAGGGTAAGTGTATCATTTTTATCGGCTTTAGTCCATGTGAGGAAATCATAACTAGCTGCTTGGGAGAAGGTATCTCTATCAGTTTTTTTCTAAAAATTAGCCAAAAAGATGATAAAACTTGTTCCCAAAATCAATAATTCTTTATGCAAAGGATTCATTGATACTTTGCATAAACTGAATAATTAAAGGAAGTCACTATGGCTGCTAACACCTACCGACCGTCACCCACGGCCCTTTTGAATCCCTGCGCTGATCCAATTTTCAAGATTCTTTTTACTGATGAATCTAACGAGGCGCATCAAGCGCTGACCTGTTTCCTTTCGGACATTCTTGAAAAAAAAGTCACCGATGTTGTCCTTCAGCCCAACGAGCTTTCCGGGGAGGCTGCTTCTGATAAACAGTCCGAATTCGACATCAACTGCAAGGTTGACGGTAAAATTGCGAATATAGAGATTCAGGGTAAGAATGATGACCAGTCTTATGGAAAGCGGGTGGAATATCATGTGGCTCATGTACTGAACCATTATACGCCTAAAGGGACTGATTGGGATGAGATTCCGCAGGTTTTTCAGATTTCCGTAATGAACTTCGTCTTCGACAAGAGGACAGAAAGAAGCATCAATCATTACATTTTTCGTAACGATGAGGGCCGGGCGATATCGGAGACCTTGAACGTAATAATGATGGAATTGCCGAAAATCAGGAGTGTGGATGATGACATAACGAGGTTGACGAATGCTCAGATGTGGGGTAAATTTTTCCTGTACGCACCCTTAGAGGAAAAGGCAGATTATATACAAAAACTAACCGAAGCGAACGGAGGCATAAAGATGGCATTCACGGTCTTGAAGAGGTCAGTCAGGATGAGATGAACTGGTATCACGAGACACGCTATTGGATGAGTGTTTCAGATGAAGTTACAAGAATAAATGCCGCTGAACGCAGAGGGCGCAAAGAGGGACTTGCCGAGGGAGAGCGTAAAAAAACAGTGGAAGCCGTACGAAGTTTTTATAAAAACGGAGTTTCTGTAGAAATAATAGCACAGTCTTTGAATATGCCTCTTGATGAGGTTAACAAAATCATTGGAAAGTAGACGACAGTTTTACGAAGCATAACTGAGGCACAAAGCTGGACATACACCGTAATTCATATCAGTGACGCTATTGTTGTCGTTGTCGCCGCCGGCATTTCCATCTCTATGGGCTGGACCTTGAAGTAATAAGTGCTTCCATTTTCTAAGACTGTTTGAGCCCCCCCCGTTCCTGTTTGTTCCCCTTCTGTTAGGGAAGGATCTCAGTTATTAGTAAGAGGAAGCATACCGGTAGGTCTTGTCGTCGTAATACTTGTACATTCTGTCATATAAGACAGGATGTATAGAATTTTCCGTCAAAAGTCGGGCATCTGAAATAGTATGCCTTGTTATTTATAATATGCGTGTGCGTATCGGAATGGACTTCGTCAATCTGGCAATCCTTCGGAAATAAAAACACAGAATATACTGGCCGTTGGCAGCTGAAGGCTGCTGCGTAACCGTATTACATTCGGGGATTACATATATGATAAGCAATCAATACCCTTTTTGTTCGTTCCGGCATAATCATGGATATTAACGCTCATTACAACCGCAGTGTCCAGACAAGCTCTCACCTTTTTCCCGATATTTTCAAACAACAAATTGTCACTGGATGTGAGGGCGACCACAAATATAATGGCAGTAAGGAGGAGAATCAATTTGTATAATTTTGAAAAAAACGCTTTTAGCCATTATACCTTTACCATAGCCCCTAATTATCCAAGCACAAAGCCGGAACAACACCAATTCCGTTTTGCTGAGGCCAGTCCTGATACCCTGAACCATCACTGGCTGCATGCTTTTTATTTCGGTTAAACTGAGCTGGTGAACGTAACCACCATTTTCCGCCTCTAGTCTCATATGTAAACTGGTCGGTGTAAACACCGCTCGCCAATGCAAAATCAGTTGGTTTTCGGATTCTATGAACGTCACTTTCCTCATAGACTGTATTAAAATTATAAGTGGCATTTGTAAATTCCACACGACTCAACATGAAAACCTTGTCTTCCGTATTATCACAGCATTGATTACTTCCGTTAAAACCAGTACTAGTAACTGAGTTATCAACCGTCGTAGTCACAATCATCGCCTTCGATGCGCTTGTAAAAGCCGTATTGCAAAAAATCACCGTTGATGTAGCTTCGGATACTACTACCAGCGTAATCAGATACATCAACATCATGAAATTGGTGAGCAATCAGTATATTTTCCGCAAGCAGGAGCTTCTTTCCGGTTCCGTTGTAGTCTGTTGTAAGAACACGCCACTTTATCGGCTCTACCTTGAAGTATTGTTTACTTGATCCGTTCTTTGCAACTGGCGTGTTGTTGCTGTACTTGTAGTTGTCCCCGTAGCCATTTTCTGCTTGTTTCGCGTACCAGTTGCCGTCGCTTCCAAAATAGTAAGTGAACATTCCCATTTCTTTGGAGTTGTTTTCATCTACTGTTACGCCGTCTGCTATTATAGTCTGTGGGAATTCGCCAAAGTACATATACGTCGCGTCCGTGCCTGCTGTTCCGCTTGTTCCTGGTGCAAGCGGTGTTCCTGGTGCCGTGCAGACAACACGGAAACCGATGCTGTTATTTGGGTTGTCCGGAGAGTTGCAGCCCCTGGCTGAAACAGTCCAGTTGTCAATATCTTCAGGTTGCCAGCCCCCACCACGTGTGACACGATAAGAACCCGTTGATGCACCGGTAACACCTGTCGAAGCATCTATTGTACCTGTCCAGTCCCAGCACCACTCCCATACGTTTCCACTCATGTCGTATATGCCTAAGATATTCGCATCCTTTTTCTTAATTTCATGCGTCTTTGATTCACTGTTGCCGCTATGCCATGCCACAGCATCCTTCGTATCGCTACCACTATAAGTGTGCTGAGTTTCCGGAATGCCGTTGTTTCCACTACGCGCAATATATTCCCACTCAGCTTCTGTCGGCAGGCGGTAGCCGTTTGCATTGAAATTACACGTTGCGGCATTCCATGTAGCGTTACTGCTTGTTGGAACAGTTTCCCAAGCGTTTGTGTCTGTTGAGCCACTTATTGTGTAACAAGGCGTAAGACCTTCTGCAAGACTTCTCTTGTTACAGTATACAAGTGCATCGTACCAGCTGACTTTTTCAACAGGGCGTTGAGCTTGCGTCTCACCTGTCGCAATTACTGCATCCGGATCTTTTCCACTTGTGTTATCAAAATGACTCGGGTTCGTTCCCATAACAGCCTGATACTCTGCCTGCGTTACTTCGTGGTCACATACGAACATGTTCGGAATCGTCACTGTGCGTCCATCTATGAAAATGGAAGACCCGGAGACCGCTCCGCTCACTGTCGCACCGTTGACAGCTACGAAACCATATGTCACGGGCGCTGAGTATCCTGTCAGTGTGAAATTCTCATCATATGCGACACCGTCATGTTTTGCTGAAGCATGTAGGACGTACTTCTCTCCATTGAAAATATTCAGATTCTCAGTAATGAACGTATTTGCAAAGCCTTTTCTTGGGGTTGTAGTTAATTCAGCTACTTCTTGTCCGTAGCAGAGCAGTGTGAAGCTCCACGTTATGTCATCGGTGTTAAGTGTGACCGCTTCTCCGTTCTTGGTGACAGCAGCGGTCACGGTGATAGCAGAGCCGGACGCTAAAATTGTATCCGCACAAGAAAGGGTGACGGAGGTAGTGCCTGATAAGACATTGTCTATGCTGCCTCCGCTTGCTTTGAGGACTACCTCGGCCGTGTCATCTCCGGTACCGCTTACGACCGCATAGCCTATGTCGCTCGTGAATATCTCGCTTGGAGTTATTTCGGGGTTGTAGGTTCTGAATCCGCTTGTGAATAATGTGGGTGTGTTATTTGTCGGAGAGGTCTCTGTGGTGACACCTATGCTGCTTCCTTCGAAAAATTGTCCGGTAATGTTTAATATTTTTCCTTCCGGTAGATAAAGGTTTGACGCTTTGTTTGAACCGTCTATGTTGCTTTTAATAATGGTTTTTCCCTTTACCTTCAAGGTTCCTGCATTGTATACGCCTCCGCCGTAAGTCGCTGCATTTTCTGATACCTCGCAGCTGCTCAGGGTGACGGTTGAGCCGGATGCGATGTAAAGTCCTCCGCCTTGGTTATTTGGCGTACTTCCGCTGGTGGCTTTTCCCCCTTTTATAGTCAGTTGCTCCAGAGTTACAGGGACTGCCGTGTTCACCGTGAAGACTCTTCCTGTGCCAGTTCCTGCGTCGATTATGTTTGTGTCCGATAGAGATTTTATAGTTATGGAAGCAGCTTTGCCGTTAAGGCCGTTGTCTAGAGTCACGTTCTGGTCCACGTTCTCGGTCAGGTTATCCTTTATGTGGATTGTGTAATCTTTGTCGCTAGTGCCTATTCTGGCTATGTGGTTCAAAGCTGCGCCAAGAGATCTAAGGGGCTTGTAGAAAGAGCGGAGTTGCCGTCATTGCCGGAAGCGGAGACAAAGAAGTTGGTTCCGTAGAAGTTATCGACAAGAGTCTGTGTCAGGGCGAAAGTTCCGTCGGTGATGGGCGTGCTCTGGCTGCCGCTGTCAACCCAGCGGTCAGTCGTCATGTTGTCGAAGACGTTTATCGTCTGCATGGTTGAGTATACAAGAGCTCCGTTCAGCGTGAATTTGATTGTCGCGGAGTAGGTGCCGCTTGCTATGCTGTCAGCGTGTATAAGAGTTGGGGGGGGGTGACTTCCGCATTCCATGCATCTGCTTCTGTCGGATTGAGGAACTCGACGGAAACATCGTCGTAAAGCCCATTATCATCGTCGAATGCCAGCTCGATTTTTCCGGTTCCATCCGTCATTGGCTCGAGTATAAGAGTTATTGGTGTTGATACGTCCGATTCAGTAAGGTTATGGTCAAAAGTATATGTGGCCTTGAGAATAGTCTCATCGTTCTGGGCATCGGATGCTTCAAGAGTAATAGACCAGGCATGGCCCAGTGAGAGGGGAATTGTGAAGGTTTTTTCTGAGGCGTCGACGTCACCCTGAGCTGTGGATACTCCCTCTGCGGTAGCACTTACAAAGTATCTTGTGTCGTCGTATGAAAAAGTAGGTTTTGCTGCCCGGCTGCCTTCTTGTTGAGAATCAGCATCTGACGCAGCAATTCCTGCGTATTCTGCCGGGATGGCACCGCTGTTTGCGGTCGGGGTTTGTATCGTTCCTCTGATGATTACAGTTTTTTCGATTGCTGCAGTAGGTGTCTGTGGGGGCGTTTCCATTGTGATGTCCGTAAATAAATCGCTGCAAGAAAGAAAGGACATAGAAATTGCAGTCAGGTCGGAAACATGAAAAGTTGATTTTAATGTCGCTTTTTTTTGCTTCAATTACAGGCGATGCAAGGTTTTATGATGAGAGTTCCATCCTACTGAATGTGCCTGAAGCCCCAGCTGTTGGCCTGGGTGCGCCTGCAGCTGTAGGAAAGGATGCTCCTGCCCTTTATGCAAAGCTCTGTGGAGCCGCCGCCATCGAATTCCAGTGCGTCAGTGCAGCCCATGGCCTTGAAAAGCTCGCCGCACTGGGGGTAAGACAATCCTTCACTTTTCCAAGGGCGTTCGCCTTCCGCGACGAGGATGTATAGCGTGCGGCCGTCGGCGGAAAGTCCTGCTCCCGTCCGGGATGTATGGCGGCGGACAAAGTCATAGCAGACTTCCCCATCCTCAAGCACTATGAAAAAGCCTCCGAAGGCAAAGTCATATTCTTCAAGCTCCGGGGCGTTTTGTGAGGCGAAGATTTTAGCGGAGTAGCCGGCTTTCTGCCTGCTGCTGGTTGCGAATGTGCTGCCAAAGTCATCCATGCTGCTGGCGGTCACAGCTTGCCTCGGGTTTTCTGCTTCTGGGACGGCCGACGAGGGGCAGGGGACTTCCTGCTGGAAGGCTAGGGCAGCGTATTTTTCTATGGGAGAGGAGAGAGTTTTCCCATCAGCCATGTGGATTCCGCTTATTTTAGCCGAATCGAAGGGAGTGGCGTTTATGGCGACCAGGCAGTTTTCTTGGGCTGCGAAGCTTGATGTGGCTTGGCGGCGGGAACGGTTTTGCGTATTTGTCGCGGAAGCGGTTTCAGTTTCTGTGGGCGCGGTGTTTTCGGGCGTGCAGACAAGCTCCAGTCCGGGGGTGGTAAGGTCAATCCTCACCGCATGGTAGATTATGGGAAAATCCGGGTTCTCATAGTCAAAGATGTCAATTCCGGGAGCGACTTCCTGCCAGTCGAAGCTTTCTGGTATGTAGTTTTCCCGCGGATAAAGATAGGCCTCTGCCTCCTCATCGATGATAGGATGGCTGGCGCAGCCTGTTAGGAAAAGCGCAATAAAAAGAGAAAAAATAAAAAATATTGGCGAAAGCTTTTTTGTGTTCATAAAAATGCGTCCGAAACGCGACACGCGTTAGTTGTTACGATTAAGTAATCCGAGAAAAAGTTGTACTCTAAGTTGACGGACTTGGAGAGCCGGTGGAAGGCAGACCATCCCAGTGGGAGCAAAGAGCCCGGGCGTTAGTTTTTGTCAAAGTCGGCCATCGTATAACAAAGAGCGGCCCGGGGCAGGATCCCCGGTACCGCGAATAGGAGAACGGTGTACAACGCACTCGGATTGCTCTCCTGTCCTCATTTTATATCAAGGAGGACACATATGGA
>JAILBN010000008.1 GCA_024680915.1 Treponemataceae bacterium | reverse complement strand
GGTAGGGGAGAGACAAATGTCTATCCCGCCGTATACGATGCAGATGGCAACAGGGTTCAGCTAGCTGATCTTCGTGAATACAAGACGAGACCTCTTTCGAATGATGAATTCATAGAAGCGGTCAAAGAGTTTGATAACATCAAAGACTTTACCCTTCTTTCTGACATTGTAAGTGTTAAAGGTGATGTTATTTTCTCATTCAAACCTGATCTGAATGAAGATGACGGTTCTTTACCGACATACGAAGTTTGGAAAAAACAAGCAAACTATTATGGTGAAGAAACCTGGACTCTTCTTGGTAATAATGCTGGTACTCTATACACTGATTATAGCTGCACGGAAAACTCTTTATACAAGTCAGAAGACTGGTATAATAAACTTCCGGCTTGTATTAAAGTTGATAATGTGGATTTAACTTACGGTCCAGCGGATGTTATTGTTGTAGCAAAGATTAAGAACAAAGATGTGTCTCCTGGCGTAAAGATTAAGAACAAATATGTGTCTACCGGCGTAATGAGAGTTTCCATACAAAATGGTGATTATCAAGGACCAAATTTCAGCATCCAACGAATCGCTGGGCTGTTCCAGAACAATGAAACAACCAAAACCATAGATCGTAGAACGTGTATTGCAAAAATTAACATCGCTGCTGCGGACATCCCTCAGGACAAGAAGTTTAAAAAAGTAGAGGTAACTGTAAAACAAGCAGATGGTACAGCCCTAGATTCTGATTCGTTTGAAAGATATCCAGTAAGGGAATTGAGGGATGGTGAACCTAGGCTGACTAGGTTTGATGTCTATGCGAAAAAAGGCACTGTACTTGGAAAAGATTATACCATTGAAGCTAAAATAACTGACATAAATGATAAAATAAAAACTGCTCCCGAACCGGTAACTCTTGCTCCTCAGTCTTAATCCAGTTTTTCATGCTAAGCTTTTGTATATATACAGGGCTTAATTACTTGTGCTCGGAAACTTACATTTCCGAGCACTTTTATTCCTTATCTTTTATCAAGCGGTTCCGAAGCAACCCGGAACCGCTTCCTTATACAACGAAATAGTAAACCTGTGAGTTTTTCACAGTTTTTTATGTGAAAGCTCACAGTCATTATGTGCGTAAAACTCGTTTTTACACTTGCTTTTTGCAAATAATTATGGATAATCGCATACACCTACAGGTTCCGCGCGCACACCGCCTGAATGCAGCACTCTTCGCATTTTGGCGACCGTGCCGTGCAGACATAGCGTCCATGCAGAATAAGCCAGTGATGGGCGTGTTCCATGTACCTGTCCGGGATGCAGGCCAAAAGCTCTTCTTCCACTTTTTCCGGCGTTTTCCCGGCAGCCAGCCCTATTCTGGGCGCAATCCTCAGAATATGGGTATCAACCGGCATTGTCTTTTGTCCGTATATAACATTAAGAATAACGTTGGCAGTTTTCCTGCCCACACCGGAAAGAGACTCCAGCTTTTCGCGGGTATCGGGAACCTGGGAGGCAAAGTCCTCCACCAGCTGCCGGCTCATCTCCATAACGTGACGAGCCTTGGCGTGGTAAAGCCCGATGCTCTTTATATAGCCCTCAAGCTTTTCCACACCCAAGTCCAGCATTTTTTCAGGAGTATCCACGACTTTGAAAAGAGCTTCCGTGGCCTTGTTCACGCTTTTGTCGGTAGCCTGGGCAGAAAGAATCACCGCAACAAGAAGAGTATAGGGATTGGGTGCGATCAATTCTGTCTGGGGGTTGGGGTTCTGGGCCTCAAAGGCGTCAAAAACCCTGCAAACCTCCTCCGCATCAAGCATTTTCATATTTGCCACTCATTGCTCCTAACCGCACATATCATGCCCGCACAAAGGCCGCACTAACTTCGGCAAGCCCGTGTAGCTTCATAAAACCTACGCAAATTCGGCAAGCTCGAACAACTTCACAAAGCTTACGCTTTTACCGCTTTCAACAGGGCATCAGCCTTGTCGGTCTTTTCCCAACTGAAGCCGTCCCGGCCGAAGTGTCCGTATGAAGCAGTTGCCCTATAAATAGGCTTACGCAAATCGAGCGTTTTTATAATACCGGCAGGAGTACAGTCAAATACAGTCTTAACTGCCTCTACAATCTTTTTTTCTGGCACAGTACCTGTGCCAAAGGTATCCACCATAACAGAAACAGGGAAAGGAACACCGATTGCGTAAGCCAGCTGAACCTCTGCCCTTTCGGCAATCTTAGCGGCAACGATATTTTTGGCTATGTAGCGTGCCATATAAGCCGCAGAACGGTCTACCTTTGTAGGATCCTTACCGCTGAAGGCTCCTCCTCCGTGACGGCCCATACCACCATAAGTATCTACTATGATTTTTCTTCCGGTAAGACCTGCATCGCCGTGGGGACCGCCCACAACGAACTGTCCTGTCGGGTTGATGTAGTATTTCGTGTTTGCATCCAAAAGTCCTGTCGGCTCAAGAACTGGTTTGATTATCTTTTCGATGATGGTTTTCTTTATCTCTTCATAGCTTACATCCGGGTTATGTTGATGAGAGATTACCACAGTATCGATTCTTACAGGCTTATAGCCATCGTATTCAATGGTGACCTGGCTTTTAGCGTCAGGGCGGAGCCATGGAATAAGCTTATTCTTACGAAGCTCAGCAGCTTTAAGAAGAAGCTTGTGGGAATACATAATAGGAGCGGGCATCAGTTCAGGTGTTTCATCGCAGGCGAAGCCGAACATCATTCCCTGGTCGCCTGCACCCTGCTGCCCCTCGTATTCCTTAAGTCCCTTGCCTTCAACTCCCTGGTTGATATCCGGGGACTGCTTGTGAATAGTATTCAGAACTGCCATGGAGTTGCAGTCCAAACCGAAAGCGGCGTCGGTGTAACCAATTTCACCAGCAACTTCTCGTGCGATTTTCTGTATATCAAGAGTTGCGGATGTTGTTATCTCACCACCCACAAGAACCATACCTGTCGTCGCATAACACTCGCAGGCCACATGGCTTTCAGGATCCTGGGCAAGACAAGCGTCGAGCACAGCATCGGAAATTTGGTCACAGACCTTATCGGGATGACCTTCCCCTACAGATTCTGATGTAAAAAAGTGATGATTAGACAAGACAGCGTTCATAAAGAACCTCCTGTTTAGCAAGTTTTCTTTCCATACGGAAAGCTTCCGCTCTGCAATTCGGATAAATCAGCGGATGATATTTTATCGTGGACGAATTTCTCTTAAGAAGTTCACCTACTGCAAGGCTATAATAGCCCATACACGAAAAAAAGAATAGTAGAAAACAAATAAAAAAGGGAATAGCTTAAGGCAAGTCTATGATCCTCGTCACGGAAAATGGATTTATGACCTTTTTATACTTTTCTGTTAAAAAAACTGAACTTTTTGATAAATTCCTTAATATTTTGTTTTTCCAGCCCCCTAAGGAAGTATATTATACTGTTCACTTTATCCGATAAAGTATATAATGATGTTGCCAAAAAGAACGTGCATTCGAAAGATAGCATTTCTATAAAAAACAGGAGAAAGATATGGCATTACGCAAAACTTATTCCAAAGACAAGACAAAGTGCGGAGTAACTTTTGAACTTTCAGCTGAAGCAGCAAAAGATGCAGAGCAGGTTTGGCTCGCAGGTGATTTCAATAGCTGGAGCAGCATTGATACACCTATGAAAAAGCAGAAGGATGGAAGTTTCAAGGTAAAAGTCACTCTTGAAGCAGGACATGAATACCAGTTCCGCTACTTGCTTGATGGAAAACGTTGGGAAAATGACTGGGCTGCGGATAAATATGTTCCGGCTCCATTTTCTTACACAGACAACTCTGTAGTTATAGTCTGAGTTTCTGTAAAACTATTTGTATAATATAAGGGCTGCCAATTCTTTCGGAACAGGCAGCCCTCTTTTTTTTGATTTATTCTTCTTCTCTTTCTGTTATCGCTATATGCAAATCTTTCACAAGCTGCTCATCAACGAAGCTGGGGCATTCGTCCATCGGACTTGCCGCAACATTGTTCTTCGGGAAAGCGATAACCTCATGTATTGATTCTTCATGGCACATGAGCATTATAAGGCGGTCAAGACCTGGAGCTATTCCTCCGTGGGGCGGAGCTCCATATTTGAAAGCCTCCACAAGGAAACCGAACGCCTTTTTAGCCCTTTCCTCACTATAGCCTACAATCTTAAAGATACGCTGCTGCAGCTCAGGATCATTGATACGCATAGAACCTGATGCAAGCTCATAACCATTCAGTACAAGGTCGTACAAATCACCCTTTACCGAACCAGGGTCGCTTTCAAGCACAGGCCAGTATTTTTCCTGGGGAAGAGTGAACATATGATGCTCTGTCTCCCAGTGGTTCTCTTCCTCATTCCAAGCGAAATACGGAAAATCTATAATCCAGGCAAAATGGAATTCATCCGCGGGATTATAGAGGTTAAGGTCTTTACCAAGCTGCTTTCGGACGGCTCCCAAAGCTGTGCAGGCAACCTGCCAATTCTCATCGCTTACGAAAAGTAGCAGGTCGTTATTCTCTGCCCCCAGCTTACCGCAGATATCGCTTTCTTTTCCTGCATAGAACTTGCTTATTCCACCCTCAAAAGTACCTGCCGCATTTACCTTCATCCAGGCAAGCCCCTTTGCCTTGTACTTCTTCGCAAGGGCCTCAAGCTCCTCTATCTTCTTGCGGCTGTATTTGTCAGCCACGTTCTTAACCACAAGAGCCTTAAGTCCTGTACGCTTATGACGCTGAACATCGCGTCCACAGGCTGCCGCACCAGCTTTGAAGGCACCGAAATCACTAAGACCAGCCATAAAATCGGCATCCTGCATCTTAAGGTCGAAGCGAAGATCCGGCTTATCAGAACCATAGAAATCAAAAGCATCTTCCCAAGAAAGACGATCAAAATGGACAGGGAGATCTACATCCATGGTTTTCTTAAAGATATAACCCATCATTCCTTCTGTTGTCTCAAGAACCTCTTCCCTGTTGGTAAAGCTCATCTCCATATCAATCTGGGTAAACTCCGGCTGACGGTCACCACGGGCATCCTCATCACGGTAGCAGCGGGCAATCTGGAAATACTTGTCGAAACCAGAAACCATAAGAAGCTGCTTGTAAAGCTGTGGTGACTGAGGAAGCGAATAGAACTTTCCAGGATGGACCCGGCTTGGAACAAGATAATCCCGGGCGCCTTCAGGAGTTGACTTAATGAAGGTAGGAGTCTCTATCTCCAGGAAGCCTTTGGATGTAAGGTATTCTCTTGTGGCAAAGGCAACCTGGCTTCTAAGGATTATGTTATGCTGCATCCTCTGGGAACGCAGGTCAAGATAGCGGTATTTAAGGCGAAGATCCTCGTTGGCGATTACAGGAGTTCCATCCTTGTTCATCTCATCCAGCATAAAAGGCAGTACTTCTGATTTCGAGAGAATCTTTATCTCTTTGGCAACAAGCTCTACCTCACCTGTCACCATATCTTTGTTTATCATTGATTCAGGACGGGCCCTCACCACACCTTCCACGGCTATACAGAATTCCATCCTGAGATTTTTTGCAGTATCCAACAGCTCAGCAGAAGAATCAGAGTCGACTACAACCTGAGTAATACCATAACGGTCACGTAAATTAATAAAAGAAATACCGCCATGTTCACGGATACGGTGAACCCACCCATTCAATACGACTGTTTTACCATCATCACATCCGCGCAGCTCTCCGCAGGTATGTGTTCTTTTTATTGTTTCCATAAGCCTGAATAATACTGCTATTTCATATGCATTTCAAGCGCAGGAAAACAAGTTGAGAGAAACTTCAGATGGAAAAATATATCGCGAAAAAGTGGAGGATACTTCCCGCAAGGCTGAATATATGCCATATAGGATGCATCCATTTTGTATCTTTCCTGATGTAGAAAAACAGTCCGAGCGTATATACTACACCACCAACGATAAGCATTACCAGACTCACCGTAGGCAAGGCGGCTTTCACTGGCTTTATAGCAAAGATAATCATCCATCCCATAAGAAGATATGTGATTGTCGACGCTATACGCATTTTACTGCCCAACACAGAATAGGAAATGACCCCCATAAGGGCAAGTCCCCAAATGACACCGAAAAGAACCCAGCCCAATGTATTATGAAGACTTCCTAAGCACAAGGGAGTATAGGTACCTGCTATAAGGACATAAATCGCGGAATGATCAAGAATTGCGAAGATTTTTTTTGCACCGATAGGGGTAAAGGCATGATAAAGGGTGGAAAAAAGATATGTAAAAATCAGGGCGGCTCCGAAAAGAGATACACCAGTGACAAAATACGCTTTTAATTCAGGAGACGACACAAAGACAGCCCTTACTATCATAAGTACTGTCGCAGCAATAGACAGACCTGTTCCTATTCCATGGATTATCGCATTGAATATTTCCTCTCCGGTTGAGTATCTGTTTTTTCTGTTGATATATGCCATACGCTCAGCTTCTTTATGCTGGCTGCGTATTTTTTTCTTGAACAACTTGTCAAGGGCAGAGCCTTCCTCGCCATAGAGCTCAATGTGAAGCTCCTTTTTTACCTGCCGTATATCTGCCCGGGCCTTATTCTTTATCTCCGCAATTCTGTCAGCAGCCTTCTGCTGCGGTGATTTCTCATACTCAACAATTTGTCCTGCCATATCATCCTCTCAAATTAATGATCCGTCCGAAGCCTTATAACCGCGGACAATTCTTATTATCTATGTTCGTGTATACTAAAATAGACAAACCAAAACTCTTTAAGTTGCATAGCAGCAATATTTTTTCACGGAAAAAGATTCTGCCGCCTTATTTCATAAAGGAGTATTCCTGCCGCCACCGAAACATTGAGACTGTCCAGCTTTCCACAGGTAGGAATCGAAACAATCGCATCGCACTCTTTTTCCAGAAGTCGGCTCATTCCAGTACCTTCACTACCCATAATAAGCACGACCTTTCCTTCCAGCCGGCTTTCGGCAATGGTAATTCCACCAGCATCCGCACCATAAACCCAGTATCCAGCTTCTTTCAAAGCCTCCACTGCCCTCACAAGATTCGGGACCACAGCCACAGGAACCCAAGAGATCGCTCCAGCACTGGAACGGGCAATTACCTCACTATCCTTTACACCCCTGCGCTCCGGCAAAACTACAAGATCCACACCGAACTGATCGCAGCTGCGTATTATTGCACCCACATTGTGAGGATCAGTAACGGAATCAAGGACAAGAACAACAGAGAGTTTTTTTCCTGAAACAGAGCTTTTAGCCTGAGCCACAAATTCATCGAAAGAAACTCTGTTTGTGTTATCCGTACCTTCCTTCAGTTCCGCCACAAGCACAATTCCCCTATGATCCCTCAGGGCTTCCGGTATTGAGGAGACAGCCTCATCAAGCATCTTGCTCTCTACCTTGCTGCAAACTATACCGGCTTTCTCTGCCTGGGCGATAATCTTCTTGACGCGGGGTCCGGGTGTTGAATAAAGGAGCTGCACCTTCCCAGTCTTGCTGGAATCACTAGCAGTACTGCGGACATACTCTTCTATCGCATGAAAACCAGTTATTATCTTCTTACTCATCTTCCACAACAATGCTTGTATTTTTTCCCGGAGCCGCAGGGACAGGGATCGTTCCTACCGATTTTCGCACCTTGGCGGACAATTGTGGTAGGAATAAGCTCTCCGCTTTCATAAAGCCATTCTCCGTTCACTTTCTTAAAAAGGGCTCTCTCAAGATGCACGTCGCGCAGTCCCTTCCTGGAGTATGTGGCGGAAAAATCAACTACACCTTCGCTATCCTGGGGGCCGCCCTTATCTGTCTTTATGATCTTAAGCCCCTGCCAGTCTGACTCCTCACTCCATTTACGAGTCTCCTCCACATCTATGGCATTCTGCTCGTCAAGGGTACAGGTACGCACAATATAGTCTATCTCATGAGCCACATAGGCTGAATAGCGGCTCCTCATCAATTCTTCAGCCGTCTCCGCCTTTTTGGTCCCACTGATAACAGCACCACAGCACTCATCATATTTTTTCCCTGAACCGCAGGGACAAAAACCAGTTTTATCGAATTCTTTCATAAAAACAAGTATACCCTCAGGATGTGTCTCTTTCAACAGTTTTACATGCATCAGCCTGGAAATTTGACATACAAAAAATCCCCGATAACAAAAAATATTCTTTATGTGGCAAAAATCCCATTATTGATTTATAATTGTTATATGGAATTCCTACATAACATAATTGAGTACTATGATGAATTGTATCCGGTAACGGAAGAACAAAAAGGACTTTACAAAGAACTAACAGAAGGTTTCATGCCCGCTAAAATCCTGAGGATAGGGTGCGCCACAGGAGGTTTTGAACACTGGCTTGCAAAAGAAGGCCATGATGTAACCGGCATAGAGACATCGAAAGAAATGCTGGAGACAGCGAACAGAAGAAGAAGAATGCCCAATACCGCCATCCGCTTTTTCCAGATGTCAACCATCGAAATGACAAGGTTCCTCGGTAAAGGATTCTATAACATAATATCCTGTCTCTGTGACAGGATTATTTTCATACATGACAGAACTCTTATGCGGAAGTTTTTCTATGACTGCAAGCTTCTTTTGTCTGAAGGAGGACATCTGGTCCTTCAGCTCTCAAATTATGACCTTTTCAATGCTAAACCGATGGCAAAACTTCCCACACAAGAGAGTATACGCGTAAAACTATATAATCAGATTTGGACTGGTGACGACGGGACATGCACCCTACAGCAGGATCTTGAGCATTGCGGAAGCAAAATAGTTCCTGTACTTAAGGATATAGTCGTGCTTCCTGTTACGCCGGAACAAATAAGAGAATATGCGACGGAAGCCGGTTTCAAGAACATAGATTTCTACAGCGGCTATGGCAAGGAACCCTTTGAAGCTGATTCACCTAATTTGGTATGTATTCTCAGCTGATGCTCCACTTTCCATCCTTCTGAACGAAACGGAATGCAGCTATCTCAAGGAGACGGCCGTCCTCTCCGGACATTTTGATCATCTTCGTAAGAGGGTTCACTTCGGTTATACGGAAATTAGTGCCGTCATAGAATATGCGGAGGCCTTCATTAGGAAGCTTTTTTCTTGCCTCTGAATACCATTCATGCTCATAAGATAGACAACATAGAAGACGACCGCATTGTCCTGATATTTTCATTGAGTTCAAAGATAGATTCTGATCTTTTGCCATCCTTATGGAAACAGGCCGAAGCTTGTCCGAGACTGAATGACAGCAATAAGGACGCCCGCAAACACCCAGACCGCCAGTTATCCTGGATTCATCCCGTACGCCGATCTGGCGTAACTCTATCCTCATTTTGAAAACAGAGACAAGATCTTTGACAAGCTCGCGGAAATCAACCCGGTTCTCAGCACTGAAGAAAAAGAGCACTTTCTGTTCCTCAAGAAGATAATGGGTGGCAATAAGCTTCATATTCAATTTATGGATAGCGACTTTCTCCTGAAAGATCTTAAAAGCCGAAGCCTCTTTCGCCTCCAGATCAGAGGCTTTTTTCAAATCATCAGGGCCTGCTTTTCTTGATACGGCTATTATATCGCTGGGTCTTATACCAACAGGCTTCACGACCTTGCCCATAACCTTTGCCATATCCTTACCGTAGCGGGTAGGTATAATCACATAGTCCCCGAATTTCAGGTCCATTCCTTCAGGAACGGTCGCATATACTCCTTCGCTGGAATATTCAAGCTTAAGACGGAAAAGAGGAGAGGGATATACGAAATCCTCATCCTGGACTACATCAACCTCAGCATTATCGTCCTCTAAGGCCGCAAGGTCCTCTTTCGTCAGTTTATCTATATCATTCTCAAAAACATCACTCATAAACAACTCCTCACGGACTATTTCCTCATGAAAGCATATCGACCAGAAGTCCGTTTATCTCATCAACTTTCGCAAGCATTTTTAATTGATCAACATGATTCTCAAGAATCTCCCGTGCAAGTTGATCAAGCTTATCATCAACCACTTTTATAAGATATTTTTTCTTTGGCCTCGGAACACGGATTGTAGGTGTTCCCAAGCTCTCTTCCACATCATAACAATTTTTTACTACGAAACGCATGAATTGCGATATTTTCTTCCTATAATCCGCAAAAGCCTCTGTAAAAGGGTTCTTCTTCAGGTATTCAGACGCCATCGTTACCTTATCAAGAAGAAAAGAAAGGGCTTCTTCAAATTCCAAACCCTCAATTTCTACCGGAAGATAAGGATCAGGCTCAGACACAGACTCATTCTTATGAAGGATTTCAGAAAATTTTTTCCGTATGCCGCCACCCTTCTCCACCTTCTCATTACGTCCTCCGGACGTTTTTCCGGCTGAAAGCTGAGCTGCAGTCACATACTGGTTTACATTTATTTCCGTTCCCATTAATTTCCTGTCGAAACCAGAATTGACTTCTGCCTGATCGCCTTTTCGTTCTGCCAGTTCTCTAATGCCAGCAAAAACTGTTCCTCATCCTTTACAGATACACACTGCCCTTGAACCAAGCAATCAGCAGAAATCTGAAGTCTTTTCGTTATAACATCACCAAGAACGGATGAGGAAGAAAAAAGCTTCACACCTTCAGGGGCCACTATATCTCCTTCAATGATCCCTCCGATAACGGCAGAAACTGCCGTCACGTTACCTCGGATACGGGCTTTCTCGCCAATAATCACGTTTCCTGTCGTCTCAAGATTTCCGTCAATATCACCGTCAACACGAATAAAGCCGTTTACCTTCAGATCTCCTGAAATAAAAGCATCAGCTCCAACCAGAGTGTTGATTGAAAAGTCATCCGTTCGTAAAGCCATATTATATACTCTATTGCGTTAATTTAACATTGATATATCGTGCAGGATCAACGACTTCAGATCCGATATGAACCTCATAATGGAGGTGGGCACCTGTCGCAACTCCTGATGCTCCCACATATCCTATCACTTCTCCCTGAGAGACAGTCTGACCTTTTTTCACGATAAAGGAACTCATATGCGCATAGCGAGTATAATATCCATACTTATGCTGAATAATTACATAATATCCGAAGCTGTCACTGTACGTAGCATTGACGACCCGTCCGTTCGCCGTGGCTATTATCGGGTCTCCGGAACGCCATGTGGCGAAGTCCATGCCTTTATGAATATACCAATTTCCAGTAAGGGGATGAACATTCTGTCCGAACATCATAGAAATATGACCTATACCACCTTTAAGAGGCCATATACTAGGAATATCAGAAAAGAAAGCCCCCTGAGATTCCATCAATTTTCCCAGCTGCTCAACAGGCTCCACAGCTCCTTCCAAGTAAGAGGAAAGCTGTCTTACATCGGCAGCCTCTCGCATAGAACCTTTGGTAAGCTCCTGCATATCGAACAAAAGTGAAAGATCGCTGTTCTGGACAGATTCTTTTGTGAATGAGGCTCCTGCAATTCCAATAAGAGAGAGGGACTCGTTCAATGAGGACTGGAATTTCTTAGCGACCTGAAGAAGATTGCTATTCTCACTACGAAGTTCATCAAGACTGGCAAGTGTCTGGCGGTTCTCATCCATAAGGCGAGAAATCTCAGCAGCAGAATCCGCCGCCTTTACGTTAAAGTAAAAAAATGATCCTATAATTCCAAGGATAAGAACAAGTCCTGTAATCAAGGAAAAACCATTGGTCTGAAAATTAACGACTTTGCTTTGAGAATGTGGAACAATCATTACCGTAAGCTTTCTATTGCCTGCGCTCAACAGACGGACAAAAAAAAGTCCGATGCTCTTAAAAACTCCGCCGAGCCCCCATAGAAGCTTTACTATTATATTATTTTCAGTACGTCTATAATTACGTTTCTGAGCCATTTTTACCTCATGAGCATATACAATTTGAAGTATATCATATCTTAAGAACTACTGTCAAACAACCTAGCCTTTCCCGTCTCTTATCCACATAAAAAAGCCTTTTGTTGACGGGAAGAGAAACCTGTGTTATCTTTATCGGAGGGAACTATTCCTAACTTGATTTAATGATTGTTCCTTCACATCATCTTTTTTGGAAGTAAGCCATGCAGTTTTTTGATACTCACGCCCATATCGGGCTAATCTATGAAAGTTCAATTGAACGGGTCCGCGTTGTTCAGAAAGCTAAACAAGCTCAGGTTAACCGCATAATAAGCATCTGCAACAGCCTCCATGATTTCTCTCAAGTTTATGAGACCCTGAAATCCGTTCCCGGAGTATATCACGCTATAGGTGTCGCACCTTCTGAAGTCATGAATCCGGGAAAAGACTGGATTTCCACGATTGAACAAGGGCTTAAGCTTCCTAACGTCGTTGCTTTAGGAGAGACAGGTCTCGATTATTTCCGAAAATTCGGCGACAAACGTTCTCAAATAGAGCTTTTTATAACAGAACTTGAAATCGCAGCAAAAGCTGACGTTCCTGTGATCATCCACAACAGGGATGCAGGAAAGGATGTATTGGATATTCTCAGTGAAAGGCTCCCTCCTGCAGGAGGTGTATTGCACTGTTACTCAGAAAATGCCGCTTATGCGAAAAAAGCGCTGGATCTGAATCTCTATTTTTCCTTTGCCGGCAACCTGACCTACAGAAACGCAAGAAATCTGCACGAGACAGTCCTTAACCTGCCTCTGGACAGAATCCTGGTAGAGTCAGAAAGCCCTTTCATGGTTCCTGCAGAACACTTGAAGGAGCGAAACGTACCTGCATTCGTTCCTTCAACGGTACGTTTCCTTGCTGACTTGCTGGACATTGAAATGGAGGAGCTTGCAGACCAGCTCTGGAAAAACAGCTGCAAATTCTTCCGCCTGCCAGAATGAAGCAATTATATCATCCTGTAAAAATCGGAAGCGTCGATATAGGGGGAAATCTCTTTCTTGCTCCAGTGGCGGGCTATTCCGACAGGGCTTTCAGAAGCATTTGCCGCAGCTGCGGGGCGGATTTCACCTACACAGAAATGGTCTCTGCGGAAGCTTTGGTCAGAGGCTCGGAAAAAACTGCGGAGCTGATGAAAAGGGCTGAGAATGAAAGTGTCTATGCAGTCCAAATTTTCGGGGGAAATCCGGAAACTATCGCAGAAGCGGTGAAAATTGTCAAAAAAAATGCTTTTCCTGATGTAATAGATATAAATGCTGGCTGTCCTGTGCCGAAAATAATAAAGAGCGGTTCTGGTTCTGCACTTACGAAAGAACCTGATAAGCTTTTCCAAATCGTAAAAGCTGCCGCAGCGGCTGCGGAGGAGACCCCGGTAACGGTCAAAATCCGCTCAGGCTGGGACAATGCCCACCTTACGTGGAAAGAAGCTGCCTTAGCCGCAGAGGAAGCTGGTGCCTCGGCAATAACTCTCCATGCCCGCACAAAAGCGCAAGGCTACGAGGGTAAAGCAGACTGGAATCTGCTGAGACTGCTGGTGGAAACACTGAAGGGAAGGATACCTGTGTTCGGCTCAGGAGATGTTTTTACTCCTCAGGACGCAAAACGGATGCTTGAAGAGACAGGATGCGATGCTGTGATGTTCGCAAGGGGAGCGATGGGCAATCCTTTTGTTTTCACAAAAACGAAAGCTTTTCTTCAAGGGGGAGAAATCCCTGTAATTCCGGTTGAATTCCGTATGAAAACAGCTTTTCAGGAACTGCACATGCTTATTGCTGACAAAGGCGAAGCCGTAGCCTGCCGTGAAATGAGGAAACGCTTCTGCTGCTATTCAAAGGGAATTCCAGGGGCAGCGGTCATAAGGCAGAGCATCGTAGCAGCAAAAACAGAAAAGGACTATGAAATAGTTGTAGATAAGCTATTGAGTGCTTTTATCGCTGAAAAGGAATAAAAACAGCGCAGGAAAGAATAAATGGGATTTTTTTCTAGTTTATTTAATTTTTTTTCATCTCTTTTCTCTGGTCTCAGTCCTGAGGTAAAACTAAAGCAGGATATGAGAAAAATTGAGGCAGAGTTGAAAAATATGCAGCCTCTCTTATATAAAAACGGAGCAGCCCAACCAGCTTTCGCAGAAGCCTTCAGGCTCCTTCAGTTGAACACAAAACCCATAGAAGCCGTGCTTGCCGCTACCTTCAAAAACCAAGACTTAAATATCCGTAATTTCTATACGGGAGTTCTTATAGAGACAGGTTTTTCTGACAGGGCGAAATCATTCAGAGAAAAGCTTCAGTATGAGACTCGGAAAGCTGACTTTTTCGAATCGATAAACGAACAGCGTATCATCGACTCCCAGCGTCATGATCTTGAAGCTATACTACGAGAGATAATGGCTCCGAATTTCTCTCAAATTGAACGTATCCTACAATCCCTCGACCTACTCTATGATTTGTGTGCATTCCCATACACTCCGCTTATAAGGCAATTCGACCCCGAATTCCTGCCAGAAGCCACAGGTTCCGAGCATCACTACACGGAAGTACCCTTAGAGGCAATTGAAAAGAAGCTCCTGGATTTTCACTACATAACAGGCAATCTTGTCATAACAGCCTCCATGGGACGTGCCCTATGCGCACTTGCAATATATGCAAAAGGCGGCGAGGTGACAGAAAAATCACAGAACGAACTTCTTTCAGCCCTGAAGAAAACATCAAACATACTTCGTAAGATAATCACACCGCAGGTAATAACTCAGTTCATGAAACTCATCCGCAACGACATAAGTTTTATACCTAAAACCTCAATGGAAAACAGACGGTATATATCAGAATACGCGGAAAGGCTTAAAAAGCAATTTGAAAATGACACCCAACGGATTCAGCTTGAGATCCAAAATGATGTTATAGAAAAGGAAACCAAGAGCCTTTTCAATGAAAAGCCTCTCTTGGAGCTTGAAGGTTACAATCAGGGGAACAATTCCCTTTTCCAGCAATGCGGAGCCGGTTCCTTTCTCTGGATATTGCCCTTGCAGATAATCAAAAGCTTTGAGGACATATATATTTCGGATAAGGTAAAAGCCCTTTTGAATGACCTTGTAGTCGAAGGCTTTTTCAATAATCCACAATACAAATCAGATTTTTCGGCTATAGTATACAATTGTGTAGAGGGAGAGAAAAATATAAAAGCATTTGAAGACTCTTTCGGGAAAGGCCAACCAAACGATACTCTTCTGATGACCGGATACCTGAGAGACAGCCGGACTAACCCTGACTTCCTTAAAAATCTTACACAAATGATAAACAGCATAAACAAGGAAGCGAAAAAACTTCTGCAAAAGGAAGTAGCCGCAATATATCAGCTATGGCAAAAGCTACAAGAACTTATTCCGGACTCAAAGAAACCTCAGCCCGAGCTTATCTCAAACCTGAAAGTCCTCTTTATGTCTCCGAGAAACCGTGACAACGCTGAATTTTTGGAAACGAGTTTTTCTCAATGGAGTATTTTCCTTGATGTTATGAAAAATTATGCTATAATTGGCGATGTAAATAGAGACGAGTAGGATCTATGGAAAAAAAACCAAAAAAAGACGTAAAAAAGCGAAGAACGATAAGAGAGAAATTGAAACTCTACGAAAAGCGCGTATATGACCTGACTCAGTTATTGGAAATATCCAAGAGTCTTTGCGCTGTCCTTGAGCATTCCACTCTTATAGAGTCCATCCTCTACACATGTATGTGTCAGATGAGGGTTCTTGGAGCAGGTATGTTTGTATCTCAAGATTATGGTTCAGACACCCTTGAGCTCAGGAATTTCTACAGCGGACTTGAACCAGATTCATATATATCCTACACAGTCTCGACAAAGCAGCCTCAGATTCAATATCTGCTTGAAAAAAACAAGCCCATGACACTGGAAAGCCTCAAACGCAAATTCAAGGGGGAACCAGAAATAATCCCCTTCAAGTCTCTGTCGCCCTCCCTTATAGTTCCGCTTAAGCATAAAAACAAACTTTCCGGGATACTGCTTCTTGGGGAAAGAATAGATTTGGGAGAAGGGGTAAAATTCAGCAAATACGAAATAGACCAAATCTCAACCATAGCGACGCTTGCCGCCATAGCAGTCTATAACGCCTCGCTTATGGAGCTTACCACGACCGATATGCTCACGAAACTCAAGCTCAGACATTATTTCTTTACTGTTCTTTCTGATAAATACGACATAGCGCTTTCTCAAAAGCAACCTATCGCCGTTCTTATGCTTGACATAGATCTTTTCAAAAAATTCAACGACACCTACGGACACGCATGCGGGGACTACGTCCTTCAGGAAGTCGCAGGTATCATATCCGACGGCATCAGGATACATGATATGGCCGGAAGATACGGTGGCGAAGAATTCATAATCATGCTTACCAACACCGAAACTGCCGCAGCAATGATGGTCGCAGAAAGAATACGTTCAAACATAGAGAAATTCGATTTTGAGTACGAGAACAATCACATGTCAGTAACAATTTCCATCGGAGTTTCTGTTTTGCACCATGACGAGCCTGTTTCTGCGAAAACCTTAGTGGAGCAAGCTGACCAAGCACTTTATATATCAAAACGCAAGGGAAGAAATAAAGTATCTCTCTATAAATCGGAAAATACTGATGCTGAAGAATATTATACATAAGCCTTTTAAATACTCATATTGGAATCTGACACTTTTTATAATAGGATTGAACATAGCAGTTTTTCTATTGCTGAAGATAAGACCTGTCCTGATTTATTACCTTGCCCTGAATGTTCGTTTCATAACAAGCGGGCACATGTTCTGGCAGTTTTTCACATATATGTTCGTCCATGACCTCTCAAGTTTCCAGCATATTCTTTTTAACATGCTGGGACTTTTATTCTTCGGTCTGCCCCTGGAAAAAGCAATCGGATCAAAGGAATTCCTTCTTCTATACCTGCTTTCTGGTCTTTTCTGCGGCATTGCATCCTTTATAATATATATTGCCACAGGAATGTATGGTGTTTTTCTGTACGGTGCTTCGGGGGCTTTGTATGCAGTCCTGCTCTCGTATTCAATCGTATACCCCAGAGCCAAAATTTTCATATGGGGCATTCTTCCCGTTCCTGCCCCTATTCTTATAGCAATTTATGCAGGTATTGAAATCGCCAGCCAAATTTTCAGTCTTCAGTCCGGAACAGCGCACATGACTCACCTTGCCGGGTTTGTCTTTGCCTGGTTTTATTTTATTGTCAGAATGGGTATTAATCCAATCAAAGTATGGAAAAACGCATACCGATAATTACAATTCTCTTCCTCCTCTCAGCATTTATTTTTGCCGCACCGGAAGACATATCTTTTATACGCATCAAAATCTGGGCCCCTTACGATGCAGTTCCATCTCTTGATAATTCTTCAAGTTATAACAAAGATGACCCCTTTAAGCATGCTTCTGACCTACTCACCGATACAGGAAAATTCATTTTGAATGCAATGGTATACGGCTGGAATTTCAGCATAACACCAAAAGATAATTCAAGAGGTGTAAAAGAATATGCGGAATTCCTTCCACAAAAGGGCATTGATTCAGATTTTTCATCCATAAAATGGACGAACACAGTTTTTGAACAAGACAGAATAACATGCTGGCTTGAATTTGACCGCAGTCCCTTGATGATGCATGCGAAATCATGGTGGAATACTATAAACATACCAAGAATACACGGAAAAGGCGAATATCCTTATTCAGGTGACTTCGAGGCCATAAAAGAAGTTTTTTTCGACGCTGCAAAAAAAGCGGTATTGTCATATGCAAAAAAAACAGAAAAAAATATACCAAAAGAAATAACAGGGCTCCTATTGCTAAAAACTGACACACCCAAATTAAGGATTGATAGCGGGAAATACGTTGCTGACCTTGATTTTTTCTTATATGTGGATAAAATAGTACGGTATTCACAATAAAATTCTTTTTTACTTACAGGTTATAAAAGAGAATGTAAATCATAGTCAGCTCTAGGGAGGTACAGCATGACAGGTTTAAAGAAAATATTTTTTTTAGTGATTTGTTTAGTCTCATGTTTTTCACTTTTCGCACAGACAGTGGAAGAAGCTCTGGAAGTAGAACAGGATTTTAAGAAGACAGAAATCATCGAAGAAAAAGGCAGGCTTTATACTCTTACTATCGAATATTTCCCTGCTTTAGATGAAGCTCGTTTTACCTATAAGAAAAACTCACATCTCTTTGATCAGGGAGAAGCCATGAACACTATCCGTGAGCGGGCTGCGAAATTCGTCTTGGAGAGAAGCTACTACAGCTACACATACTCCCGTAAAGACATTACAAAGTATGACAATGATAACGACCTTGTAGTATATACATCTTTCATTACATTAAAAAAATAAACGAGGATTTTATGGACATACAGACTATCATCAAGAATCTCCATCCCTTGGAGATTAAAGTTCTTCGGGCCTATAACGCAAAGGAAGAACTTACGTCAGAGAAATTACAAAAAGAGCTGGACTATAAAGAAGGTCATGCTAACCAAGCTTTTTCCTGGCTTTCAGGAAAGGGGCTTATGGAAGTTGTCCGCAAAGAACCACATACTTTTTTTGAGATTACAGAGCTTGGCCGTAAATTTGCAGAACAAGGTACCCCAGAATTAAGGATAATAAAATTTCTTAAAGAGAAAGGACCTCACGCCCTTCCTCAGATAGCCTCCGCTCTTTCTTTGGAGAACAAAGACGTGGGAAGTGCCTTCGGAACCCTTTCGAAGGAAGGTATTCTTTCCATGGATTCTGAGAAAAAAGCTGTTTTTTCTGGAAAAGACCTTCCTCCCCGCATAACATTTACAGAAAAACTCCTTGCGAAAGCAAAGTCCGCCATAAACGGACTTATCGAACAGACACAGCTTCTCAAAGAGGAGAATTCCATAATCGGCGATTTGGCAAAGAAAAGGGGAGCCTCAAACAGTCCCTTCCGTATCGTTGAGAGAGAAACCGTCGTATACAAACTTACAGATGCCGCCGCAGAAATAAAGAAAGCACTGGAGGATGCAGGTGTTACTGGGAATGAGACAGGAACCATAACATCAAAAATCCTTATAGACGGTTCATGGAAAAATTCTTCCTTCAGAGGATATAATATAAGCATACCTCCTGCCCGTATAATTCCCGGCAGAACCAACGCTTACGTGTCCTTCCTTGAGAGCGTAAAAGACAAGCTTTGTTCCCTCGGCTTCGAAGAGTTCGATGGTCCTCTCGTAGAAAGCGAATTCTGGAATTGTGACGCACTTTTCATGCCTCAGTTCCATGCAGCCCGGGATATACACGATGTCTACTCAATCAAGAACCCGACTCATGCGAAATCCATAGAAGAACCTTTCCTCTCCAACGTCGCAGCCGCGCATAAAGACGGTGGAAACACAGGAAGCCGTGGTTGGAATTACGATTTTGACCATGAAATGACCCGACGCCTTATACTGCGCAGTCAGGGAACCGTCCTTTCCGCCCATCAGCTTGCAAAAGCAAAAATTCCAGGAAAATATTTCGGAATCGCGCGCTGCTTCCGCTACGACAAGGTTGATGCGACTCACCTTTCTGACTTCTATCAGACAGAAGGTATCGTCCTTGGCGATGATGTAAACCTAAAAACTCTCCTTGGTTTCTTGGAAATGTTCGCCGTAGAAATTGCTGGTGCAACAGAAGTAAAATATGTTCCAGGATATTTCCCTTTCACGGAGCCATCCGTCGAAGTCCATATAAAACACCCTGTTCTCGGCTGGTTCGAGCTGGGTGGATCCGGTATATTCCGGCCTGAAGTAACAAAAGCGATGGGTGTAGATTGCCCGGTTCTTGCTTGGGGTATCGGTATCGATCGTATGGCCCTGATGGCACTCGGACTAAACGACTTAAGAGAGCTTTTCTCAAGCGACATTGAGCAGGTCCGTCTCCGAAAGGCAAAACTGTAAAAAAGCACCATGGCATACGAAGTTACCGCCACCCGCAGGCGACCAAAAACCTTCGATGATTTGGTCGGACAGGAATTCGTAGCATCTACGCTGCGCAATTCCATAAAAGACGGGAAAATTGCTCATGCATATCTTTTCTCAGGTCCCAGGGGTTGCGGTAAAACCTCCACAGCAAGAATTCTTGCAAAAGTACTTAACTGCGAGAAGGGACCTGAACATGCCCCCTGCGGAGAATGTACAGCCTGTAAAGAAATTGCCCGCGGCGCCAGCATGGATGTAATCGAGATTGATGGTGCATCGAACACAAGCGTAAACGACGTAAGACAAATAAAGGATGAGGTTCTTTTCCCTCCGAATTCATGCAAATATAAAATATATATAATAGACGAGGTTCATATGCTTTCGATGAGCGCCTTCAACGCTCTTCTGAAGACAATAGAAGAACCGCCTCCATACGTTATTTTCATTTTTGCGACGACAGAGCTTCACAAGGTTCCGGCCACCATCAAAAGCCGTTGCCAGCAGTTTCATTTCCGTCTTGGTTCTGTTGATCAAATAAAAGATCTGCTGAAAAAAGCAGCGGATGAAGTCGGCTTAAAAGCAGATGACGAAGCTCTTTATTGGATAGCCAGAGAATCAACGGGTAGTTTCCGTGATGCATACACTTTGTTTGACCAAGTGGCAGCTTTTTCCGATGGTCATATAACCTACGAAGGAATCCGGGACAAGCTGGGCCTTGTGGGAGCTGAAAGACTTAACGAGCTTTGTGAGCTATGCTGCGACGGCAAGAGCGGAGCTGCCCTTGAGAAAATCGACAGTCTTCTCCAAGCAGGTGTGTCGGTGGAGCAGCTGATAACAAACATAAGCGACTATCTAAGAAGTCTTCTTCTTATACAAAGTGGAATTACAAAGGAATCCCTGTTAGGGCAAAACAAAGACCGCTTCTCTGCAAAAGTTCTTGCAACATGGGATTCAATAAGGTTGGAAAGGGCCATCTCACTTTTCCTCCAGCTTTTCCGTGACCACCGTTACTCGCTGAACCCAAGATATGAGTTGGAGCTCGCGATCTCAAGATTGTGCTGGCTGAAGGATTATGTCTCCGCAAGAGAGGTAAAGCTTGCCATAGATAAGGCACGCGGACTTCTTTCCGGTACACAGCCGATAAATCCTCAAGTATCATCCAACGCAGCTGCAAATATTGCCACACAAACAGCTCCACAGAAAAAACTGCCATTCCAGTTCTCTTTCAACACAGAAGCTCCCACATCAACAGACTCTGACGCAGAAGAGGCATATCCGTGGAGACAAGATAAGCCAGCACAAGCCCAGACTCCACCTATACAACCGAATCCAGCAAGACAAGAGGACATATGGACACCCCCTGCTCCTCAAAGGCCTACAGGAGAGAACCAAGGCCCTTTTCCTGAAAGCGGCACTATCGAAAAGCAGGTTGCTGAAACAACAGATACTGCCGCAAATCCCGATTTACCTTTAGATGAACTGAAAGCAAAGATTATAAGTGAGACAGAATTCTCGAAAGCTTTCCTCGCTGTTTCATTAAAAAGTACAGGAGAATGGTATCTTTCTGAAGACAAAATAATTATTCCTGTACCGACAGCATACTTAAAGATTCAAATTGATTCTGAAAGCCGGACACTAGCTATGTTGACTTCAAAATTCAAAGGTCCCAGCTTTAAAGTCATGACAGAACTAGAGCAGCAGAAAAATGAGTCAAAAAAGAACCTTCCTCCAGAAGTGGAAAACCTTTGTAATCTTTTTAACGGAACAGTCGTGGATATAAACACCTCTGTTGAGACAAATGCCTCTATGAATACTTCGCAGGAAACAGATATCAGAGAGTTTGGCAGTCAATCATCACAATATTTCTATGAAGAAGAAGAAGGAGATCAGGATGAATTTTAACCCTTTCGAACTTTTGAAGAACGCCCAGAACATAAAAGAACAGCTTGCAAAGGTACAAGAAGAATTAAAGGATTATACAGCGACAGGCTCTTCAGGTGGAGGTATAGTGAAAGTCACTGTAAACGGTCAGCTCGAATTTGTAGCCGTAGAGATTGACCCCATAGCCGTAGATCCGAGGGATGTTAAAATGCTGCAGGATCTTATCATTGCAGCAGCCCACGATGCCTCAGAAAGAATAAAAGAAATGATAAAAGAAAAAGCTGGCCCTCTTATGGGCGGAATGAATATACCAGGAATGGAATTATAATGAACGCTATAGAAGAACTGGCAGAAAGCTTTTCCCGTCTCCCCGGCATCGGTAAAAAGAGTGCCATGCGCATCTCTTACCACTTGCTTAAGTCTGATCCAGCCTTTTTACATCTGATGGCAAAAGAGCTTCTGACCCTTCACGAACGTATAAAACAATGCTCGGTCTGTGGGGCTTATACAGAGACAGATCCTTGCCGCATCTGCTCCGACAACCTACGGGATCGTTCCGTCATCTGTGTAGTGGAGCAGCCCCAGGATGTACAGACCATAGAGGCCTCCAGGGAGTTCCGGGGACTTTTCCACGTTCTGGGAGGAGTCATAGCCCCTCTGGAAGGTATAGGTCCGGACAAGCTTTCTATAGGTAAGCTCATAGAGCGGGTCCGGGAAGAAAAAGTTTCAGAAGTCATTATAGCAACGAACCCCACTATTGAAGGAGATACAACCGCCCTCTACTTACAGAAAGCCCTTGCCCCCACAGGCGTAACGGTCACCCGCCTTGCATCAGGTCTGCCTGTGGGTGGTGATCTGGAATACGCAGACAGACTCACCCTTGCCCGAAGCTTCCGTGGCAGAACATCGTTTTAGAATCTCCTACCCGCCATATCCCATTCACAAGCCGGAGCCCCGGACAATTCCGTTTTCTTCCTCAGCCTGCTCTCTCATCCTAGCCTCACGCAAGGCCTTCTTCCTTGCCCTGATGCTGCCCGCCGCCTGGTATCTGTCAGGCAGCCCCGCAGCCTCCCTTTCTTTCTGGCTGTCAATCTGGAAACGCACCATACGCCGGAAAACCTCCATAAGAGGCTCCGCTTCATTCTCCCGCATACCGAAGGGACACACACCCGCAGCCTGAAGCTCTTTAATAAGATAGTAGCAGGTTTCTATGGTAGAAAGATAATCATCCCTAGGTTCTTTTTTGAATGTATACTCCGATTTATACCCTGCATTGAAGGATATTTTCTGCAGTGACATTATGTTCGGACTGAGCTTGAGCATCTTCTTGGCGCAAGGCCAGGTAGCGTCCACAAGAAAAACAAGAAGCTGCCTGCCGGCCAGGGCCTCCTTCAAGGTGCGTGGCTCTTCCTGCCTTACTCCGCCTGCCGTCCAGGCATCCTCACCGGGATACATGACCACAGGGAAATAACGGTCGTCGCTCAAAAGCTCCTGAATCCGCTTGTTCTGAGTAAAATCGATACCTATAATAAGCTCTGAGTCAGGCAGAGACAGATGAGCCAGGCGGCCAGTTCCTGTCCGCTGTTTGTAAGCCTCCTTAGGATGAATGAGAAATACGAATTTTATCCCTGTCTCCACTTCCTTGATATACTTGCAATAGCAAGTTTCCATAGGGCGGAAGCATCTGTAGCATTTATCGGCCATAAGCCCGCACAGTATAGCGGATTCTCCTCCCTTTTGCTAGAATAGCCCTATGAGCGAAAAGACCAGTTCAGAGGCAAGATTCTGCCGGACGAAAATAATACTAGGGCAAGAAGGTGTCGAAAAGCTGAGAAAAGCCCGGGTAGCCGTATTCGGTGCAGGTGGTGTGGGAAGCTTCCTTATAGAAGCCCTGGCAAGAGCCGGAATAGGCCATCTGGATATAATAGATTCCGATAAGGTAGATGTTTCCAACATAAACAGACAGCTGATTGCTCTTTCAAGCACCGTGGGACGCTACAAAACCGAAGTCGTGGCAGAGAGAATACACGACATAAATCCTGATGCGGAGATCACCCTGCACACCCTTTACTACCTTCCTTCGACTGCGGGTACCTTCAATTTCGCGGAATATGACTATATCGCTGACGCCATAGATTCTGTTACGGGAAAAATCTCTCTTGTCCTGGAAGCCGAGAAAGCTGGTACCCCCATAATAAGCTGCATGGGAGCCGGCAACAAACTGGACCCGTCAAAGTTCAGAATCGCCGACATATACAGCACCTCGGTCTGCCCCTTGGCAAGGGTCATGCGCCATGAGCTGAAAAAGAGGGGAGTGAAAAAGCTTGATGTGCTTTATTCCACTGAGCTGCCGGCAGTAAAAACCAGGGATACACCCGGCAGCCTTTCCTTCGTGCCTTCTGTGGCAGGACTCATGATAGCCGGCCACATAATCAGGAAGCTCACAGGAAAGTAAGAAAGTATATGTCCGAATTGTACCATTTTTTGTCGTTTTTCGATATTGTTCCATGAAAACAAAAATGATATTATTTCTATAAAGAAACAGAAAGCACTGATTCATGTGCAGAGTCCATATGGCGCGGATGCGCCGCTTGGAAAGTTGGTGAAGCCTCCGCACGAATCAATGTTGAAAAATTAGGGGGTATGTATGTTCGATGAAAACAGCTTCAGCCTGAAAGGAAAAGTCGCACTTATCACAGGGGCTTCCTATGGAATAGGTTTCGCCATCGCCACAGGATTCGCTAAATATGGCGCTACCATTGTATTCAATGACATCAATCAGGAATTGGTCGACAAAGGTCTTGCCGCATATAAGGAAAAAGGCATAACAGCTCATGGATACGTTTGTGACGTGACAGATGAGGATGCAGTCGTAAAACTCATTGCTACGATTGAGAAAGAAGTGGGAGTTATCGACATTCTTGTAAACAACGCAGGAATCATCAAGCGCATTCCTATGTGCGAGATGACAGCCGCTGACTTCAGGAAAGTTATCGATGTAGACCTTAACGCTCCTTTTATCGTATCTAAGGCAGTTATTCCTTCAATGATCAAGAAGGGTCATGGAAAAATCATCAATATCTGCTCAATGATGAGTGAGCTGGGACGTGAGACAGTATCTGCATACGCAGCCGCTAAGGGTGGTCTTAAAATGCTTACACGCAATATCTGCTCTGAGTACGGTCATGCGAACATCCAATGTAACGGTATCGGACCTGGATACATCGAGACACCGCAGACAGCTCCTCTCCGTGAGCGCCAGGCAGACGGCTCACGTCATCCTTTCGATGCATTCATCGTCGCAAAGACACCGGCAGAGCGCTGGGGAACAACAGAGGACCTTATGGGCCCAGCAGTTTTCCTTGCATCAGACGCATCAAACTTCGTGAACGGACACGTTCTTTATGTAGACGGTGGTATCCTCGCCTACATTGGAAAGCAGCCGTAATTACGGAACAACTTTTTCATAGCCTTCTGCTTGAGCGGAGGGCATAAAAAAAGCCGCAGGGAACAAAAGTGTCCAATAATCGTGGTGCACTTCAGCCTTCCAGCGGCTTTTTTTGTATATAGAGATTTGAAGAAAACCAGCTTTGCCGCAGAAAGGCACTGTCACGAGTTCTTATAAATAGCGCACTGCCTCTATCAGCATCTGCGGTGTCATTCCGTAATCTGTCGTAATACGTCGTGAGGCAAGGCTGTGAGCAAGAGAAGCCTGAAGTGCCGCATCAAGAGCAGGATAGCCCTGAGCCAACAAGGCGCATACAAGACCAGAAAGAACATCCCCAGAACCGCCCTTTGCAAGGCAGTTTTTTCCCAGAGGATTCACAAAGTGCCTTATTTTTCCATATTTACAAACTGAGATAAGGGGAGAAGCTCCCTTCACAAGAAGCACCAGTCCAGGATATTTTGCACAAAATTCTGCAGAAAGCTTTTCCCGTTTTTTTATAACGTAGCTGACAGGGCTCTTAATTTGCGTTTCCTGGAGCACGTCCTCAGCAAAAAGACCGCAGATTCTTAAAAGCGACAGGAATTCTTTTGGATGGGGAGTAAGAACCAGCTCTCTTTTTCCACAGCTTTTCTCTAAGAATTCCGGCAAAGACCGTAAATAGAAAATATCCGCATCAAGGATACAAGAAATACTACTTTCCGCAAGCTGTGAAAGCCGGGCCTCAGCATTTCTCTCCGCTTCAGCCCCTCTGCCAAGCCCCATTCCCAAAGCCGCTGCAGTAGCGTTCCCAGGGAGCCGGGTACTGGACATAAGCTCCGGCGGGCAGGAAGCAAAGCTTGTCGCTCCCTTTGTCTGCTCTTCCCCAGCTTCCCTTACAAGAGTCACAAGTCCCGCCCCGTAAGCAAAACAAGCTTTACCAGCTATTATACCGGCGCCCTCTTTTTCTCCTGTAAGAACAGCGCCATGTCCATAAGTGCCCTTATGAACACAGGCTTTTTCCCTCCTAGGGGCGGAAAAATCACTCTCCTCAAGAAGCATGAAGGAAGGGGCAGCCTGGCTGACAAGAGAGACTGCAACTTTTGATTCCCCAGAATCTGCTTCACAGCTAGAATCAGCCAAACCCTCAAAAAGAGAAGAGGTCACACCCAAGTCGGCACAAAAGACGGAGCCCACATAATCCTTTGAGTACTCCGCATACAGGACTTTTTTCAAGGCCCCCATAGTCACGGTCTCATCTGCCCAGAAGATATCATCACGGGAATCAGCACCAGCACAAGAAAGACAGGAGGGAACATCGCAGGCAAGCTTGAAGGCATCAAGCTCGTTTAAAAACCTAATGGCCCGGGCTATGGGTTCTGAAGGCTCACCGTGAAAACCACTGCCGAAAATACAATCCACGATAGTGGAGAAGCCCGCTTTATTCCAAGGCTGCTGGTCCAAGTCTCCAACAGTTGCATCAGCAGCTGCAGACACTCCGCCCACTGAGGATTCTCTCAAAAACTCCCCCTTGAGGGCCGAGACATCGCCTTCAAAAACAGGGACACCAGCTTTTTCCGCACGGGCCTTCTGCCGCAGGCAAGATGGCGACTTGGCAGGCAATACGCTCCAGACAACACAGTCCCCTAAACGGCGGGCCAAGGCATAACCATCACCACCGTTGTCTCCTGAGCCACAAACTATAAGAACATTGCCACCCTTAACATGGGACTGCAGAGCGGCCGCCGCATTCTCCATCATGACATCATCAGAAAGCTCCAGCTTCTCCCGTGCGGCCTTATCAAGAAGCCTTGTATCCTCAAAAAGCCTTTTCATCACAACCTCAAAAGATATTTCAGTTCATCAGCGATAATATCAGCTGCCTTTTTATGAACCAAGGGTCCCGGATGATTTCTGGAACCAGCTTCATTTGCTGACATGGCAGGCAGGATTTTCAATGCCACACGTTTATCTCCTGACATCATCATATAATCCGCTATCCCGTCTTCTATCGCAGGCTGAATTTCTTTTCCAATCATCCCATAAACCCATAGAATAAAAGCATTCTTGTTGTTTTTGCGGATGATAAGCAGGAACTCTTTCACAGAATCGCTTATAGCACGTAAATCCTCTTCCCTATAAGTTCCTCTCATGCCAGCATCCTCGGCAAGCTTCAAACAACCCGATGCATCATTAGTTCCTAAAGACACCACCACACAATCAGGCGGCCATAAATCGAACCTGTTTTTTTGGATGGCTCCCAGGCGGACATTCTTTTCTCCTCCGGCAAGCCCACAAACCTGCTCGTAGTATCCCGGCATAGCGCAATCTGTATTGCCCAGCCAGCTCCAGTGAACGCCCCATCCACCCTGGGAAAGAATACGGATATCAGCCTTAAGCTTATCCGCAATCAGGAAAGCATAATTCCCCTGCATAGACATCCAGGGTGAAATCCACTTCATCTCCTTTTTCGCACCAGCAAGCCCTTCCCCGCTAGTTATACTGTCACCTATGAACTCTATTCTAAGCTTTTTCTCCGGAAGGGGCAAAAAACGGCAGTCCTCGGAAACTTCTATTCCCTTAACCACCAAAGAATGGGCCTGATCCTCGCTCATAGCCTGAGTATCTTTTATGATTCGTACATTATGAACTTCCGCCGGGTCAAAATTGCGGAAAACACATATCCTGTGTTCTCCGGGCGGAAGCATCATACGCGATATTACAGAGTTATTTATCAGGATAAGAATCCAAGGCTCAAAAAGGCTGCAGTCAGACTCCAGGCTCATCCACAGCTCTGAGGCAGCCACATTAAGCTCAACACCGCTGCCTGCCCAAAACAGAGCAAGAGGATTAAGCTCAGGATTGCCCTCTTTATCACAAGCAGTCCGTCCATGAATCTTCATCTCAGGAATATCGGACAATAAAAGTTTTTTCAAAGTACCGGCCATAAAAACTCCGGCAACAGTTTATCACATTTCAATTCTGCGGAGAAGAGAAAAGCATATATGCTTTTCATAACCACTCCCCATACGGGGAACTTTCGTATATACTCGTGGCATGAATCTTTTATCGGTCAAGGAGCTTTCCAAAATCGGCAGGGAAGCCCCTCTTTTCACAGGCGTAACTTTCGGTCTTGACGAAGGCGACAAGGCGGCTCTCATAGGACGTAACGGAACAGGAAAATCCACACTTCTGAACTGCATAGCGGGGGTGATAGTACCCGACGAAGGCCAGGCTATTTTCAACAAGGATGCCGGGGTTTCTTTTTTGCCTCAGAACCCGGAGTTCAACCCGGAAGATACAATACGGGAGCATATTTTTTCCCGGAAAACTGATGAAAATGGAAGGATTACAGGTAAAAGCGATGCTGATACCGGAAAAGGCTCCGTCGGTAGTACGAAAACCGGAAAAAACAGCTCTTCTGGCGGAAAAGGCCATTCAGGAGTCACAGTCACTGCCACAAGCCCCAAGCTTGCTATAATCCACGAATACGAGCGTCTTTGTGACGCTATAGCCGAAGGAGACTCAAGCACCAAGCTGAAAAACGACTTTGAGACTGTCTCTCAGCTTATGGCCGACAAGGATTTATGGACCTACGAAGCAGAGGTAAAATCAATCCTGACCACACTGGGAATATCCGGTCACTTCCTGGACAATAAGATGAAGACCCTCTCCGGAGGAATGATAAAAAAAGTCGCCCTGGCTCAAGTTCTTGTGGAGGATACCAAGGTCCTCCTTCTGGATGAGCCCACCAACCATCTTGATATTATGACGATCACATGGCTGGAGGATTATCTACGGAACACAAAACGTTCCGTGCTCATGGTAACCCATGACCGCTACTTCCTTGATGCGGTTTGCAGTGACATATACGAGCTGGAGCATGGTAAATTCAACCACTACCAGGGAAATTTCTCCCAATATCTTGATAAAAAGGCGACCGAGCAGGAGATTGCCGAGAATACAGAAAGGCGCATTGAATCAGTGCTCCGTGTCGAGCGGGATTGGCTCATGAGGGGTCCCTGCGCCCGCGGAACTAAGGCCCGGGCCAGGGTAGACAACATACACCGCCTTATAAACCGTGAAAAGCTTAAAACTGACAAGGGCTTTTCCTTTGAAGTGACAGGACGAAGGCTGGGCGGAAAAATACTGGAGCTGAAAAATATAAGCAAGAACTATATAAAAGCAGGTGTGACTGATAAGTTCAGCCCGATTTCATCCAGTTCCAGCGTTGCTTCTTCAGTGGATGCCACATCTGCTGCTACCGGCAGTTCCTCTGCCGGGGTTCCTGTCCTTACAGATTTTTCCTACACCTTCAAAAAAAACGAGCGGATAGGTATTTTTGGCAACAATGGTAGCGGAAAATCCACCCTGCTGAATATAATCACAGGAAACCTGGCCCCGGACAGCGGTGAAATAGACAAGGGCATAAACACCGTTTTCGGTTATTACATGCAGAATCCTGTCTTTAAGGATACGAATCTTTCTGTACTGGAGTATCTGAAAGAGGCAGCCGAATATGTGACCCTGAACAATGGAAAAACCTTAAGCGCATCACAGCTTTTGGAGCAATTCGGCTTTGAGGGAAAAATCCTCTATTCCCCTCTGGTCTCCCTTTCCGGTGGCGAACGGAAACGCGTGTATCTTATACGCTTGCTCCTTTCCAACCCCAACTTTCTTGTTCTGGATGAACCAACCAACGACTTCGATATTTTCACCATGTCCATCCTGGAAAGCTTTTTGGAGAATTTCCCTGGCTGTATCCTTGTTGTATCTCACGACCGCTGTTTTATGGACAAAATCGCGGACACACTTTTTATTCTGGAAGATGACGGCTCTGTATCCGGCTACGTAGGAAAGTGCACGGAGTACTTGGACTACCTGAAAGAAAAAGAAGCAGAAGAACACCGGGCAGGGGCGGCTCAAAGAAGCAAGGATGCACGGTCGTCAGGTGAAGGAAGCTTAGCTGCGGGTAGAACTTCGCCAGCCACAGCTGAATCAGGTCAAAACAGTAAAGCTGAAACCTTGACCACTACTGGAGCGAAAGCTGCCGACAAGCCCCGGAGGAGAACCTTCAAAGAGCAAAAAGAGTATGAGACCATAGAAGAGGAGATTTTCTCACTGGAAGACAGAAAATCGGAACTGGAAGCCTTGCTTTCAGGGGGAGAATCAGACCATTCAAAGCTTGCCGATTATGGACGTGAGTATGCGGAGCTGACTCCAAAATTAGAAGAAAAATATGCCCGCTGGGAAGAACTGGGACTATTGGAAGAGTATTAGAAAAGTTTTGCATTGTTGAGAAATTTCATAAAGTCCTGCCCTTGTGGCTTATTTAAGCCTCGGCCATTATCTGCTCTTTAAGCTCAAGGACCTTCTCAAGAGGCAAACCGACACATTCAGCTATTGTCTCAGGATTTATGTCCTTCCTCAAAAAATTTATGGCATCTTCCTCAGCTTTTGCTCGGGTTCCTTGCAAGACACCTTCTCTTATGCCTTCCTGCTTGCCAGCGTCAAAATCATAGACCCTCTGTCGCTCCCATTCCATGAACTGCCTCCTGTACTGCATATTCCGCTTGGCATCGGTCACATAATTCTCAAGTCTCTCTGTGAAAGTGTCCCCCGTGCGGT
>JAILBN010000082.1 GCA_024680915.1 Treponemataceae bacterium | reverse complement strand
TTGACGGCAAGCCGGAGACAGTCCACGTGAAAAACACAGGCCGCTGCAAGGAACTGCTCCTGCCGGATACCGTCGTCTATCTGGAAGAAAGCGGGAACCCCGCCAGGCGCACAAAATACGATCTGGTGGCGGTGGAGAAGGTTCCGCAAAAAGCCGGCCCAGGCAGCGGTGCCGGCGTAGGCGACAGTGAAATACCCTGCGACGGCCGTGGTACTATCGGCGATAGCGCAGCAGCTGGCGTCCGCGGCGCAGTCTGTGCCGGCCGTGGCACTATCGGCGACAGCAAAGCAGCAGGCGTTTGTGGCGTAGCCCGCGACGGCCGTGGTACTATCGGCGATAGCGCAGCAGCTGGCGTTTGTTGCGCCCACGAAAGAGGTGGCGACATAGACGTTTGTGGCGTCAGCGGCGCTTTCTCAGGCAGTGGCAACAGCGGTGGCCGTGGCACAATCGGCGACAGCAAAGCAGCTGGCGTTTGTGGACCAGCCTGCGACGGCCGTGGTACTATCGGCGATAGCGCAGCAGCTGGCGTTTGTTGCGCCCACGAAAGAGGTGGCCAGAACTCCCTCCTGGTCAACATGGACAGCCAGGCCCCCAACAAGGTGGCCCAGGAGTGGATCCGCTCTCACCCTGAACTTTTTCCCAAAATCACCCTGCTCAAGCCGGAATATAGCCTGGGCGACTCCCGCTTTGATTTTTACCTTGAATATGACGACGAGACAGGTCGCCACCATAAAAAGCTCATAGAAGTAAAGGGTTGCACACTGGAAAAAGACGGGGCGGCACTTTTCCCGGATGCCCCCACCCTGCGCGGTCTTAAGCACATGCAGGAGCTTACAAGCTTTCAAAAGCAGGGTGAATATGAAGCCATGGTTCTGATTATAGTCCAGATGAGGGGCTGCAAGTATTTCGCCCCGAACAGGGAGACACAGCCAGCCTTTGCGGATGCCCTCCGTGAGGCAGAAAGGGCAGGGGTAGAGGTTATGGCGGTGGAGTGCGATATAAAGCCGGATTCCATTGAGGCAGGCGAATTCATAGAGGTCAGGGTCTGAAAAGTTGAAAGGCTGCGCTCTTGTCCGGGGCAGGCAGCGACCCAGAGGAGCTCACACAGCGAACACACACTGGCAGGCGACCCAGAGGTGCGACGAAAGGCCGCACTATCAGCGAGGTGTGTCAGAGCCCCAGAGGAGCTCACACAGCGGACTGTGCCCCAGCAGCGAACACACACTGGCAGGCGACCCAGAGGAGCTCACACAGCGGGCTGCACTCCAGCCGGAGGACTCAGAGCCCCAGCAGCTCCCGTTCAAGGAAGGCTGCCACACCATCCTCGTCATTGGATAGGGTCTCGAAAGCTGCGGCGGCCTTAACCTCAGGGATGGCGTTCTTCATGGCCACCCCTTTTCCGCACATTTTGAGCATACCGATATCGTTGTGGTCATCACCGAAGGCCACTATCTGCCCGGTGGAGATGCCTATATGACCGCACAAGAACTCTATGGCCTTCTCTTTTGTTGAATCTGAGGGAGAGTATTTGTACCAGGGGATGTCACTGAAGGGCAGCATATCACAGCCGGGAACGCTTTCACCTATAAGGCGGGCTTTTTCTACATCCTCCGTCTGCACACAGATTTTAAAAGCCCTTTCCTTGAAATCCCGGAAATCATCGTATAGGGCGCCGAAATCGTAATCCGTGCTTTTATCATGCCTACGGTTCCAGTAGATTTTGTCCAGCAGATCCAAGGTAATCTCGGCATTGTCGCCACAAACCTCGTAGGCTTTAGCCAGCATAGCCCGGGTCTCTTCCAGGCTGAAGGCAGAGGAGAAAATCTGCTGCCCCTTATAAAGGATGCTTCCACCGCCGTTGCATATCAAAATATCAGGGATTATCTGCTTTTCATAAGCTTTTATATTGGATTTTCCGCGGGAAGTGGAGAAGCCCACAAGGATTCCTTTTGCGCGGCATTCATTCAGAACAGAGATTGACCTGGCAGAGATGGTTTTGTCGGAGCGCAGGAGCGTTCCATCCAGATCACAAAGGATGAGTTTTATTTCCATAGGAAATACTAGCAGAAAAGACCATCTGACACAATATAAAAATCCCGGAGCCATGGCAGACGACTCCGGGTAAAAAACTTTTTTTATGCTATTGCTTTCTCATCAAGGCAGCTTTCAAGAGCGGCTTTTATCTCCGCCTGATTATAGCCCTTTCCGATAAACACAATCTGATTCTCTCTGTCTCCGAATTCCTCATCCCAGTTATCCTTGACCTCAGGATTCTCCTCAAGATAAGCCTGCTTCTGTTCCTCCACAAGAGCGTCTATCCAGTATGAAACCTCCATTACAGAGGAGTTCCGGCCTGCCTGCTCGAAAAGCTGGATATCTGCATCCGCATCGGAAAACCATATATAGCCCTTTGCCCGGATAAGCTCCCGGGGGTATCTGTTATTCACGAAATCCGCGAACTTCTCACGGTTGAAGGGTCTTTTCTCCTCATATACAAAGGAAGAAATACCGTATTCATCAGTGCATCCAGTCCTCTTCTCGTTAAGACTGTTCACAGCCTTCTGTATTGCAGAGGAGGAGTCTATCTGGGCAAAGTCGAAGGGCTCTTTCGTCACAATCTTAGAAAGCTCAACAGATCCGTTCACGCTGCGGTAAATCGGGGCCCTTGTCTGGAATTCCCGGACAATAGTCTCAACCTCCTTCAGCTGATCCTCTGTCAAAAGATCACATTTATTCAGTACGATGAAGTTGCAGAACTCAATCTGGTCAACGATCAGAGTTGAGATCTCCTCCTCCGTCAGATTATTCTGGTCAACCTTTTCTTTTTCATCCTTTTGTTTTTTCAAATCCTCCAGGAATTCCCGGTAGATTCTGTCCGCATCAACCACAGTTACTACTGATGTGAGATAAACATTGGTATCGGGATTATCCTGCTCGTAGGCCAGGAAGCTGGCTGAAACGGCTCCAGGATCGCTTATGCCGGAAGCCTCCACAAAGACAACCTCAACACTGTCAATCTCAGAGATTTTCTCAATCTGCTGGATGAATTCATCCCGCAAGGTACAGCAGATACATCCGTTCTGGAGCTCGAACATAGGGCACTCAGCCACATTGGCTCCTTCTTTTTTCAGAATAGAAGCATCTACGTTTATGCTTCCCATATCATTTACAATCAAGGCTACGCGGCGTGTTTCCTGGCGAAGCAGGTTGTTGAGCAGCGTAGTTTTTCCAGAACCCAGGTAGCCTGTAATCAGAACAATCGGCTTTTTATTTATTTTTTTCATCGTGATTTAATCCTTTTCATAAAGTTTCTTTTGGGAGATTCGGCAAGCTCTGCAAAATTCGAAGATATGCCCGGATCAGAACCGCGAATTGCCGTAATAAAAGGCAGCATTGCCTGTCCGCGACATTCCGTTCCAGCATCGCACATCCAGGGCTGAGCATCTCTGCCTGATATGCGACAAAGGTTTGAGAGCAAGCCGAAGGGGCTTGAAAAGCCCGTAAGGATTTTTTTAAATCACGAGTTTTATTTTTTGTGAAACAAGAGTAGGAGTTACAAAACTAAAAGAAAAAAACGTGACAAGAGAAAGACAGAGGCCTGCCGAAAAAGCTCCAGGAAAGGAGGGCAAAAAGAAAATTGTCCTGAAGGTGCAGTGGATTATCCTGAGCAAAAGGCAGAGGGGACAATCATCCACATGACAATGCTCCTCGTGCCCGGCATGGACAGCCTCAAAATTGACGGCAGCGGCAAAGGACAGGAGAATGGCCATGGCGCAGAGAGCCACAAGGGCTCTTTCAGAACTGAACAAAGTATTTTTTTTGAAGCGCACAGCTTTTCCTCCTTTTTCATGCTGGTGAATTTGCCTGGAACAAGACCAGCTCCCTGGTGAACTCGTCCAGCGAATTTTGCAGGACCCGCACTCCGGTGACTCCGCAAGCAGCTCCCTGGTGAACTCGTCCGGATGTCCCGGCGGAGCAGCTCAGGACACTGCAAGCAGCCTGGCGAATTTGCCCAGGTTCCCGTCCGGATGCCCCGGCGAAGCAACTCAGGTTCCCTCCGGATGCCCCGGCGAAGCAGCCCGGGTGAATTTGACAACGGTTATCAAATTACAAAAAAGAGAATAAAAAGTCAACTGAATTTGAAAACAATTTTCAATTTTACGAAAAAACTACTGCTTAATACAAAAATTCTGCCGTTTTCAAATTTCCCAGGAGAATAAAGATTATTTTATGAAAAGCTTAACTAGACTATGTCAGATCTCAGCGGAGGAAAATCAAGCCAAGAATCGCGATAGGGATAAGATAGCAGGCGAACCACTGGAGCTTTCCGCGGCGGATAAGCTTCATCAGAAGGACCAGGGATATATAGCCTACAGCGAAGGCCGCCAGACATCCTGCGACAAGAGGAAGGGCACCCACAGTCTCGGAAACATCGCCTAAATCCTTAAGCTCTAAAATGAAAGCCCCAAGAATAGCGGGGATAGAAACTATAAATGAATAATCACCTGCGGCCTTACGGTCGACTTTAGAAAAAAGAGCACCCGCGATAGTAGAGCCACTCCGGCTTATTCCAGGCAAGGTCCCCAAGCCCTGCATCAGACCGATGACAATAGACTGAAGAAGAGAAATCCCCTTAGGAGCTTCGTCCTGCACTCCCCTCTGGGCAGCCTCTTTGATCTGTTTTCTTGAAAGAAGGGAAGAAAGAATCAGCAAAAGAGCCGTGATGATAAATCCGATGCAAATAATTTCTACAGGAAGCTCCGGAATCAGTTTGCTCGTAACGATTCCGATTACCCCCGTTATTGCAGTCGTGACGATGATCGCGATAATAGTTTTACGACCAGCTTTATCCGTACCCATAAGGTAATCATCCTCAAGCTCAGTGTTCTCAGGCTCGGGGTGGTGGGCAATCCAGCGTCCGAAAATTTTAAGCAGCTTCCAGACCTTTTTCCTGAAGTACAGAAGGACTGCGGCCAAAGTCGCGATATGAAGGAAAACATCAAAAAGAAGAGGAACTTGATCCAAACCGAAAAGATGCTGGGCCAAAGTCAGATGCCCGGAAGAAGATATAGGAAGGAATTCTGCGACTCCCTGCAGGATTCCAAGAAGTATTCCCTGAATAATTGTCATTTTTTTTCCTCGAGCCTATTTTATCGCATTGGAGGTGGACTGGACAAGAGCAAGAGGAACCGCTTTTTGCCTTTTAAGTCGGGCTCGCTTTGAAACCGCGCTTGCATGTTCTGTCGGGCTCGCATGTCAGGCGCACTCGCATGTTCTGTCGGGCTCGCATATCAGGCGCTCTCGCATGTTCTGTCGGGCTCGCGACCATATTGAGAAATCCCGCTCATAATCTGTATACTGAATTTATGACAGGACAGGAAATTACAGACTACCTTTTTTCCCTACAGGATATAAAATACCGAGACTTCCAGAGCAATCTCATCCCCGTGGAGAAAGAGGCCCAGGACGAAAGTGACAATCTCAAAGCTCCGGCCACTCTGAAAAAGGCGCAATCTAGCCAAAAACGGGAAAGTTCTCTAAGCAGCCGAGGACGGACAAGCGAGTCGGGCAAATCTCCGGCCGAAAGCCGCAAACACACAGTCTCAGGCGCCGGACAAAAGCCCCGCCCAAACCAGAACCAGGAAAAGGCCAAGCTTATAGGGGTCCGCACTCCCCTTCTGCGCGCCCTGGCCAAAAAGCTTGTCAGAGAAGCAGAGCAGAACGAACCTGCCCAGAAAGAGCTGGAGACTTTTCTTTCCCAGCTGCCCCACCAGTATTTCGAAGAAAAGCAGCTCCATGCCTTTATCATCAGCCTGGAGAAGGATTTTGAGAAAGCTTCCCGCAGGGTTGAGGCCTTTCTGCCCTACGTGGACAACTGGGCGACCTGCGACCAGCTCATTCCTCTTGCCTTCAAGACCAATCACGAAGCCCTCCTGCCCCTTATAAAAAAGTGGCTTTCCTCAAAACATACCTACACCGTCCGTTTCGCCATAGGTATGCTGCTGCAGCATTTTCTTGATAAGGATTTTTCGGTGGAGTACCTGGAGATGGTGGCCGCCATAAGATCGGACCAGTACTACATCAACATGATGACAGCCTGGTATTTCGCCACAGCCCTGGCAAAGCAGTACGAGGCGCCCCTCCCCTTTATGGAGCAGCAGCAGCTTGCTCCCTGGACCCATAACAAAACCATACAAAAATCGGTGGAAAGCTACCGCATACCGGCAGAGCACAAAGAAAAGCTGATCAGCTTACGGCTGAAGCTGAGGTAAGAAAAGGACTAACACAATGAAAAGCTAGAACAAAGCCAGCCTAGCGGAAGGACAGCCTCTGCCGGCACAAAAAGCCCGGTCTAGCGCAAGGCCTGATGAGGACAGGCTGCCTTGCAGTCCCCGCAGCGTATGCAATCCATACTGTCGGGATTCTCGAAGACCTTTATATCAAGCTTGCAGGCCTTTTGGCAGGCTCCGCACTTAGTGCATTTGGCAGCATCCACCTTGATGCGGTAAAAGGAGATTTTGTTGAAGATTCCGTAGACGGCACCCAGAGGGCAGATGTAGCGGCAGAAGGGCCGGTAAATAATGATGGAGGATAGCAGCATCACAATAAGGATGACCAGCTTCCACCTGAAAAGAAAGCCCGCGGCGCCCCGCATGGCCGAGTTAAAAAGCACCAGAGGCAGCCCTCCCTCCAGAGTTCCCACAGGGCAGATCCATTTACAGAACCAGGGCTCACTCATACCCATGAAGTCCTCCACGAACATGGGAAGGATTATGACAAAAAGCCCGAGGAAAAGGAAACGGAGCCAGCGCAGGCCCTTCTCTCCGGGCAGACGGCGGATTTTTTTTACGAAGGGAATCTTGAAAAGCAGATCCTGAAGCAAGCCGAAGGGACAGAGAAAGCCGCAGACGAAACGCCCCAGAAAGGTGCCGAAAAGCACAAGGATTCCCACCACGTACATAGAGACTTTATAGTCCCAGCTGTTGAGAGTTGCCTGCAAGGCTCCGATGGGGCAGGCTCCCAAGGCTCCGGGGCAGGAATAGCAGTTCATTCCGGGAACGCAAACATATTTGGTAACGCCGGAAAAAATCTTACCGGAGGAAAAGCCCTTTATGTAACCGTTGGACAAAGCCGCAAAGCAGGCTTGGATTATCAGCCTTATCTTGGAGTGACTCAGACCTGACTGAAGAGACTTCTTTTTGGCCGAAGACCCTGCCCCGGAAGCTCCTTCTGGCCCTACAGGCTTATTCGTATCTTGCGGAGATTTTTTTTCCATATCAGCCGATTCCTATACATTCCATGCAGATGTGGACAGCCTTGTTGAAGACTGTCTCCGCCTCTCCCCGGTAGATACCTGCCAGCACAAGGACAAGCCCCAGACAAAGCAGGATAAGAGCCAAGCTTTTGCGGACTTTTCCAGAAAACATTCTCATACAAAAATCTCCTGATAAAGGAAGGGCAGGTCCCGACAAAAAGGGAAGCAGATGGACACTCCCTCGGCAAAAAGGGATGCCCCCCGTAAGCAGCTGGACACTCCCTCGGCAAAATCCCAGAGGGTTTAATCCAAAAGGGAGTCTATTATCTTCTGCCAGGCAGCCTGACTTCTAGCGCCCATATAAGTGGAGCCTACGACTTTTCCCTCAGAATCGACGAAAAAGGTCATGGGAACAGCCTGGACATTCCTAAGAAAGCCGGAAAGCATATCTCTGGTGGGAATCAAATGGGTATAGTCAGCACCAGTACTTTTGATAATCCTGTCACCGTCAGACTTTGCCCTGGACTGGATGTTCCCCCAATCGTTCACAATGTCTATGGGGATTCCTATAATTTCGACTCCCTTATCCTTGTTTGCCTCGCTCAATTTTGCCAGATCCGGCATCTCACGGATACATGGACCGCAGAAGGTACCCCAGATATTGATCATAGTCAGCTTATTCTCAGAAAAAACCGCGCTGGTGACTGGGTTCCCATCCATATCCTTGGTATCGAACTGGATTATGTCACCGGCCTCTTGGGCAAAAGCCCCGCAAAGCACAAAAAGCATAGTTAAAATCACAAAAAGCTTCTTCATTTTTCCTCCACTTGTACTGACATTATACATGTCAAATTTGGGAATTATCAAATCTTTATGATGTTTCCAGTATGAATATAATCAAGTTTATCCCCCAGGACAAGCTTCATCTGAGAGTAAGGCTCCTCCCCGGTGCAGTGGCAGGTGTAGAATTTGCAGGGATAGGAGGCAAGCTTTCTGGCTATGTCCCGCTGCTCGGTGAAATCGCTTTCCTGATAGCCGGATTTTTTCATGAGGTGGAAGCCTGAGACCACAAGCTGAGGGAGTTTATCCCGCCCGAACTTACGGCTAAACTCCTCCATGATATTGAGGATGCCGTTGTGGGCACAGCCGGAGATAAGAGCTTGTGAGCCATCGTCACAAGAAACAAAAAGGCAGTGCTCGTGGGAAAAATCGTCCTGTATGTAGGTGCAAGGGGCGGCATCGCCTGAAGAGCAAGGCGCAAGACCCGCAACTGACGCAGTGCCTTGGCTGCCGGACGCAGTTTCCGCGACTCCAGTGGGCGAAGTTTCCGCAACTGGAGCAGTCGGAGCCTGGCAAACTTTTTTCAGGATCCGGCGGTTGGTGGATGGCAGAGGATAAGGTCGCGTCTCCACCGTGAAAAGAGACAGCTCCTCATCTATTCTGAAGTCCCCGTCCAGCAGCTGTACCTGAGGCAGCTGCAGAATCCTCTTGTCTATCCCGATATAGCGGTAGCCTTTGTCGGGACCGTCGAAGGCATAGTTCTCGCCGCCGGCTCCCCTCTGCATGTAGATTTTCGCAGCCGGGTTGAGGGCGGCAAAGGCCAGAAGCCCGCCGGAATGGTCGTAATGACCGTGGCTCAAGACAGCCACATCCACCTGACCAAGGTCTATGCCCAGTTTCTCCGCATTCCGCAGAGTCTCATCGCTGGGACCAAAATCGAATAGGATTTTGTGACGCTCAGTCTCTATGAAAAAAGAAAGCCCGTGCAAAGGCAGGCAGCCTTCCACTCCGGGAGTATTCTCAATAAGTGCAGTTATTCTCATAATCAGTCCTTGTACACATCCCCCAGCATCCAGTCGTGGCCGAAGTGCTCCGTGAAGCGCTTCAGATCCTCAAAGCTGATGCTGATGGAAGCCGTATTCCTCAGGGGATGGATTATCACATTCTTCCCCTGGAAATTCTCATCGAAAAGGACTTTCACAGCCCTTGTCTTGTCAAACATTATGCATAGAGGAGTCACCGAGCCCGGACTTATGTTCAGGTACTCCATCAACTCCTCAGGATTGCAAAAGCTCAGGCGGCCGAAGCCCAATTCCTGGGCTATTTTCTTAAGATCCGCCCTCTTATGCAGGTCCATGCTCACAAGACCGTAGTTTTTCTTCTTGTCCTTCACGAACAAGTTCTTCACATCGGTGCCGCTCAAGTTGATGACCACATCCTTGGCGTCCTCCTCCGAAAAAATCGCCTTATGCTCCTGCAGCCGGTAGGGGATATTCAAGTCTTTTAAAATCTGAAGGATATCTGTCGCCATTGTCTTTACCTATGGAAGGATTATACATATTTTGTGGAGGCTTGGGGAGGGCTGACAGAAGCTTGCCCAGACAGGGCCACCCGCACTGCAGAAAAGAGGGCTGCCCTAGAGGCTGAGCAGACATGACAAAATATGCTATAATCTGACCAAATGAGAACCTTCAAGAAAAACAACTTCCCCCAGCAGACCCACTTTCTCGGAGTTCTGCCACCGGACTATATAAGGCTTACACTGGAGGACTGCCGCCGCTACATGAAGCAGAATTACGGCTGCAAGTCCGGATACGGCACTCCCATCCACGTGACTCTTGTTCCGCCCTTCCACCTGAGCGAGGAATACAGCACCGCGGATCTTGTGGCGGCCATAGAAAAAGAACTGCTGCCACAGTCCCGGAAACTCCGCTTTGATGCCCACATAGACAACTTTGACGCCTTCGGGGACAGGACAATTTTCGCAAAGGTCCTGAAGGATGACAGATGGACCAGTCTCAGGGACAAGGTGCTTGCCGCAGTACTTTCCGCGGCTCCCGGCTGCACCAAGAAAGACAAACGCCCCTTCCAGCCCCACCTGACAGTGGCCAACAGGGATATTCCGGCAGGAGTCTCCAGCACAGCCCTGGAGGTGATGAATGAGCTTAAGCTGGTGGAGGATTTCCCCGTGGACAACGTGACCATCTTTGAAAGACAAGGAGGCAGGTGGATAGCAGCCTGGACGGGAGAGCTCCAGGAAGAGGCTTGAAATCCCGGTGGCTGTGGTGCGATAGGCTTCGAGCAGCATCCTGATTCAGGACTACATCCTGGCCATGCGCACAAGACACGAGGAAATGGAATTGGAAAATTTATAAATTTTTTTTAATAACAGCCAGCCATTACCTCTTAATAAATGCCCTTTATAACTACTTAATGACATTTGAAAATCTTCTGTAGTTTTTTTATTTATTTTCACAAGAAACAGGTTTTGTCTCAATTTCTTGAATATTCTTTGTTTTGATTGTCTTTTTACAGTTTGAATAATTTTTCCCTTCGATGAATATCTGAAACGCCAGCCTAAAAATTCAAGTCCATTTTTAACTTTTATGATTGCTGATTTAGGATTTAGACTAAGTTTGTCCTTTTCTACTTCTCTTTTTATTCTTTCTAAAGCTTTCTTTGCTTTTTCCTTATTTTCAAAATGAAACCTGTCTAATTTTTTATACAAAACTTCATGACTTATACTTGGGAAAAATTTTTTGATATCTAATTTTACAAAATAGCCATTATTCCCATATTTTTTATAATGCTTTGTCATAAAAGAACGCAGAAGCTTAATCGAATAGTCTGTGCCCTTTCCTACCCTGCAGGCACAGTTAGCATTTATAAGATGTTTTTCAAAAAGAGGGATTAAAAGATTATCACAAAATGTAAGGTCCATAAATTCCGACTTAAATGAGTTTCAAAATTTACAACTTCTCTCTTATGTTGTTTACAGATTCTGGCCCTTTGATGAGCCGCTAAAAGACTTTCAAAAGATATTATATTTTCAAAACTGCGTGATTTCATAAAAAAAAGTCCCGGTAAGATAATCTTACATGCTGTAAAAGCTTATTGTATAAACCGTCACAACAAACCGGGACAAATCTGGACATACGCCATTATTACTATTATTGACGTTGTTGTTGTCGGCATTACCATTATTGTTGACGTTGCGCGCGTTGTTACTATTATTATAGTTAGGAGAGCGGAGCCACCAATAACCACCATGCTGTTATAAATTTTCTACTGCCCCCCTAATTTTCCGGTAGAGGGGAACCTACAAAAGCATCTTTTTGCGGTATGTCACCTGATGATGCTCTATTTCTTTTTTTATCACTGGAAATCCATTTGCCTAAAAACATAAGGCTTTCTGCCTGCAGTTTTGAAATGAATTCATACTGTTTTGGCAAAATACACTCACATTCCATACATAACATGGCAAAATAGCCCAGTGTTTCTAAGCCGCGGCCAGCTTCCTTTTGATATTCCAAACGTCTTGGGTCACTTACCGGCAGCAGGTTTGCCATGACTATTTGCTCCAGCGAGTCCAGACAATAATTCTGCAGCCTGGTAACCAAGGTGAACCTATATTTCTTAGGTGACTTTTCTGTAACCGTAATTACATATTTAGTAAGTTCTTTTACTTTTGTTATTACATACAAGTCACTTTTCTTAGTTGCCATATCACTGTGCCATACGTTACAAATGCAGGGCACAAAGTGCCTTTTCTGCATTTGTAACTAGATTATTGCTTTGCAAGGATTGTAGTCAATTTCATTAAAATGAAATTGACAAAGCTGGACATAAGCCATAAAAACTATCATAGACGTAGTCGTAGTCGGAGCCGGCATAACCATAATCGTCGACGCTGCGCGCGTCGTAACTACTATAATAGCGCGGAGAGCGGAGCCACCAATAACCACCATAACCACTTGTAGTATTTTGGTAAGCATAATTTGCCTTGGCGTAATCTGTCGTTACTCTTATTCTTTCGTTCCCTGCTCCATAACTACGGTATGTACCAAAGCCATAGCTGCTTCTTGTCGCTTCCTGTTCGCTTAAGAGGAATATTTTGTCGCTGGTGTT
>JAILBN010000048.1 GCA_024680915.1 Treponemataceae bacterium | reverse complement strand
CAAGCCGGCGCGTTCCGGTCTTGTCCGCCTACCCCTTCTCACAGGTAGGGGCACTGCGTAGCGGAGTGAAACTCCTCGTTGGCAACTGGCTGGGATGCTCTCTGGGGAAGGCTTTCCCCCTGGAAATCCTTTTAATTTTTTTCCGGTTGGCTTCATCCCTGTCGCAGTTTTTTTCGCCCCGCTTACCAGGTTTGCTGCGGGTTTCTTGGCATCACTCGCGTTTTTTTTCGCCCCGCTTACTGGGTTTGCTGCGGGTTTCTTGGCATCACTCGCAGTTTTTTGCCCCGCTTACCAGGTTTGCTGCGGGTTTCTTGGCATTACTCGCAGTTTTTTTCGCCCCCCTTACCAGGTTTGCCACCTTTTTTAGGCGGTTGGCGGAGATTTTATTTCTCAGCTGGGGAGCTTCTTCCTGAGTTTGTACCCTTGGGCTCTTTCACTGCTTTTTCGACTTGGCTTCCTCTACTGCTTTTCCTGTCCTGGCTTTCGTCGACTTCTTTGTTGAAGTGGCTTTCTTACTTGTCGCTGCCTTGCTAGACGTGGCTTTTCGCGGTGTCCTGACAGGCCGCTTTTTAGGCTCCACGTACTCAACTTCAGGCTTCAGTATTCTCAGTAGCTCGTCAGTTCTGTAGCCGGAGGAGGTCAGGGCGGACAAAAGAGTGTCCCTTATATTTCCAAGCAGATTGACGTTTGTCTTGTTGGCAGAGAACATCATATACTGAAGTACTGCTGTCCATATTGCCCACTCTGCCTTTTCCTTGTTTATCCAGAGTATGTTGTTGTACTGATTTATTCCCAGAATAGAGCCTGCGTGCCTGTTGTTGATAAGGGATGATGCAGCTTTATAGGCAGCGGTCGGCCATGAAGGCTCTGAAATCGGTGTATCACAGAAAGGTGCTGTCTCAAGAAGTGTCCAGAAGAACATATAGAGTTCCTTTGAAGGTAAGCCGTATTCACAGAGAATATCCCGGAGCTTTCTGTCTATGCCCCAGAGCTTTATGACGTTCCTTGTGTCTGTGGCCGTGGCCTTCTTTCCCAGGACATCCTGGACTGTCCAGGCGAGGGAGTAGGCCATAAGTCCCATTATGTTATAAGGTGTAGTGAGAATACCTTGTCTCGCATAGATAGCAAGAGAATCGCTTACAGGAGCTGTTCCTGTGCAAAGCTGGACAATCCTCTTTGTCCTGTCCTGGAACTTTTTCCATGCGCTTTCTGGTGACAGCCTCTGGTAGGTGGTGTTCCTGTTCAGTACGTCCTTCGAGCCGTAGTTGCCGTCCAGGAAGGCCGTAAGTGTCTTGAAGTATTCAAGGGCCATGGGTTTCACCCCAGACATTATCTTTGTGAGATTTGAGGCTGAGGCTTTTCCTCTGCATACTGCATCCAATCCTTTGAAGAGATCCGGAGTAGCGAATTCTTTCAATGATTTGTAGAGATCCTTCAGGAATATCTCTCTGATGGCAGTGTCTATATCATCAGTTCCCTTTCCGTTGAGGGTGTCGTGAAGCATCTTGTACTTGCCTGTACTGTCATCTGTTATGACAGTCAAATCAAGCAGTACTTGATATTCAAAGCCCTGCAGACTGAGGAAAAGACCGTTTTTCCGAATTTCTGGTATCGAGCGGATGAACCATTTCTCTGCGTGCTGCTCCCTGAAGATAAGGTAGGTTTCTGGAGTAGGAGGCAGCTGTAGGGCATCCGCAAGGTCTTTTGTCTCGAAATGTGTGTCTTCTCCGTTTTTCACCGCATAACGGCAGGAGGTCTTTATCCAGCCGGAGGCACACTGGTATGCGTTGTTGTAGAAGACCACGGCCCTTTCCGTCTCTGCCATGTTTGTGTATGCGAAGACATTCTCGTTTACATGGCCGTTATCCCATACATCAAAGAAATAGAAATTCTCAATACCTGAGAAAAGATAGCGTTTTTTCATCAGGGGGAAGATGTCGTGCTTGTGGCGGTCAATCAGATCAAAGTCCGGAGTTTCGTCCCTATAGGCCTTTGTATACTCCATTCCGTATTTTTCTTCGAAGCCTTCGATCTGTCCGTGACCGAACATAGGCAGTCCAGGCATTGTGACCATAAGGGTACATACACCGAAGTATTTGTCTCCCTTTCCGAACTGGGCGACGGCTGTCTCCTCGTCAGGGTTGTTCATGAAGTTCACGAAGCGCTTCAAAACCTGAGGGTCGAACTCCAGGGTGTTTTTCACAGTGTCCCTGTACTTCTGGTTCTCCTCTTTTTTCAGCATATTCATGAAGGCACTGTTGTAGACCCGATGCATCCCCAGGGTGCGTACAAAGTAGCCTTCCATCATCCAGAAGGCTTCTGCAAGAAGCAGGGTGTCTGGTACTTCCTTGGCGCAGCGGTCAACGACCTCCCGCCAGAACTCCTCCGGTATACGTTCCTCGAACTGGCTGTTTGTGAGGGAATGCTCTGCCCGGCTTGCTATGTCGCCTCCGTGTCCGGGCTCCGGGTACCAAAGGCGTCTTATGCTTTTCTTTGCCAGAACCATGGCTGCGTCGAAGCGGATTATGGGGAAATTCCGGGCAACGTGGAGTATTTTCTGTATGACCTCTTCCCTGGCCGCCGGATTCAAAAAGTCAATCTGGGCGGTATCGTTCCAGGGGAGGCCTGTACCGTCATTTCCGTGGTAAATATAACGGGTGTCGCCGGTGTAGGCGTCGACTCTCTTGTAGACTACAGCGCAGTCTGACTTGGAGTAATAGTGATCTTCCAGGTAGACCTGGATTCTGGGGTCTATGGAGAGGTTCTCACCGTTGAAGCTATAGCCAGGGAAGGGACATTCCCGGGTCTGCATGAAAAGGTCGGGTCTTTCGGCAACCCACTTGGAATCCAAGCCGGTGTGATTGGGCACCATGTCGGAGGCTAGGCGGATTCCCCTGTACCAGCAGCGCCGTCGTAGGTTATCCAGGGCAGACCAGCCGCCCAGTCCTTGGGCTATGTCGTAATCGTGAAGACTGTAGGCACTTGCCGCTGCCTCAGGGTTGCCGCATTTCTGTTTGATGCGCTTGCTGCCCCAGGAGCGTTCCCAAAGTCCTATGAGCCAAAGGCCTGTGAAGCCCGCCTGGGATATCTGGTCCAGCTCCTCGTCAGGAATCTGGTCAAGCTGGGTAATGCTTCTTTTGTATTTTTTCGTAAGCTGATCCAGCCATACGAGAACTGTTTTTGCAAGAAGAACGACTTTAGGCATCCAGTCTCTATCTGGGCTGAAGCGTTCATATTCGTTTATGAGGGAATCGTAGTTGTAGGATTCCATGGGAGGCGGATCCGAGAAATTGCCGTTCCAGCCGGGCTTCTCCTCCTCGTTTATCATATCTATTCCTGAAAGTATCCTCAGCAGTCTGCCGTCAAGGATAAAGGTCCAGTTTTGTCTTATGTAGTCCAGCTGGCCCTTCAGGCTTAATGGGCTGAAGACAGCGGGTTCTCTCATCATGGTTATCAGGTCATTTTTGAAGGGACCGAACAGGGGTTGTTTCTTGAAGAATTCCTGAATGGCAAGCCAGGCTGTGTGGTAATCAGCGTTCTGGGCCAAGCTTACATCAGAAAAAAGCATTTGGAAGGGGGCAAAGGCCGGATTCTCATTGGCAAGGTGGAGAAGCATAAGCTCTTCTATCGTGGTCAGCCTGTTGGATACTCCTTCAGTGGAGTCCGCAAGATAGGAGCTTATATCAGTTTTACCTTGGTAGACCGCAAGGGGAGGAAATTCCTCAGTGAACTGTATAAGCATTTCATCCATGGCTTTCTTGCCGAATTTTTTATCCAGATAGACTTCCAACTCCATGAAAGCCTTGGGGTTCTCCTGCTTCCTGAATTCACTGCAGACAAGATGAAGAACCTCGTCTATAAGACCCATGGCATTGAGTTGTCCTGCCTTTATCATCTTCTCTGCTTCAAGTACGGGATCAAGAAGGGAGTTTATTGAATGGGCGAATTTCCGGACATTATTGAAGTTTGAGAAAATGACGTTACCTGAAAAGGAGAAAAGTTCCCCGTCAAATTTACACATATCACGCACTTTTTTTGAGACATGAAATTCCATAGGTATTAACTCCTTTTGTTTTTAAGTTTGCCGTCGTGAAGGGTGGCTATTGCGGCTATTTTTTTTGTCAACGCCGTGTCCTTCTGCAATGTTTCAATTGTGACGGGCAGTCTGTATGTCCAGTTGAACGCGGTCACGCTGCCCGGAATGTTTATGCGCTCGTTCTCTGGTTTTTCGTCGTAGTATTCTGCTGAAAGGCCGAGGAAGTCCTGAATCGGATGGATGCAGAAAATGCTTTGGCTTTCAGCCGCTTTCTCAAGCAGATATTGCGCAACATCTGGCGAGTATGAGCCAGGCTCAATTTTGGCAGAAGCACCAGTTTCCGCGTCGTCCTCACCTTCCGGTGGGAAGGCTTTGTAAAAATCTTCCGCATCTTTTTCCTCTGTCCACCATAGGCGTAGCGTGGAGGAGTCATGAACTGATGTCGTCGTGACGCTTTTCTCCGGATACTCGTCAAAAGCAAAGAACGGCTGTCCGTCTTTTTCCCACTGCCTGTTCCACCTTATAACTTTAAGGCTCATTATGTTCAGGTCGTTCAGCACAGATTTGAGCGAACGGATATTCACTCCCAAATCTTCCGCACATGCCGTCATGTTTGTAGTGTCCGTAATCATGCCGAGCAATTCGCGAGCTTGTTTTTCCCAGGCGTTCTCCATGTCGTCGCGTTTTTCAGTAATGAACTGAGAGACTATCCTTTTCTCGTTGTCCGACAGAGAAAGCCATGCCGTAGTTTCGGTATAGCACCATGCAGGATAATACTTGCCTTTCTCAACCTCAACGAACATGCGGTCGCGCCATTTTTTTGCGAGCACTTCGCGTATGGCAAGCGGTATTTCTTCGTGCGCATATATGTCGCCGTCGCTTTTTATTTCCGGCTTGAAAAGCCAAAGCTCTTCCTCGCCGATTCTGTCCATTATTGTGTGAAGAATTCCGTGCGTGCCAAGATAGTCGCCGTTGTTTGCCGATTCCACGATATTTGTGGGAACATGCGGCAACGAAAGCCAACGGATGCGTTCTTTTGTAAAGCCAAGCTCCTCAAGTTCTTTTACGGTGACGCACTCATACGGTTCTGTGTGGCCGAGCATAGCCGTGCATTCCCTTTGCGGAACAGCCCATATACGGAAAAATCCGAGTATATGATCGATTCTGAAAAGCTGGTAGAACTTTGCGGACTGCTTAAGTCTTTCCCTCCACCATGAGTAGTCACATTTTTTCAGGGCTTTCCAGTTGTATGTCGGGAACCCCCAGTTCTGGCCGTAAGGGTTCGGGCCGTCAGGAGGGGAGCCTGCCCGAAGCTCGTCGTTGAAAAACTCCGGATGCGCCCATGCGTCGTGCGAGTCCTCGTTCATCATTATTGGAATGTCGCCCTTAAGCATTATTCCTTGAGCTGTCACGTATTCAGAAGCCTGCGCGAACTGCTTTTCAAGGTTCATCTGAACCCACGCAAAGAAAAGGTGCTCGTTTTTAAGCTGCTTCTTGTTCCACAGTTCTTCAATGTCTTCTGGGGTGATTTTGCGGTACTCTTTCCATGATTTCCACGACGCTTCGAAATTGATGGTTTTAAGCCGTTTGTAGACGGCGTACTCTTTTATCCACGGATTTTCTTTTATCCATTTTTTCAGTTCGGGGCATTTGCTTATTTCTTCACTATGAAGGTCGAATATTTGCCGGAGTATAGTGTTCTTTGTGTTCCGTATTTCGCTGTAAGAGAATCGGGGAAGCTCGTTGTATTGTTTTTTTAGCTTCTTTATTTCAGCGGCAATTTTTTTGTGCGCTGCGTCAGGCTCTTCCTGCTGCATTTCTGGAAGCGATTCTATACTTATATAAATGGGGTGAAGCGCGGATGCTGACAGCGCGCTGTACGGAGAGCTTTCCGTTCCTGTGTCGTTGACGGGCAGAAGCTGAATGACTTTTAGCGAAGCTTTCTTGCAGAAGTCTGCGAACGGAATGATGTCGAGAAACTCTCCTACGCCGAAGCTTTTTTTTGTGCGTAATGCTCCGACTGGAACCGATGTACCTGTCATTTTCATAGTAAACCGATTTACCCCCTTGTGAAAACTAAGAAATAATGCACATATTATTGTATACCATTAGCGCAAAAAAGCAACATTAAAAAGGAGATTATTGGCTATAAGAAAGAGGGAAAGTACCAGTCCTCCTTGGTTTCGCCTCTTCGAACATCACAAATGGGTGTTCCAGACGATGGAACTTTTACGCTTAATCTGTCGGTTTCCAATATCCGTTTTTCTTTGCGCCTTCACGGATAATCAAAGACAACTCAGAAAGTTTTTTTACAGCTCTTTCTACTGTAGCATGAGAATATTTTGTCTCTTGAATTATTTCATTTGAAGTTACAGGATTATTACGGATTAATCCAAGAATAACCTTTTCTTTTTCCGAAAGATTTAATCCCTCATTCTGATCCTTTGCCGCACCAGAATCCACCAGCGCCTCTTTCAGCGCCTTAAAATGCACGCGAATTGTATTTCCCCGCACCTCATAAACAGGCAGTTCGGAACCAAGCTCCCTGCAGGCATCACAGATTTTTTCAATGCCGCGGCCCCAGTTTTCAATATATCCGGCTCGATAAAACACATTCGCAATATCAGGATTATACGGGTTAGATTCATGAGTCTTTAAGAAAGTTTCAGCAGTCCAACCTTCCGGCAAAACACACTCATTGCTTATGATAATCGCCTCATCTTCAATACGAATCTGAATCGGAACCCCAAGCATATAAACATTATGAACAAGCGCATTATACACAGCCTCACGAATCGCATCGCGCGCAAAAGGATACGTTTCCACACGCCTGTCATGCACATAAGTAATCTTAGCCTTAAGATACTTAAGGTAAATCAAATCAATCACCTTATCCGCAATCTGAATAAGAGACTGCTCTATCGTGTCCTGATACTGCAAGTCCGCACCCACACCAAACTTGCCGATTTTCACATAACTGCCGTTCTGAAGAATACTCGGGTCATTATAAAAAAGCAGAATCGCAGAACGCTTTAATTTACCGTTCGACATCAGATGAAGTTTCTTCAAAAGCTCTTCGTTAGAAATCTCAAGATCTTCCGGCCTCATCCTGTTACTGCGCAAAGCCTCACGTCGGAAAATCTTAAAACTTTCAGCATCCAGATCATCAACACCAATATTATCAACCGTAACATCTTCCCAGCGCAGGCCAGTTTTCCGAGTAAGAAATTCCGTAAGCGCAATCCCCGTAAGCTGCTGCTTAGTAGAACCGCTCCTATAATGAAACTCCCCATGATAGCTCACAGGAAAATTGCTCGGCTGAACAACGATCTCAATATAATCCAGTCCGCCCTTAGATTTCTTATTAACATCCGCAACAATCCCAAGCCCCCGCCTGAATCTTGTTCGGAATATCTTCCATCAGCTTTTTGCAGTCTTTTACGCCCACAACATTTCCAGAGTCATCAGTGCCAATACAAATAGTTCCGCCCTGCGCATTAGCAAAACCGCAGATCCACTTGAGATACTCATCCCGCCAGGATTCCTTGTCTTCGATGTTCTGACTCTCTGACATTGTACGCCCCTTTTGTTTTTATATTGAGGAGGGGAAAGCCTCGCTTGAAACTTCGCACTTTCGTGCTCGTTGCGAATACCACTCGCCGCGAGTTTTCGAAGAAAACTCGGTAAGTTCGCCTTTGGCAAACGACCTACCCCTTCTGCGGGGACACCCCGCAACGCCCCGAAATAATTCCATTTTAAAAATTTGACGGTATGTTTTCATTTTTAAGTTTTTCTTGTAATAAAGAAAAATTACATATACTATCCCTAATTTTATTTTTATCTCTTAATTCATTTATTTTATCTGATAAAGTATTCTCTTTAAAACATTGTTTTATAATTGTATTAACACCCTTTATTTTTGATAGATATGGTTCATAATTCATGTATTTTTCTAATTCTTCT
>JAILBN010000046.1 GCA_024680915.1 Treponemataceae bacterium | reverse complement strand
AGGGAACAGTAATAGTTGCACCCTGTATCAAGGGGAGGCATTAGGACTCCAATCACGAAAACCTTTTTGTTTTTTAACTGACTAGCTATTGGATTTGGCTGATAGCCATATCTGTCTATTATTTCCTGGATTCGTTTCTTAGTTTTTTCGGATACACCTTTCCTGTTGTGCAGAACTCTATCTACAGTTCCTGTGGATACGTTGGCATAGGCTGCGATTTCGGATAAAGTCATAATCACCTCGGCTTGCGTGAACGAACACATTTATAAAATAACAAATTTAATTGTATTTTGAATAGGGGAAAAAGCCTAAAAATCAAAAAAATCAGGAAAAATAAAAAAATATAGAAAAAATGACCGAGAAACTGAGAAAAAGTGCTTCGTTTTGTTTGTGGGAGAAGCTTTTAGCAAGAAAAAAGCTGATAATATAAAAAATTTGACAAGTAAAAAAAAACGTTGTATAAAAAATATATACGTTATCGAACACGATAATGAGGAGGAAGAAATGAAAAAAATGGTTTTGGGAATGCTCATACTTGCTATGGCAATGAGCATGATTTTTGCTGGCGGAAGCAAAGATAATTCAAAAGTAGTTCTCAATAAGGACAAACCTCTTGTATTCTTCAACCGTCAGCCATCTGATCCTACCACTGGAGCTATCGACATGGCTGCCATGAACTTCAATGGAAGTACATACTATGTTGGTTTTGATGCTGCTGGTGGAGGTGCAGTTCAGGGAAAGCTTATTACAGATTATCTTGCTGCTGCTTCTGCTTCAATCGATCGCAACGGTGATGGAATAATCGGTTACGTGCTTTGCATTGGTGACGTCGGACACAACGATTCTAAGGCTCGTACAGAAGGTATCCGCAAAGCTCTTGGAACATGGGCTGGCTCAACTGATCCTACAGTCAAGCAGGAAGGCTCTGTTGTAATCGGCGGAAAAAATTACAAAGTCGTAGAGCTTGAAGGAAAGGCTATGACAGGTACAGACGGTTCAACTTGGAATGCCAATGCTGCCACAGAAGCTATGGGTGGATGGGCAACAAAATACGGCGACCAGATTGACCTTGTAGTATCTAATAATGATGGTATGGCTATGGGTTGTCTCCAGGCTTCAAATTATCCTGTAGGTGTTCCTGTTTTCGGTTATGATGCCAATGCAGACGCTATCGAGGCTATCGGTGCCGGAAAGCTCAGTGGTACTGTTTCCCAGAACGTAGATGCCCAGGCTGCTGGTACTCTTCAGGTAATCCGTAACCTTCTCGATGGTCTTACAGGTGCTGATGTTTATACAAAGGGCTTCTCTGTTCCAGATCAGTACGGCAACAAAATTACTGCTGAAGTTCAGTACAAAGCTGATCAGCGTGGTCTTTTCGCCCTCAACGCAGGTGTAAATAAGGACAACTGGACACAGTACAGGGAAGGCAACCGCGACACAGGTATCAAACAGAGTTCTGCTCCTGTCAAGAAGGTTCTTCTTACTATATACAACTCTGCAGATAACTTCCTTTCATCAAGTTATCTTCCTGCTCTCAAATACTATGCTCCTCTTGTGGGCATCGACCTGACAGTAGTTCAGGGTGACGGTCAGTCTGAGGCAAGCTGCCTTGACAAGTTCACAAACCTCAACAATTTTGATGCATTTGCCATAAACATGGTTAAGACAAACTCCGCTGCTGACTATACTGACAAGTTAAAGTACTAAGCAGGTTGAGAAGGCTGTCTCCTGGAATCATTCCAGGGGGCAGTTTTTGTGATATTGCGTAATTATTTGAAGCTTGTAAAAACATTTGAGAATTTCGTTTTTACAAGCTTTTTTTTGTTAAAAAGTTGTGTTCATACAAGATTCGTGAGTATAATTGTATTCACGTATATATATGTTCCGGAGGATTTTTATGGATGATGTTGTTCTTGAAATAAAAAATCTATCCAAATCATTTGCAAAAAACAAGGTTCTTGACGGAATAAGCCTTACTGTGAAGAAAGGCTCTGTCATGGGGCTTATGGGCGAGAACGGCGCCGGAAAATCGACTATGATGAAGTGCCTTTTCGGAATATATGCAAAGGATGAAGGACAGATAAGCCTTCTCGGGAAGCCTGTTGATTTTAAGAATCCGAAAGATGCTCTAGAAAACGGTGTCGCTATGGTTCACCAGGAGCTGAACCAATGCTTGGACCGTACTGTTACAGATAACCTTTTCCTGGGGCGGTATCCAACAAGATTCGGAGTAATAGATGAGCAGAAGATGGCTAAGGAGAGTACTCAGCTTTTTGCTTCTCTCAATATGAACGTTAATCCTAAGTCTGTCATGAGAAAAATGTCAGTTTCTCAAAGGCAGATGGTTGAGATAGCGAAAGCTGTTTCCTATGATGCCAAGATTATCGTTCTTGATGAGCCTACCTCTTCTCTGACAGAACGAGAAGTAAAAAAACTTTTTTCTATTGTGAATGATCTTCGTAGCAAAGGGGTTTCCTTTGTTTATATTTCTCACAAGATAGATGAGATTTTTGAGATATGTGATGAGGTTTCCGTTCTTCGTGACGGTAATATGGTCATGTCCAAGCCTATAAAGGAAACGGATATGAACGAGCTTATATCGGCCATGGTTGGCCGTTCCCTGGATAAGCGCTACCCAGATGTGGATAACACTCCCGGAGATGTATATTTTGAGGTTCGCAACTTGACTACGAAATATGATCCGGTTTTAGAGGATATATCTTTTTCTGTGCGGAAAGGAGAGATTTTCGGGCTCTATGGTCTTGTGGGTGCGGGACGTAGTGAGCTGCTGGAGTCTCTTTTCGGTGTCAGGACTATTGCTTCCGGCGATATGGTGCTGGGCGGAAAAAAACTACGTTTCAATAGCAGCAAGGAGGCCATGGCCTACAACTTTGCTCTTGTAACCGAGGAACGTAAGCTTAACGGAATGTTCGGCAAGGATACCATAAAATTCAATACTGTTATCACTAACCTTGAAAGCTACAAGACCTTCGGTATCCTTTCTGAGCAGAAGATGCTTGAGGCTGCTAACCGTGAGATAAAGGTGATGAGGACGAAATGTGTCTCTGCTGAGGAAAATATTACCTCTCTCAGCGGTGGAAACCAGCAGAAGGTAATAATCGGGAAATGGATGGAAAGAAGCCCTGATATTTTCCTGATGGATGAGCCTACTCGTGGTATTGATGTCGGTGCAAAATACGAGATCTATCAGCTTATCATTAATATGGCAAAAGAAGGAAAGACTGTTATTGTTGTTTCCAGCGAGATGCCGGAGATTCTTGGAATAACAAACAGGATAGCTGTTATGTCCAACCATCGTCTGGCAGGTATAGTCAATACGAAAGAGACTGATCAGGAAGAGCTTCTGCGTCTTTCTGCCAAATATTTATAGGAGTGATTATGGCTGTAAATATAGAAGAAATAAGAAAAGGTCGGGATGAAGCCTTGAAAAAGCTGCCGGAGAGTATAGCCTCGAAGACTGTGAAATCTCTTGATGAGGATGAAGTTTTACGCTCTTATAAGCTTGCTCTGACAGAGTTGAGAAAAGACGGTGTACATAAAATCCTTGATTTGAAGCAGGATATCACTGCCGCCAAGAAAAACCGTATGCTGGAGAAGGCCCAGTGTGCTGACATTATAGCTGACTGCAAAAAACAGATTGGTGAAGCAAAAGCTATTGCTGCCCGGAATAAGAACATAGACAATATGTTGACGAAGGAAGCTGTGGCTTATGCTGATACAGTTTCGGCAGCTTACGTGAGTCAGGTAAATGAAGAGCAGGATAGTATTCAGACAAAGCTGAAGGAAAAATTCAAAAAGCAGTTATCTGATATAAAGGCTGATTATTCAAATCGAATTTCTAAGATGTCTGACCCTGAGGAAATCAAGATAGCAAAATTCGAGTGTAAGTCAGAGCTTTTCGATTTAAAAAGTAAATATCAATCTGAGATAGACCACTGCAAGGATATAAAGAATCAGGCCTTCGTTGATCACGTACAGACTAACAGGGCTCTTCGTAACGGAAGGCAGAGCTTCAGCGAGAATATAAGTCTGAACTTCAAGAATTATGTATATCAGTTCAAGATGTCTCAGTTCATGCTGAACAATGGTCTTTACCTGGCGATTTTGGTTTTCTTCATCGTCTGTATCGTAATCGCACCTCTGTCAGGAAACGGACAGCTTCTGTCTCTGCCTAACATTCTTACGATCTTGGAGCAGTCTTCCACCCGTATGTTCTATGCCTTGGGTGTTGCAGGTCTTATTCTTATTGCTGGTACAGATCTCAGTGTATGCCGTATGGTCGCCTTGGGTGCTGTTACCACAGGTCTTATCCTTCATCCGACCAAGAACATTGTATCCTTCTTCGGTATGGAACCCTGGGATTTCACTGGACTTCCCATGGGCGGCAGGCTTGTCATGGCTCTTGGCATATCAATAGCCCTGTGTGTCTTCTTCAGCTGTTTCGCCGGTTTCTTCACCGCCAGGTTCAAGATTCATCCTTTTATCTCCACCCTGTCATCCCAGCTTATTATCTACGGTCTTCTCTTCTTCGGAACCAGTGGAACCCCGGTTGGATCAATAGACTCTAACATCAAGGATCTTATTGGTGGACGCTGGATTCTGGGAGTGATGAACGGAAGCCTGATAACTTTCCCGAAGCTTATCATACCAGCTATAATAGCTATATTCGTAGCCTGGTTTATATGGAACAAAACCACCTTCGGTAAGAACATGTATGCTGTAGGTGGCAACTCCGAGGCTGCGGCCGTAAGCGGTATAAACGTTTTCGGTGTGACCATGGGAATATTCATAATGGCTGGTATTTTCTACGGTTGCGGAGCCTTCCTTGAGGCCTTCAGGGCTAACGCCAGCGCTGGTACAGGACAGGGCTTTGAGCTTGATGCTATCGCGGCTTGTGTCGTCGGTGGTATCTCCTTCAACGGTGGTATAGGAAAGATACGTGGTGCGGTACTCGGTGTAATAATCTTCACCGGACTTACCTACTGTCTGACCTTCTTGGGTATAGATACCAACCTTCAGTTCGTTTTCAAGGGATTTATTATTATCGCAGCTGTCGCTCTTGATAGTGTTAAGTACCTGAAGCGCAAGTAATTCATTGGGTTTTAGAAAGCAGAAGGCTGCTTTCCAAATGTGATATAAAAGAAAAAGCCTCTGTCCTTGAAGTGCACCCCAATTATTGGACACTTTAACTAGGCTGATTTTAAGGACTGATTCCTAAATTGTAAAGGAGTCAGTCCTTTTAATTTGACCTTAATTCTCTTTTCGTTGTACCAAGACAAATATTCAATCAATTCTTCC
>JAILBN010000039.1 GCA_024680915.1 Treponemataceae bacterium | reverse complement strand
GGCATATACTTCATTTGTTTCAAATTCTTGCATTTATAATAGATTTTTATCACTTTTACGATTTATGAAAACATATTACCTCAATTTGGTTGTCGATTCAATTATTCTTTTGGTATGCATTTTTAATTCAAAAGAAAAATGGAGATTTTTAATATTTTTAAACCTCAAATTTCCTTTTTTCAAAAAAAAATCATTTTTTCTTACTGAAAAACAGCAAATTTCACGTATATGAAATCAAATAATAATTATGTAGCGGATTGATTTATCAAACTTCTATAAGCCGTAACGAATCAAGAACGGCATTTCCGCACATATCAAAGGAGATATTCAATGAACCAGTTTTCGATAAACTCACAAACGGATTCAATTCAGACAAGTCCCAACAGGGAGTACCGTGACAGGCTTTTCAAGGCGATTTTCGGGCGCGACAACGAACAAAGCAAAAAGTGGAGACTAGACCTCTACAACGCGCTCAATGACACAAGCTATACTGATCCGGACGCGCTGGAAGTCAACACGATTGAAAACGTTATCTACATGACAATGAGAAACGACATTTCCTTCTTGGTCGATTCGCAGATGACTTTGTATGAACAACAATCAACGCATAATCCCAATATGCCGTTACGCGGTCTTTTTTACTTATCCCAGCTCTATCAGATGTACATCGAGAAAAATGACATGAATATCCTCACTTCGATACTAGTTAAGATTCCAGAACCTCGCTTTGTCGTGTTTTATAACGGCAGTACGAAAAAGCCGGACACGTTCAAGATGCATCTTTCGGATGCTTTTGAAAAACGAAGAGATGGTGATGGCGGTGATTTGGCAGCCGTCGCGAAGGACTTCGAGTGGACTGCGACGGTCATAAACATCAATCCAGGACACAATTCTGCTCTTCAAAAAAACTGCAAACCGTTGTATGATTATGTAAGATACGTTGGAAGAATCACAGACAATAAGAAGAAAGGACTTCCAATCAAGGATGCTGTCGATGATGCCGTCAACTGGGCGATAAAAGAGAATCTTCTTGACGGATTTTTTAGGGTGAATAAGGCGGAGGTTAGCGCGATGTGTCTCACTGAATATGACGAAGAAGCGACTATGAGAGCTTTTCGCAGGGAAGGCTTCGATGAAGGTTACGCTGAGGGCGAGCGCCAAAAAGCTGTCGAAGCCGCACGGAAACTTATAAAAAAAGGGATTAATCCAGAAGTTATTGCTGAATGTACTGGTCTTTCTCTGGACGAAGTTCAGCGCTTTGCCGAGGCGCTTATCGCAACACAAGCGTAAATACTTTATTTATCTAAAATTATCCCGTAATTCCATGAGTTTAGTTTTTTTATATAAAACTCCACAGATGGACCGTATTCATGTCGCAGGGTTCGTTGATACCGTGCGTACCTAAAAGTCCAAGCCAACGATGGCAACCGTGGTCAGGAGCGAAGGCCAATGCCGTGTGGTACTTGCCTTTCCATTCAGACTGGATAAGCTCTTTAAGCGAAAAATACTCCGCTACATTTTTTTTGAGAGCCTTTTTCGCTGGCAGTCCTGTGGGTGAAGAACGGTGCATCCAGTAGTCATAATCCGCATTGTAAAGCACTATAAGGTCATACTCGTCTCTTTTTATAAGCTCCGCTGCCTTGTCGTTGCATTCTTTCACCGTCTTGTAAATGAAGTAATCCATTTCACGCTCCAGAAAGATCAAGCTGATGGAGTCACCTGCCGTGGAGACTATGGCGACTTTTTTCCCTGCAGCAATAAGGCGGTCAAAAAGCGTCTGGCATTTTAAAACCGGCTTTCTATAACTTTGTATACCGTGGACAGAAGGCTGCAGCCCAGAATACATTGAGCCGAAGCAGACCGGCGTTACAGGGGGAAATACAGAAAGCATGGGAAGCATAAGGTCAGTATTCCCTTCAAGGCGAGAAAAATACTTTTTGTAGTATTTTCCGTAAATCCACAAAGCGATTGCATCAGGGTTGTACATAACCACACGGTCGCATTTTTCGCCGATGAATTTTTCCTGAGCTTTTGAAAACACTTCTGCTATCGGGGCTGCCATTCCAGTGCCTTGTTCCGTTTTCTGCATTGAGCCCGAAACTGAAGTGTTTCTTGCATCTGGCTCCAGCTGCGCGTTTTCAGCCACCCCCAAAAGGGAAAGCACAGTTGATGCAACTTGGGTTATACATATTTTGTTAAAGCCATCTAATCCGTAATTCTTATCCATTATCATTTTATTATCCATTTTGTCCCCACCCTCAAATTCCTCACTTTTTTCTGTGCTCTAGCCAACTACTTAACTGCTATTACCGAGCCGACCGTTGCCATTATGGAACCAAGTATGACGAGCAGCTGGAAGGGAAGCTTTCCCAAGTTTCCGCATATCAGGCTTTGCCCTGTACGTTTTCGGGAACGGCTGTAAGCTATTATTATTCCGATTCCAGTAAGAACCTGAATTATTCCCGCAAGGCGGGCGAATCCGACGAAGCTGGTCATTCCGCACAGGGCAAGGACAAGGCAGGGTAAAGTTGCCAAAAGCCAGCATATCTTAAGGTTCCATTTAGTCTGTTCGGCGATAATGTCCCGCATATTGAGGGTGTTGGCCCAGAAAGAGGTTGAAAGAGCAAGGAGAGAGAACACATAGCCTACTATGCTTACCCAACCGCCGAGAGCCGCGCTTAAATCAACCAGAGCACCGTTCTTAGTGATTGCCTGTCCTGCCCCAAGAAGGGTCATGAAGGTAACAACAATGATAAGGAAGGAGTTTATTCCAGTCCCGGCGGCAATGGCACCTATTATTTTTTTTCTATCACCGGCAACGCCCTTTACCACCTGAGGGACGCTCATAACAGCAGAAAGAGAAAAAGCCACAGTGCTGTACAAGGCCATGGCGTTAGTAGATGCAATGAAGGTAGATGGCAGAGGGCTTGTCTGTGACCTCAGGGTTGCCACAAAGAGTATTCCAATTACGATTATCATTGCAAGAACAGAAAATTTTTCGCAAATACCCACAAGCTTCATGCCAAAGAAAACAACAAGTCCTGCAACTATATAATAAAGCAGCATTCCCACCCAGGAAGGCAAATTGAACCAGCTGGTAAAGACTGCGGCAGAACCGGTGATGAAGCTTGCCACATTGCAAAGAACACTGAAGGCAAGAAAGCCAAAAACTATCCAAGTGGCGACCTTCTTGAAAGGTCCGGTAAAAAGCTCGTTCTCAAAGCATTTGACGAACTGGGCTCCTTTGTTGTTAAGAGAAAGCTCCGCAATCATAAGGTGAAGCAAAAGATTCACCAGGTATGCCACTGCAAGAATCCAGAGAAAATCCCACCAGGGAGCCCTCGAGGCAAGATAAGGCACAGCAAGAATTCCTGCTCCCACTCCGTGACCTACGATTATGCTCGTTGATTCCATAAAGGTAAGTCGCGATTCACTTTTAATCTCTTCCTTAGGGTTATCCATTCCCCAGCTCCTTCTTTACGCAAGATCAGTCAGACACTGAATCATGCATAAAACACAACAATTCTACCACAAGTATGCCCATGACTAAAGTAAAAAGCTTATTAAGAAATGCCTGGGGGAGCGACAGCTTTCAGTAACAGATTCTCTTTTTGACA
>JAILBN010000038.1 GCA_024680915.1 Treponemataceae bacterium | reverse complement strand
CCCAAAAAAACGAATCTCTTTTTATATATTATATACACATCATGGAATATAATACACCCGTTTCCACTCTTTTATTATCGGAATGGAAAAAAAATTATTGAGGATGTATATATACTATTATTGAATCATTAATTTCGGTATCAAGCAAGCATAAAAAACATTTTTTTTGCATTTTACAAGCAAATCATCAATTTTTATTCATTAATTTTCATATTTTCAAGTTTTTTATAGATTGAAGGTTCTTTAATCTCGAGAATAGAAAATCTAGGAGGATAAACAATACTGTTATGATCTGAAATTTCATCAACGAAAGTTTCTGCCGCAGAGATTTTTGAATAAAACTTACCGGAGGCCATAATATCGCCTTCTGGAGAGTACACAGCATCAAAAGGAAGCTGTCCGATTTTCTCTGCATGTCTGACAAGAGGCTTTATCCCGTTGATGCATTTATATATATAAGATCCAATTTTCGTGAACTTAGGAATAGGGACAGTCCCCCCTCCCTCCAGAGGAATGTATACCTGCTCCTCACTATACTCACAATCCGTTATCCAGTAATGGATTCTTAGTATTTCAACCGCATTTTCATTATCATCAAAAAAAACACAATATCCGAACAGACTTTCTTTTCTATTGGGGGGATTCAATGATATTTCTGACATATTCCCTCCAGGAAGCCAAAAACAATAATTAATATCTGAATTTCCATCGTCAACATTATCGTATCGAATCCAATAATCAGTATAAAGCTTATCGTTTATTTCAACCACACAAAAGGGTTCATCATCCTTTTCGAAAGCATACTCACCATCATAAAAAAAAGAATAAAAAAGCTTGTACACACCTTTTGAAGGTTCGTTCCGGGAAGAGATAATTATATATTTATTGCTGTTTTCATAGATACCCGGGCTTGGGATACAATTGTCGACAGCAGCAAGATGAGAAAAAACAGAAAATATGATCAAGAAAGAGAGAGAAACTTTTCTTATAGTTTCCATAAGGTGATTATCGGATTTCAAAGAAGGTATGATTATAATATATGAGTGATTTATTCCGCAGGCAGTCAGAGAATGAATCTTATTCTCTGACTGCCTGCAACTATGAAAATCAATCGAACATCTCTGTGATTTTATCTCTATAAATTTCTGCTACCTTATGGCGCATGAATTCCTGCTTAGCGGACAGCTCTTTACCGATTTCGAAGGATTTTCCAAGTATGGAGAATCTGAATATTCTTTCGCAGGGCTTGAAACCATTTGAAGCAGAAATAATGGTGTCTATCTCATATCGTATGAGATCTTCAATTTCTGGACGAGTGATCAACTCCTCATAATCATTGCAAGAGATATTGTTTTCTTCCGCATAACTTTCCAGAGCCTGTTTTGAACCTACAATCAAAGCTCCGAGGAATTTCTCATCCTGTCCGAAAACGACTGCGGTCTCAATGTAAGGACTTCCACACAAAGCGGTTTCAATTCCCAGGGGCTCGATATTTTCACCATTCAGCAGGACTATCGTATCTTTTGCCCTTCCTGTAATTTTAATCTCTCCGTCATAAGTTAATTTTCCTAGATCACCAGTATTAAGCCACCCATCTTTATCTATAACAGAGGCTGTAAGCTCTGGCATTTTATAATATCCTTTCATTATCTGATCACCCTTGGCAAGGACAAGGCCGGTGCAACCAGAGGCTAAAGGCTCGGGAGAAAGAGGTACACCATTTTTCTCCGCGACAATTTTAACCTGGCAGGAAGGATATATTTCTCCGACACAGCCTGGTCTAGGTTTATGAATATTACGCACGGAAAGGACAGGAGCTGCTTCTGTAATTCCATAACCTTCAAGGAGCTTGAATCCTATAGCCCGGTAGAAGCAATCCGTATCATGCTGCAAAGCCCCTCCACCAGAGATAGCTGCAGTTATACGGCCCCCAAGTTTATCACGAATCTTTCTGTATACCAGTAATTCTCCAAGAGCATGGAAAATCCATAAGCCAATAAAAGGAAATATTCCTACAATAAAGTCAAAAATACGTGGCCGTCTTGAGAAGCGACAGGCTCTACCTGTTATACGTTCCTTTGCCCAGGCATATTTTGTACCGGCAGAAATAAAAAAGGAGAAAAGTGCATACTTAAGACCTCCTTCCTTTTTCATCGCCCTGTTCACACCTTTAGCAAGAGATTCCCAGAGTCTAGGCACCCCGCACATCCATTGAGGCCTTATTTTACTGAAGTCTGACAGCATAACCGAAGATATCGGCTTTGAATAGGCAATACCGCTTTTCAGTGTGAGAGCCATATATTCAAGACATCGTTCAAAACTATGCCATACAGGAAGAACTGTAAGCCACATATCACCGGGCTTAACCGTAAGAATATGATGGACGACTTCCATCTGGGCCATGTAATTTCTATGGGTAAGCATAACTCCTTTAGGAACACCTGTTGTTCCGGATGTAAAAAGGATTGTAGCCAAATCATTACCCTCTGTAGATTCCATCGCCTCTTCTACCAATTCCTTTTTACCAGGGACCACGTACAAAGCGTGACCTTTCTCAAGAAGGTCCTTGAATCGGAATACATCTATACCAAAGGAAAGAGCTTTTTCAACAGTATCATCTGACGGAGGATTAAAAAAAATAGCTGACTTCAAGAGAGGAACATTCTCTTTCTTATCTACAGCTTTATTGAACTGACGGTCATTTTCAAATACTGCGGATTTGCATTCTGAGAAGGAAAGGATGTACTGAAGCTCATTAGCCATTGAATCACATCCCCTGGGGACATCGGCGGCACCGAGAGAGAGAACAGCAAGATCGGTCAGAAGCCATTCCCTGCAGTTATCAGAAAAAACAGCCACATGGTCATTTCTTCTAACACCAATATCATACAAGGCTAAAGCAAGAGAAACAAAATCTTTATATAAATCCGCAAACGAATAATAAAGGAACTTTCCTTCTTTGTTCTTAGCGGCTTGAGCGCAAATTTCAGGACAAAGCTCTGCTCTTTGCTTTACCATCAGAGGGATATTTTTGGGAAGTGTCCTGTCCGGCTCTATTTTCTTATTTTTCATATATATTCCTTTATTATTGAATTAAACTACCAATATTGAAGAACAAAAATTAATGAAATTAGTAACAAGAGAAAATCTTCATAAACAATTGGTATCCAGAACTCTATTCTGAGATTACTGCATTTTAACATTTTTTTATTTTTTGTCAATTTAGGAATATAAAAATGAAGTAACATTATAAGCTACATTTAAAGATTGCTAAAATCAGCCATTTAAGATATTATTCCCCTCATGGAAGATAAAATCTTTTTTTCACAGACTTACCTAGTACAGTTAGGAGAACTGACTCTCAAGGGCGCAAATATAAAAGAATTCGAAAAACGGCTAGTTCATAATGCCCAGCTTTATTTAGAGGCTGTAAAAGCACATGTTTCTTTGAAATCAGGACGCATGTATATAGAATGCCCTGAGGAATCATGTCAAGCTGTGGAATTCACTCTCGAGCATCTGATTGGAATATCTGGGTGGGCAAAAGCAATAAAATGTGAGAAAAATCTCCCTGAAATCAAAGAAGCAGTGATGAAACTATGCTTGGAGGCCAAGGAAAAAGGAGCAAAGTCTTTCAAAATCGACACACGTCGTCCTGATAAATCATTTCCGCTTTCTTCATACGAATTGAACTGCGAAGCAGCTTCAGACGTGTTTGACAGAGGACTTCTGGCTGTTGATGTCCACAATCCGGATCTTTTCATCCGAATTGAGCTTAGAGAAAAATGCTATGTCTACGGCAACCCCAACAAGGGGCACAGAGGACTTCCTGTAGGCACCGGCGGGAAAGGGCTTCTCCTTCTTTCCGGAGGTCTTGACTCTCCTGTTGCAGGCTACAGGATGATGAGAAGAGGAATGAAAGTAGAATGTGCTTATTTTCATGCTTACCCATACACATCGGAGGAAGCCAAGAAAAAAGTTGAGGATCTTGCCAGCATAATATCCTTGTATGGTGTGGAGACACATATAAATATAATACCTTTCACCCAAGTTCAGATGAGAATAAAAGAGATAACCCGAACCCACGAGCCTGTAAACGGAATAAAAGCAGAAGCATACAGCACTCTTCTTCTTAGAATGTGTATGATGAAAACTGCGAATCTAATAGCCAGATTCATAAAATGCAGCTGCTTGATTACAGGAGAAAGTCTTGGCCAAGTAGCCAGTCAGACTCTTGAGAATATGGAAGTGACAGAAAGCTGCTGTGAATATCCCTTGCTAAGACCTCTCGTAGGTATGGATAAGGAAGAGATCGTCGATGTAGCGAAAAGAATTGGTACTTATGACGTATCCATACTTCCATACGAAGATTGCTGCGTTCTTTTCTCTCCGGAGCATCCAGTTCTTCGAGCAAGAGTAGAGGATGCGATGGTTCTTTACAATGCTCTTGATTGTGATGCTTTGATTCAGGAGGCTTTTGAACAAAGAGAAATAAAAATGTTCAATGCAAGGAATCGAATTTGGGAGAAATTCAAGAACCGCTAGTTTCAAAAAGCATGTGGACGACTTTCTCCGTCTCAAAGGATATCGGAATACGAGAAAGCCTTTCTTCTACTGCAACACGTACTCTCTCGTCAGATACAAGGCTATAGACTGCGTCATAAATCTCCGAAGGCTTCCTGCAGAACTTTCCAAGACCGTTATCGACTGCGAACTGTACATTTCCCAGCTCCTGTCCGTATATAAAATCGCATATCACTACAGGTTTCCTGGAAGCCAGAACCTCCATCAAAGAGGAGGCACCTGCTTTTATTACAGCACAATCACAGATTTTCACCAGCTCTTCCATAAAATCCACGAATCCATAAACGATTAAATTCTCGTAACCATATATCTCTTTATTTCTCTCAAGATTTTTTCTTACATGATTGTCCCTGCCGCATACCGCTATAACAATAAAATCTGGATTATGAGACATGATTTCATTTACGATAGATTTTATAAAAGGATTTCCATCCCCTCCTCCTGCGACAAGAACCACTTTCTTATCAGGATTCAGACCATATTTTTCCTTAAGACTGCATATTTCTTTTTGATCAAGCCTTTCTCTGTATTTTGGATTCAAGACAAAAGGAAGGACTTTCACATTTTTCTCCGGAATTTTACACTTCTGCAGGGCATATTGGCGAACTCTATCAGAAAAAACAAAGTATTCTGCTTTTTTGTCATAGAACCAGGATGAGTGAACCGTAAAAGGATCAGTGACTATATTTACGACTCTTATTTCAGGATTACTCCTTTTTACGCTTCTGACAGCGGATTCCAATGCAAAATGAAGGTTTATTATATCTGTGGGTTTTTCTTCACGAATTATCTTTTTGATATATGGTATTGTATATTGCTGGAGTAGTAGATGAGATATCCTTACGAAGGGATAATTATTTCCTAATCTATAGACAAAACTATAAATCGATGAGAAAGAATTCATTGAGACATGATAAAAATCAACAAAAAAAAGGTTCGGAAGACGGTCCTGCTTTCTAAAACCATTTTTTATTATTGCTTCTGATCCTGGATACAAATTCTCTATAAAGCTTTTCAGGACCATTGCAGGAGATTTATGACCTCCCCCTGTATCCAAATATAGAATAATGAATTTACGTTTTTTCATATCAGTACGTATATTTCAGGCCAATGCTTAGAAAATTCGTTATTCGATTCTCCAAAGACTCTCTCCAAGCAGAAAGCTGAGCTGCCCGGAGAGCTTCTGTAGCTTCTTCCTCAGTATGCCCACCTGTAAAAATATTCCGATCTATACCGACATTTCTTTCAAATTGATAAACCCATTCCATGTAAGTCGAAAGAGTGTTTCTCTTCCCTATTTCCAAGTCATATTCTACCTTCATGGAATTCTGCATACAAACATACTTAGTTGTCTGTGTAAGAAACATAAAGTTATCTTGGCAATATGAGAAATAGCCATTTCCTGCATCAGGATAATCAAAAATATTACCGGAAGTATTTACATGATCAGCATCCTCCTGGAGATATTCCTTTATGCAGGAAAAAGGAAGATTCTCGTTTATATTGCAATGCCTTATTATGGATGTCTCCATCAGGAATTTAAGATTATCCAAGATCTCCAGCTTAAAGCCAAGTCTTATTCTATCTGAATTAGGATGAAGCTGGGCACCAAGAGATTTTCCGTTCGTAGTATGATTCTGATAATTTACCCCATACGAGATTGTATTTCCGTCATATTCAGAATGGCTGTACATATAAGGGGCGACTACAGTGTAGTCAAGATAAAGTATCTTCAGCATATTCTTACCAGAGGGAGCAAACTGAGCACCCAGCTGGGCTGCGAATTTCATTTTTGTATCGAAATTGAATTTGACTATTGAGTTAAAATTCATATCATCGATACATAAGTCACCTGTAAGTCTCAAGGAGTTACCGATTAAATAGCCCACCTGAAATCCCATCATAAGATTTTCTCTGTCAAAGCCTATAAGATGCTGGACAGGCATATATAGAGCAGTAGGAATCATATATGAGAAATCAAAACGGGGTCCGGTCATAGCTGATTCATAAAGAGTCAAATCTAAAAATGGAAAGGGAGAATAACGCAAGGAATGAAAATAAAAATACTTTTGGGGAAAACGGGATTCTCCTTTCACATCAGTAGCGGTCAACATCAGCATACCTAATGAAAAACTTATTTTTTCTTTATTTATTGAAAAAGATATATGTCCATTTTGGTTTGCTTTATTATTTATAAGAATACCATCATTATAAAAATTACCAAAAGAAGAACGAGCCATTCCGGCTTGTATATATACATCTGGCGTTCCATAAGCGACCATAGAGGATGTGCTTGCGAAAATATTCATGGAGCCTAAACTCGAAGTATCAGATTCATAAGAATATTTCGGTGACTTTCCCGAGGGAAGAAGCTCACTACCCCGTGATTTATTAGTAAAAAAAGGACTGATAAAGAAGGAAACAGAACCTTTGTCAAGGAATTCTGAGTTTATAAGAGCGAAAGGATTGATATCGATCTGACCAAGATTATCCTTCTCTTCTTCTATAGCGAGCACAGCATTTGAATCGACACCTACTCTGAAAATACTATCCTCGAAAAACTGTCTGTAATATAGAGTGGCTTTCTCTGCGGCATATTCATCGTCACACTCCATTACCTTCAGAAGTACATCTTTAATAAGAGCAAGAGGGTATGGTCTTATCATAGGTAGCTTTTGAATTCGTCCAGCTATCTCCCACTGAACGACATCCTCATAAAACTCATCATTTACATTTGCGCCGACCTGTGTAAAAGCATAATTTACAAAAATAAAAAACAAAATTAGAAATAAAAGACTTTTTTTTGACATAGCAGTTTTTTCCTCCGAATATTGAAAACTTATAAGGACCCTGAATTGAAGGCTTATCAGTAAAATTTACTAAAGAATTAGTAAAACAAATCATATATTTATTTATAATAGGTGTCAATTAAAGACATA
>JAILBN010000005.1 GCA_024680915.1 Treponemataceae bacterium | reverse complement strand
AAGCCCTGGCAATCCGCAAGGATGCCGCGGAGGAAGACGATTTCGCAATCGCCAATGCACTTGAGGACCACATTGCAGCTTACGACAAGAACATCTGGTTCGTGGAATCAATGCTCAAGTAATATAAAACACCTTCAATTTACCGACTGAATGTGGCTTTTCAGGCTTCCAGTCGGGACTTTGCCCGCCAGAAGGCTCGCTTTTCCCGACTAAAGCCGGCTTTTCAGCCATTCAGTCGGGAACTCGCCCCAATAAATGTCAGCTTTTCAGCCATTCAGTCGGGAACTCGCCACAAACAACACTGTCTTTTCCCCAATAAATGTCAGCTTTTCAACCACTCTGCTGTAAAGCCTTTAGTCAGGAAAAGCTCTGTCCTCCAGTCTAGAAACAATTCCTTTCCACGAACATCTGTGATATAGTATGAAAGAAGAGGGCTTTTGTATGATTTTTAATCTTGATTTCACAATTTTTTTTGCGATTCTTGGCGGGATACTCCTACTTGTGGGATTAGTCGGCACGGTGCTGCCTGTTTTACCAGGGCCGCCCATAGCTTGGGCAGGGCTTTTAGCATCATATTTCTCAGTTTACACGAATCTCAAAATATGGATGCTGCTTGTCACTGGAATTGTAGCCATTTTAGTTACTTTACTGGACAATATATTCCCTTCACTCATGACAAAAAAGGCTGGAGGCAGCAAAGCCGCCACTACAGGCTGCACCTTGGGGCTTATCGCATCCATTTTTCTCGGGCCGGTCTTCATTCTTATAGCACCTTTTATCGGTGCCCTTATAGGGGAGCTGATTCACGATTCCTCAGATAAAAAGAGGGCTTTTATAGCAGCCTTCGGTGCCTTCAAGGGCTTCCTGTTAGGAACAGGAATAAAAATAATAACCGTCATCTGCTTTATATGGCTTTTTGTCTGGAGTATAAAGCCTAATTAAAAGGATTTCAGAATAGGAGGCAGAATCATGACCATAGATCAATTCGTCAAGGACAGCCTGTCTTTCGACAGGTACAAGTATCTCCTGGACTGGAAGGGCTACAGGGTCTACGATGTATGGAGAAAGGCTGACGAGGGCGCCTGCATAGGCTACCCAAGCTACGCCTTGGAAAAAGACGGAAATATCAGACAGGCATCGCTGGACCAGGTGATGATGATTATGTCCCTGCTGGATGATGAGGACTGATAAGCAATAAAAAAAACGGAGGATTTTGCATGATAAAAATATACGGAATGCCCACTTGCCCATACTGTGACTATATAAAGGAACAGATTACAGGCCGCGAAGGTGAGTTCCAGTACATAAACATAGGCGAGAATATCAGGAACATGAGCGCCTTTACAAGATTGAGGGACAATAATCCCGCCTTCGAGCACAGCAAGGAAATCGGGGACGTGGGAATACCAGCCTTTGTCCTTGAGGACGGAAGAATAACACTGGATCCTGCTGACGTAGGCCTGATTGAGTACGGAAAGCCTGACGCCTGCTCAATAGAAGACCATAAAAGCGGAAGAAAGGGCTGCTGAGCCTGAAGACTTCATAATATGCGCAGAATAGCAATGTTTACCATGGGGACAAGAGGAGACGTCCAGCCTTATATCTATCTTTCAAGAGGACTTATAAGGAAAGGCTATGATGTAAGCTTAGGCTCCCACCCCTGCTGGAGAAGTCTTATTGAAGGCGCAGGAATCAGCTTCCTGCCCATAGGACCTGACATCGATATAGAAAAAGAAGCCGCCGCCATCAGAGGCAAAAATCCCAATCCCGTATTCAGCATGATAAAATGCATGAACTTCATAATGAAAATCATTCAGAAGTCTTCCAGCGAAATTTATGAAGCTTGTAAGGGCAAGGATTTGATAGTAGTGACTCATAGCCAGATGGGAGCCGTTGAAGCCGGAGTCCTGGGTATTCCCACAGTCAATGTTACCCTTCAGACCCAGATGATAAACGAGAAGCTTAAGGAAAAGACCTTCAAGGATAAGCTTATCGGCGGAATGATAGCAAAGCAGGTGGCAAAGCCCTATAACAAGATCCGGAAAAAATACGGACTTAAAGCCGTAAAAACAGCTGACGAGATAATGTCTGACAAGCTGAATCTTATTCCCATAAGTAAATATGTGCTGGAAAGAAATCCTTACTGGGAAGAGAAGAATGTAATCACTGGCTACTGGTATGAGGACCAGGAGGAGTATAACCCTGACGACAGCTTAAAAGCTTTTCTCTCTTCCGGGGAAAAGCCTGCCATACTGGCACTGGGGGCAATGTCCTTTGAAGACAAGGCAGATAAGCAAAAGCTTGATATGTTCGTCAAGGCCTTCAAGAAGACCGGCTGCCGGGCCATCCTCCAGGGCTTCCAGAAATCGATCAAGGATTATGAGCTTCCAGACAGCATGATAGCCGTGGGAAGCATTCCCCACAGCTGGCTTTTCAGACAGGGCAGGTTCGTAATACATCACTGTGGCTTCGGAACTTCCTCAGCGGCAATGATTTTCGGCATTCCATCAATCCCGGTTCCCCACGTCCTGGACCAGTTGGGCTTTGCCCTGCAGCTGGAAAAGAAGGATGTCGCTACAAAACACATTGACGGAAACAAATTAAGTGAAGATGCGATAACAACAGCCATCGAAGAAATGAAGAGCAGATACGATATCCTGAAGAAAAATGCCCTGGAGATTTCCGAGAAGATAAAAGAAGAGAATGGCCTGGAAGAGGCTGTCAGACTGATAAGCCAATGCTAGCTTTTTGAATATCCCCAGCAGGTACAGGAACAGAGCTTTTCTTTAATAGCAGTTATGATGATTACAAAAATAGCCATGAGCTTACAAAAGCCCATGGCTAAATTTACCTTAAAGGCACAATGCCGTTATGCGGCACGACTTTTTTTATTTTCCAAGAATTGCGTCAATTGTTGCCTGTGCTTTGGCAGCAGCCTTTTCTGGTGTACTTGCACCTGTCATTACTTCGTTGAATGCAAGTGAGATAGCGTCAGAAATGTCCGGCCACTCAGGAAGAGGTCCACGGGCTCCGGCGTATTTCATTTCCTCAACGAATACCTGATATACTGGGTCGTCACCGAACTGTCCTTCTGCAATAGTTGAATCAGATGAGATGTATCCCATGCTTTCCATCATGAACAGACAGACATCCTTTGATGTGGCATATTTCAGGAATTCAATTGCGGCTTCTTCATTACCACCTGCAATGACTGCGTAGTTCTCACCACCAAGACCTGAAGCCTGTACTTTGTCCTGAGGAATGGGTGCTACGTTCCAGTGCATATCCGGAACTTCTTCACGCATAGTAGGAATCTGCCAGGTACCGTTCAGCATCATAGCAAGGTTACCAGAAATAAACTGGTTCATGGTATCGCCCTGGGTCCAGTTGATTGCTTCAACAGTCATACCACCGCTCTCCACCATTTTCTGAACCTGAGTCAAAGCCTTAATGCCGTTTGCAGTACCAATTTCATAAGAAGTCGCACCTGTTGACCAGAGCCAGGTAAGGAAGTTGAAGGTACCTTCTTCGTTCTGCAGTGAGCTGTGAGCGAATCCAGATACATTGCCCTTTGTGCATTTTGCGGCAGCATCAAGCAGCTCGTCCCAGGTAGTAGGAACTGAAACCCCAGCTTCTTTCAGCATATCTTCGTTGTAAAAAAGCACCAGGTCATTGCTTCCGAAAGGAACACCGTACAAGCGTCCGTTCAAGGTGCAGGAATTGATTGGTCCCGGATAATAAGTGCTTACATCAAATTTTCCGGTAATGTCCGCAAAAATCCCCATGCTTGCATAAGATGCATGATCCGGATTATCAAGGATTACCAAATCCGGCAATTCAGCAGCAGCCGCGCCGATTGAAAGCTGTTTTTTGAAATCAGCGAACGGTACATACTTTGCACTTACCTTAATAGCATCCTGCTTCTTGTTGAACTCTGTAATAATATGATCCAGAGACTTCTGATGACCTACTGTTTCCCAATAGTACCAGATTACAACATCTCCTGACGGACCATTAGCAGCTGGAGCAGATGTTTCTGCACTCTCTTTCTTTCCACCGGCAAATGCGCTGAAGAGAAAACTAACGACCATTAAAACCATCACAAATCTTTTCATGATAATCCCCCTTTTTTGATTCCATATAAGATTGTAATGTTATTCTAAATCCTCCATTTCAAAGCCATAAATCTGAAAAACCTTTAAAAAGGTGGATAAAACTAAACTTATTTATCAGTTTCTACTGGAAAAAGGACTGTAATTTCTGTTCCCTTCCCTAGGGAGGATGTCACATGAACCCTTTCCTGTCCATCGCAATACATATGCAACCTCATAAGTGCATTGTAAATACCGATACCAAGCGTACCCCGGTCCTGTTTCCAAGAACCAGAGTTTATAACTCTTGTCAGCTTTTCATCCATCCCTTTTCCATTATCACGAATAGTAACAGAAAGCTCGTCATTCTTATTCAGCATAATTACATCAAGGACAGAAACTCCCTCTGCATTTTCAAAACCGTGAATAATGGCATTCTCTACAAAGGGCTGAATCAGCAGCTTGTGAACCGGCCAGTCCATAATATTTTCCGCTGCATCGATATTGCAGACAAACTGATTTTTCATGCGGTATTGCTGCAGGTAAATGTAACGCTTAAGCCATTCCACCTCATCGCGTACAGTTACAATCTTGTTGCTGTTGCTTATGGCATAACGCAGAATAGTTGCCAGAGAGCTTATGGCATTGCTCATATCATATTCTTCTTTGTCTATGGCCATCCAGTTGACCGTATCAAGGGTATTGTATATAAAATGCGGATTTATACGTGCTTCAAGCATACGTATCTCAGCCTGCTGCCGGCTTGCATTTTCTTCTTTTTCTCTTTGGATAGCCTGGTCAAGACGGTCAATTGTCCTGTTATACTGACTTACAATATTGATTATTTCAGGTGACATATCCTTTGTCATACTGAGCGGCTCAGGCAGACTGCCCTTACGAGTCCTACCCATTCCCTCAACGACAGCGCTTATAGAATGAGTCAGCTGACCAGAAATATTCCAGATAAACGACAGTGTTACCAGAAGACTTCCTAAACTGATACTGCTTGAAATCAGGATATTTTGGATAATAACTCTCTTGTTCTGGGTTTCATTTTTTACCTGGACAAAAGTCCATTCAGGATCATCATTGGTGTAGGAATAAACAGAGTATGCCGATGGAACCTCTTCCTGTCTGAATACCTTACCTATGATCGATTTATCCTGTGCAGAAATAATTCTTCCGTCTCTTCCTGTCAGCAGAGCATAATCTTCTTCTGATATGCTTTCAGGCGCAATAATATCGGAAAGCAGAGCCTCATCAAGCGAGAGAATAACAATACCACACTGCTTGTTCAGTTTTTTCCAGTCGATTATACGGTGGGCAATATGAAACAAGTACTGGTCTTCGTTCGTGAAGGTTGTGGCATATTCCGTGGGAAAGAGATGCATGGCATTGTCCCGTGAAACAAGGGAATACAGTTCATCTTGAGACAGGCTGAAGTTTTCCAGCCATGAGTTTTCGTAGGTTGCCGATGTCAGAGTGTCATAGGTTATGACCTTACCGCTCGCACTGATTATGGTAATCGACCGGATATACTCTTTTGAGTTAAGGATTGCCCGCATCTGACGCCGCATCTGGTTTGTTACAACAGAAACATCGGTGTCTGCATTTATTGCATCAAGCCAGGCGACAAAATCATCCCCAGTCCATATCTGGTAGATTAAATCCATATAGGACTGGGTAAGCAAATCAAAATTGGCAGCTGTCTGTGCCAGATTTATTTCTGTCAGCTGGCTGGTATTTCTTTTCAGTACAGTAGAAACATGAATGACAGAATAGGCGAGCAAGACCAGAACCTGCACACTGGTAAGGATTCCGAAATATACCAGCAGTTTCATTCTGAATCCTAATTTTTTCCGAGTTCTGTGCTTCATGTCACCTATTGTACCATTCTTTACCCTTTTACGGCACCGCTCGTCATACCGGCAATTATATATTTCTGCATAAAAATAAAGATTATTGCCACAGGAATAATAGTTACTATGGCGAAGGCGGAAAGATAGCTCCACTTTGTTCCGTACTGACCCATAAAATTGAAAATACCCGCCGTTATAGGTCTCATAGGCTGATCAAGGATAAAGGTCATTCCGTAGGCAAGATCTCCCCATGCGTACAAAAATGAAAAAATAGCACAGACTACAATACCCGGAACAGCCACTGGAACCAGCACTCTGATAAAAGCCCCGAATGTACTGCAACCGTCTATACAAGCTGCTTCTTCCATTTCCTTAGGAATAGCCGCAAAGTAATTTTTCAGAATAAGAATAGAAAAGGGAATGCCTATTGTCGCATCCGCCAAAATAGCGGAACCCCAGGTGTTATACAGGTGCATTTTTTTGAACATAATAAACATAGGAGTCAGCAGAACTGATACCGGCAGCATCTGGGTGACCAGAAAACCTAGGAGGATAGTTTTCCGACCCTTGAAGCGGTACCTTCCTATGGCATATGCTCCAGGAACTGCCAGCAGAACAGCAATGAGCATAGCTCCGGTAGAGATAATCATGCTGTTGGCGAAGGATTTGAACATGTTAAAGTCACCTGTTTCCACCTGGGCCGCATAGGACTTTTTATTCAGCTCATGGGGATAGAATGTGGGCGGATACTGAAATATCTCTGCCTCTGTTTTAAGAGAGGTATTCAACATCCAAAGAATGGGGAAAAGCATTATCAACAGAATCAGTATAGAAATAATAGTCATCCATACATTATTTTCTCTCGAACGCATTTCTAGTTTTCTGGCAAGCACGGTTTTATTTTTCATTTGATTCTTCTCCCTTCATAGTGATTTTCAGATATAGAATGCCCACAAGAAACAGAATGACCAGCAGCACATTCGCAACCGAAGAGCCCATGCTGTACTGGAATTTCTCAAAGGAAAGCTTGTAGGAGTATGTGGACATGAGATGAGTTGAATTTACCGGACCTCCGCTTGTCATCACCCAGACCAGATCATACACCTTGAAGGTATAGATAAAACCAAGGACAAGAATAGCCTCAATCGTAGAGCGCATCATGGGAAGAGTAATCTTGAAAAAACGCTGCAGGGCATTTGCCCCGTCTATAGCCGCACTTTCATATAATTCCTCAGGGATAGATGTTAATCCTGTGGAGATAAGAATCATATTGAAGGGAATTCCTATCCAGATATTGGTTACAATAACTGCCGCCATAGCAGTATTGGGGTTGGTAAGCCATTCCACATTGGAAGAAATAATCCCCAGGGCTTCAAGAAAATAGTTTACAATTCCGACTTTTGTTGAAAACATAAACTTAAACATGAGTCCGGTGATAGTCATAGGAATCATCCATGGAATCATAAGCAACCCACGGATGGGCTTTGCAAACCTGAATTTTTTATTGAACAAAAGAGCCAGAGCGAACCCTATGATAAACTGGACAATAAGACAGGAAACCGTAAAGACCAGCGTGTTTTTAAGTGCCTTCCAGAAAACAGGATCCTTACATAAGCTTTTGTAATTCTCCAGACCGATGAACAGTTTCTCACCCTTCACCAGATTACGGACTGTTACGTTCTGCAGACTTAGAATTATATTGCTGATTATCGGATATCCGACAAAGACAAGCATGTACAAAATTGCCGGCAAAACGAAAAGAAGACCAATCTGTTCCCGTCTTGCGGCTGGATTCAAGCTCCGTTTCATACTATTCCCCCTATTTTTGAATACTATCTGTTACAAATTCATAGTATTTCATGGTCAAGAGAATCAGAAATACGAACAATCTTTAAAAAGGGGGATAAAGCTAATATCAGTCAGTTATTTTATTGTGTTCCGGTAATCCCGAGGCAGCATACCGGTTACTTCACGGAAGACCTTTGAGAAGTATTTGCTATCAGTGTAGCCTGTTGCCTCACAGATTTCGTAGGTCCTCATGTTTGTGGTACACAGCAGTTCTTTAGCCCTGTCGATGCGGACTTTTTTCAGAAAGCTTGAGAAAGATACACCGGTCTCTCGTTTGAACAAGGTTCCAAGATACTCTGGAGTGACATTCAGTTTGTCACCTATAGTTTCAAGGGTAACACCCTGCCGGTAATTCTCAAGAACAAATCGTTTGGCTTTTTTTATGATAAGGTGCATATCCTCATCAGCGACAGCACCTTCAAGCGTAGTGTACAGGTGTTCAGCGGCAGCTTCCAGTTCTTCAGGTACCTTTGCATTCATAATCCAGTTCAAAAGCTGCTGCTGATTAACATTTTTTGCACCGGCATTACCCACTTCCTTGGCCATAGCGATTACTACCCACAAAAAACGCACATAGCATTCTTTTATTTCCCTGGGAATATACAGCCGGCCATTGCGGAAGCACAGATGGAAGTCTGCGGTGATATCCCTGACAAGATTCCACTGCCCCTCTGCCACAGCATTCTTGACTTTGGAATCGAGCAGAATAGGATAAATACAGGAATCTGTCTGAACAGCCGTAATAGCGGGATAGGAAATAAGGCGGCAGCTACTGAAGGAAAGATTCCAGTCCATATAGGGATATAACCTGTCAAAGGCAGAAGCAAGATTCTCAAGAGCATTTACCTGTATCATACCGATAGAAGCGCCAGGAGGCGGAGCTTTGGACACTTGCAGCGAAATCCAATTCTCAAGGTCTTCATACCCCATATATTTGTAGATAACCGCTAACACCGACTGTTTCGATTCACATTCGGCAAAACAATATTTCAACTCTTCTGCACTCTGATAAGAGGAGAGTATATGCTTAAACAAAGTACGTGCGCGGTTTTCTTTATTTTTGTATTCAGTACCAAGATAGAGACATACCAGAATAAAGCTTCCGTCTTTTTCTACTCCATAGGTATTTGAAAGATATCCAGTGATTTCGTCAGAAAGCTCAATTCGCCGGCTCAGAATATCAGAAAACATCTGAAGCAGAGTGCCTATTTGAGCAGGTATTCGCTGTTTTTCAGCCAGAGCCTGGGCTGTGACCGTCTTCATTGCTTGGGCAAAATCGTTATAAGAGATGGGTTTCAACAGATATTCGGTAACACCCAGTTTCATTGCACGGCGGGCATAATCAAATTCAGAATAGGCGCTCAGAACAATAACTTTGGCAGGCAATTTTTTATGTGCCATCTGTGTGATCATTTCAAGCCCATCCATTTCGGGCATACGGATGTCGGTAATAACAATATCCGGATTTGTCCTGCGGATAAGCTCAAGACCCTGAATTCCATTTTCTGCTGTTCCCGCAACTTCATACTCATCACTGAGCTTTGCAGTCAGCTTTTCCAGACCTTCGCGAATTCTGAATTCATCTTCTACAATGACAACCTTCATAAAAATTTATTATACCATATTATTTCAATATGAGAGCAGAAAGAAAAACTATTTTATATGGAAGAAACTATTAACATAATCAAATTGAATAAGATGATCCCTAAAAAGCTCACATCCAAAATTGCTTAAATACATACAGGAAAGCCTTGCGCAATTTTTATTTTTGCATTTAAGCGAAAAGCGGAAAACAGAAAAACGCCCGCTGGCATTTACCGTAGAAAAGCTTATAGCACGTTATCGGCAAAATATAAAAGGTTTTACCAGACAAAAACTATAAGTTATTTTGCCGATAGGTTATTTGGTAATGCCGGGTATGAAAATGTATCGCCGATTGCAGTTTTTAAAACCGGCGGCTATAAGTCCCCTTTCCAGCTTACGATTTCTTGCTCAAGTTTTACTTTATTCTTTAGCATATATTCTATAACTTCAGTATATTTCCCTTTTGCCAGTAATGATTCAGCTTTCTTAAAATCATTATCCTCCAGGGGCTTTGTAAAAAAAGAGTATTCTTGAAGTTCTCTTATCCCCATTTTATATGCCTTGAAATCTATTTGTGTTCTAGAACGCAGATTATCCAAAATGAAAAATCCGTCAGGATCGATATCGCCGAAATGAAAATACTCTTTACCTGAGTTTTGTTGGTATATTTTATTTAATAAAGCTTGTTTTGCCCTGTTGTGATAACCAGACAAGAATATAAAAAAGGTATCAGCTTCTTTTACTCTATTAAACGAGGTTAAATTCTCAACTGTAATAATTTTTGAATTTGTAACTTCAAAAGAAGTAATATTACTTATAGTTGCAGATGAAAGTGCCAGAGGAATGTCAGAAAGAAGTTTTATCTGATTTCCATTATCAAAAGTAACTGAACCACTTCCTTTGAAATATACATAAGATGGATTCGAGAAGATATTACACTCCTCAAGAATG
>JAILBN010000120.1 GCA_024680915.1 Treponemataceae bacterium | reverse complement strand
TCATACAGGCACAACGGCAGGTATCGTCTGCTGGAACACGTATTTCCAGAACGAAGAAAACCAGAAAGGACTCCGCCAGAACCCGACCGTGGCTTTCAATGACAAAATCGATTCAGAAATCACTTACGAAAAATGGTTTTTTGGCCACTGGCACCGTGACTGGGGATACGAGCACTACGAGGAATCAAAGTACATCCCGCTTTATCACAAGGCAATTGTGGTGTAAGAAGAAACGCAGGCTCGCGTTATCGCGCGAGGACTGTTGACTAAGCTCGCGGAACGCACTCGCTCACAAGCGACATCCGCGCATAGCTCTTGCACCGTAAAATTTCAAAAAAGTACGGAGATTCAGCATTTCACTTGAAATCTCCGTACTTTCTGTGGTAAGAAGTCCATTCTTAATTATTTGCTAGCAAGAATGGTGTCAAATATACAGGCAAAAAAATTATATCGTCTTTTTTTTCTACGTCTTTTTGTGAAATGATGTAACTATCTTTAACATGCTTTGAATATTTTTGTCTGAATTCAGTAATTGATTCATGTTTTCCTGTAGCAGCAGATTTTACTTCTATGGGGCATATCTTTGAACCATCCGAAATCAAAAAATCAATTTCATAATAATGCGTACTTCCTTGTTTTCCCCAAGTATGATAGTACAGTTCCCGTCCGGAAGCCGCAATCATCTGAGCCACAAGATTTTCATATAAATATCCAAGATTTGCAGGGAGCTTGTCCGACAAGAGTTTTGCATAAATCTCATTTTCTACAGAAGGTCTGTCTATGAACATCAGCGTAATAAAAAGACCTGTGTCTGCCAGATACAGTTTGTAGCTTTCCAAATCTTTTGTAAGTGAAAGGCTTGCATTTGGATCTGTCGAATTATATGAGGGCAGTACAGTCTTTGAGTCTATCAAATCATATATCAATTTGTCGGTTTTAGAAGTTCTTCTTCTCCCAGTGGCACTTGCAAGACGGAATCGCTTTATTCCTTTTGAAAGTTGTGCAGGTATTGAATGATAGATAGAAGACATTTCGCCAGATGGATCAAGTTTCTTAAAATCGTCTTCGTACAGAGCAATAATCTGTCTTTTTATCTGGTCAATAACAGCAAAGTTAGAACCATCAACATACGCTTCTACTGACTGTGGCATACCACCAACGGCCATATAAATACGCAAATCCCGCATAAGCTTTCTGTTCACCTGCTGGCCTATACTTTTCTTGCTTTGAAATAGTTTTTCCAGAATTGTGTAATTGTTGTTTGTCGCATCGCAAAATTCTTCATAATCCATTGGGTATACAGGAATCTTCATTTCTTCTGATGGAATCAAAATATCTTTTACATTTTTCTTAATCGAAATCAAAGAGCCGGTTTCGATGTAGTAATAACGACCGTCTTTTACAAGATGTTTGATTGCCTGACGAGCTTTCGGGAAGAGCTGTATTTCATCAAATATTATGACAGATTCATGTTCATAAAGGTCGGTTTTCTTTAAGGTCTGTAACCGAAGGAAAAAGGTGTCAAGCATACTTATGTCATCGAAACACGCAAGAACTTCCTTTGTTTCATTTGAAAAATCTATCAGAATATATGATTTGTATTCGTTCTTAGCGAACTGCTCTGCAATTGTAGATTTACCGACTCGGCGTGCTCCCTCAAGCAGCACTGCATATTTATCTGCGTATTTCTCTTTCCATTCTGTCAATTTATCGTAAGCTTTTCTCTTGAAATACAATTATTTACCTCGAAAAAGTGTAATTCTTCAATATTATGATAACGCTTTTTATGTAATTCTTCAATATTTTAAATGTGCAATTTGTGTAATTCTTCTAAATATGTGTTCAATAGATTGCTCCTAGGCTTGCGTCGGGGGAAATTTAGCGCACACATTTTTTCTATATTATTGATACTTTTCGTTAAGCGCGTTTACCACTGTACTAATTGCGTTCAAATCATTCTGCGAGAATCGTCTTAAACGGTTTTCTATTTCTGAAATCTGCGGATTTAATGAATTTTGGGTTGTTGATTCGCTCATGTCCAAAAGATAGTCGAGAGAAACACCAAGAAAACGAGCAACTTTTAATGCAGTGTCGGCATATGGAACGCTATTACGTTTTATACCAAAACTTATATTGGCTGCGTCAATTCCAACGGCAGCGGCAAGTTCTTTGCGAGTTTTTCCAAGATACTTCAATTCTGAATCGACTCTTTCCCAAAAATTCATGTCTAAGAATATGACAATTGATAAAAAATTGCTTGAAAAAGATAAGTAATGATATATAATCATAATTAATAACTAAGTAGACTTATTTCTGATAACAATACTTATTTTGAGTGTTGTTGTTCGCACTCGCGAACTGGAAATATTGGTTTTACCAAGGAGAAAGTATGATACGAAAAGAAAATTTGCTGAAAACGCTTGTGCTGGCATTTGTATTGGGATTTTCTGTTGTTGGATGCTCTATGGACGAGATTATTAAGGGGGCAGAGGGGGAAAAAGAAAATCCTATAGACTTAACGATTGATAAATGGACGAGAGGAACAATTGTTAAGTCAAACGATGGTGGAAATAAGGAACAGTGGTTTAAATTCGTTGCTTCAACATCAACTCAGTATATTTATACCAAATTGAGTACAAGTACATCCTTTTATGTATATTTATATGACAGTGATAATTATCAAATCGGAACTCAATTTCATGCAGGCGGTTATGGGTCTAGTGCAGGTCGTGTGGAGATTTTTTCTCGAGTATTAAATAGTGGTGAAACCTACTATATAAAAGTAACAGGAAATGAAGGAAATTTTTGGATTGGATTTACTGGATTCCCATTCCAACCAGAAACGGTTGTAACTGAACTTAGTACTAATACATGGACAACTGGAAATATTATAAAACAAGATAATGGTGGAACTGGTGAGCAATGGTTTAGTTTTGTTGCTACGTCAACTACTCAACATTATCTTTATTCAAAATTTGGTTCAAGTATAGATATTTATGCTTACTTGTACGACTCAAATTTTTACCAAATAGGAAATCGTTATAATTTTTATGGTAGCAATAAAAAAGCTTCTTGGTTAGTAACTGGCGGTGAAACTTATTACATAAAAGTAAATGGTAATGAAGGAAATTTCTGGATAGCGTTCAATACCACAGGAAATGCACCGAATTAAATGTTCGCACTCGTGAACTGGAAATATTGTTTTCAAAGGAGATGATTATGAAGAAAGTCAGAATGATGGCTGCAATTATTGCAGGAATCGCGCTCGTGCTTGCGGTTGTGGGCTGTGCTACGACACAGACTGCCGAGCAGGAAACAAAAACACAGAAAAAACAGAATCTGATTGAGTACGAGAATATCGACTGGGACGGAGCCGTTGCGGGCAAAGACCTGCCGGAATGGCCGTACTACCTTGATGACGAGGGGCTTGATGCACTTGATGATTATCCAGGGATAAGAGAAAAAATTGGAAATAATAAATTCTTTCTTACGCAAGGGTCGAATAAGGACAAGAAACTTGCCCGCGAGGAAGCCCGCAACACGCTTTCTTTCCAGATTGCGCAGCAGCTTAACACAAATGCGATTACGACATTCAATGAAGTAATAGATGACCGTGAGCAGGCTCAAGAGACAATCAACGCGGTCGCGTCAAAGGCAAAGTTCACAGGATTCGAGCGCGTTGCGGAAACATGGGTGTTCCGCTTGAAAATCGACCATACTAAAAACGACAAGACAACAGAGGAATACACTTACTACGACATATTTGTCTGTGAGCGCGACGTGTTTGAGCGGCAGCTGAACAAGTACCTGAGTGACATCATAGGCGAGGTCGTGAAGAGCGAGAACATGCAGAGGGCTAACGAGCTTCGCGACGGACTTGTCGATGAGCTTATGAACAACGATACCGCCTTAATCCAGAATGCAGATTCGAATTCTTTGGATGTAACTCTGCGTGTTTATAATTGATGTCGAATAGTTTCAACCCTGCCACGGAGAATTTCTTGGCAGGGGTATGTTTTTTTTTCATAGGAAAAACGAATGTCATTCAAAAAATCACATTTCATCAGATGCTCATTTTTTCTCGCAGGAATCGCCGTCTTAATTGCGACCGTGGGTTGCGCCACAACTGACAGAGCCGCACAACCGGCAAAAAATGCAGAACAGAAAGAATCAACTATTCTCACTTACCCGGACTGGTATTCCGACGAAGAAGGGCTGGAGGAAGTTTATCCCTCGTCAGCGTATATCCGCGAGGTCGGCTCCGGGAGTACGAAACAGGCAGCGGAGAACAACGCCGTATCATATATTTCACGTTTTTTGGAAACGGAAGCCAGCTACAGTTCCGTTAGCAGCCTGAGCGCGACCACGACGGACAGCGGCACGGCCATAGTTGAGACTACGGACATAAACACGATAATCACTTCCGGCATTAAATTGTTCGGAATTCAGTACAGCGACAGTTTTTACAACGAAAAAGAAAAGGAATACTACGTTGTCGCTTATATAGACCGGGAAAAGGCATGGAATCAGTACGAGCCAGAGCTTCGTATGGAAAAAGAAAACTTCATGGCATACTACACGAAAGCTGAAAAAGAAAGCGATACCTTCCATAAAATCAAGATGATGAATGAAGCCCTTGATGCCAGCAAAGAGTTCAAAGAAAAACTGGTTTTTGCGAACATTCTTTCCAAAAGACTTACTGAAAAAAACTTTGGTTCTGACATCAAAACCTTGTCCAATATTCCCAGCATGATAAAACAAGAACTTTTGACAAACCCAATCTTCATCTCTGTTGACGATGATTTTAACGGAATAATCGAGGGCGCGGTACGCGAAGTTTTTGCGCAAAAAGATTTTGCCGTAACTGCGGACGTGTCTTCCGCGTCTTATATCGCGCAAGTCTGCGTGGAATACAACAGGGATTTTAACAGCAGCCGGGTTGTCCTGAACCCCTGCATGACGCTTTCGCTTACGGGAAATTCGGGCAGCATATACACAACCGGCGTTGAATGTCCGCGCGTGGTCGCGCCGAACGAGCAGGCTGCGAAAAAAACGGCTGTGAAGGATCTTTCGGAAGAAATCGGGAAAGAGTTGCCGGATGATATAAAGAACAGTCTGGGTCTTTAGACAGGAGGGTGGATTATGACGGAAAAAACAATGACTGACAGTTGCCGTCGGCGTATAAGAATTTCCGCAGAGTTCGCACCATCTGCGACAATGAAACGTTTTTTCCTGTGCGCCGCGCTTTTTTTGCTCATTTGCCCGCTCTTTGCGCAGACAAACAACAGCGTGGTAGTCTGGGTTACGCCGACAGAAGGAATAAACCTTGATGATTCAGAATCGCGCTGGCTTCCTGCTGACATCCAAAAATATTTGCGCGAAAAAATCACAAACTACACGAATCTTATAGTCGCAGAGGAAAACCCGGATTCTCTCGCCCTGGTTCAGGAGATAAGCTACAATGAGAATATCAGCGAAAAGGATGCCGTCCGGATGGGCGAAATGCTTGGTGCAAAATATCAGATAAAATCAAGCGTCACGAAAACAGGAACTTCATACAGTTTTCATGTGGATTTTCAAGATTTGAAGACAGGTCAGTACCTTGCCGAATACAACAAATCAGCTTCTACTTTCGAAAAATTATATCAAAGCCCTGGGAGTGCATTGAACGAGGCTGTTATAGAGATATGTGACAAACTTGACGCGAAGTTCGGGACGGGGCTTTCTCCTCTTCAAAAAGGAGACCTTATGGGGAAGGATTTTTCTTTCGAAGAAGAGAAACAATATCTTGAGGAAGAAGAGAAAAGACGTCGTACGGTAATCGCCGATCTTGACAAAGAAATCACATCCATCAAGTATTCAACAGCTACGAACGATGATATTAGAACCGTGCAGCTTGAGCTGCGAAGAAGCCAAGAACAGGAAAAACTGAAACAGGCACAACAGAAGCAGGCTCGGCTTGACCAGGAAGCTCAGAACAGACTTGCCGAGCTTGAGAAACAGAAAACTCGTTCCGACGAGCTGAAAAAACGGATAAGTGCTACCGAAACTATTATAAAAGACAAGAGAGAGCTGCTAAGAAAGCAGAATTTTGAAACTTCAAGCGTACTGGCGCTAATAAATGAAATTGAGGCAAAGAAAAAAGCAATTCTTGAAATACAAAGAGAAACTGATGATCAAATAAAGGAACTTGAGCAGAAGCGTGACAAAGAGCTTTCAGAAAAAAAGAAGGAAATAATGGATGCCCCGCTTCGATTGGGAGAAAAAGACAGCAAAGGAAAAATTACTTCTTATAGCCAAAGAATTAGAGAATCGAAATATGAAGAAGAGGAATTTCGTATAAGAAGTAATTACGAGGTAGACATCGAAAGTCTTACAAAACCCTTATACATTGCTGAAAACGATTTGATGGAGCAAATAGAAAACCAGTATAAAATTCTTGGGAAACTAAGGATCGCGGATAATATTGAATCAAGAGATTTAAGACTTATTGTAGGTTGGCGTGGAGAAAACAGGGCATGGTCTGCGACCGCGATTATACTTTCCGACGGTAAAGAAATTTGTTCGTATAACTTTGATATTGGATATGAAATGCTCTCGGGGAAAAATCCAAATCTTGAGGGTTATGATGAATACTTGGACAACGTTGATTACTATAACAGCCTATTTTCAAATGAAAAAGCACCGCCTGTATGGGTAAAGCTTGCTTATAGAGTAATCCCAGAAGCTTTGGATAAGCCGTCTTTGTATGCTATTAATTTGTCATATTTGGAGTTATATCACACAGAAACTGAAGCGAAAATAGCGTATATTGGTATAGATAAATCTGAAAAGAAGCAAATGTCTCCACGCTACGATATTTGGACTGTGGCAGAAAGATATGAGCAGGAGAAAAAAGCAGCCACAACACAAGAATCAATAAAAAAACAAGCGAAAACTAATTCTCAACAGTCTACAGTAGGATGGGAGGAACGAGCGCAGCAAATGACTGGAAACAATTCTGGCAGCCAGACTAATAATAGTAATCAGAAAACTAACAATTCTACCAATCAAAGTAATAGTTCTTCTAACTGGAGTAATGTGCAACGAAAAGCAAGTTTTTTTGACATTGATGCCAAAATTCCTCAATATACTCGTCGTGGATATTATGCAGATATAGGATATTCATTCGGTTCGTTTTACAATGATTTTGATTTCGGGTTAGATTCTTTGTGGCCTTGGTCTGAGAGCGAACACTTTTACTGGGGATTTGGATTTTCAATTTTATCTGCGAAAATCAATAATGACTACGTTGACCAAGCCAGCGAAAAGTTTAAAGGCGCAACTCTCCGTTTTATGGAAGGATATGTTTGTTTAGGATTGAGCTATAACCTTTCTTTTGGACGACCGTATGTTCAAGGAAATATAGGTTATTATTTCTCTCTTGATAAATCTGAGTATGGTGATGATTATAGTGTCGGTGGATTTATGTTTTCAGGGATAATTGGCATGGATTTTGGAAGCGGAATTATTATAAGTCCTTATTACGGCGTAAAGTATTCTGCCGGAAAAGGTTTTGAGGATGTTTTGGGTATAAGTCTTGCCATAGACTTCGGTTGGTAGTAGCGAGGTTATTATGAAAATGAACAGTTTTTTTATAAACATGTTTTTTACAACTGTTGTTTTGTCGTTATTCTTGTTGCCGTTTATTAGCTGCGGAAATCTGCTGAATAAAAATAATCCACAAACCAGTTCGGCGTTTGCGACGGCTCTTGGAATATCATATACAGGAGATTCCGGTGGTTCCGTCGAAACTCCGGCTGCAGACGGTGCTAGTAGTGATTTTGGCAGTATAGAAAAAGCTTCTGACGGAATCTACAAGTTCAACGAATCGACTTCCGGTAACGTTACCAGTTGGATTTCGAATAATAACGGTGTAAATAATTCGACAGCGACATCTACATGGAACATTACGGTAAATAGTTCTTGTACTCTGACAGTTGATTTTGAAGTTTCAAGTGAATCAAATCGTGATAAGTTTTCTTTAAGAGTGGATAATACTGCTGTGCTGACAAATGTTTCTGGAAATGTTAGTAATACTGTTTCGAGAGCATTGACAGCGGGGGTGGTACATACTGTAACCGCTACGTATACTAAAGATAGTTCTGGATCCAGTGGAAGCGACAGAGTTTCGCTCCGGTTTGCCCTTAGTGACTAATTTCTTAAGCATCCGATCGGTACGACCAAAATGCCGTCTTCTCTTTGATAGGCATACTGCCCGACTCCGGTTAAAACCATAAGAAAAGACGGCTCTTTCATTTTGTCCGTATCGATTTTTGAGCATAGCTTTTTTAGGTTTGCGGCTCCTTCTTCTATCAGGTTGTCACCGCCAAGCTTTATTTCTATCAAACCGTATTTTCCGTTCCTTAGATGAATGACAGAATCGCACTCAAGACCGGTATTATCCCGATAGTGATAGACTGACCCATCGAGACTTTCGGCAAATACTCGCAAATCGCGGACGCACAGCGTTTCAAAAAACAGACCGAATGTGTTCAAATCATTGATCAAATCGTCGGGGCCGACACCCAGACTTGCGACGGCAATTGAAGGATCAACATAGTATCTTGTATCAGAAGTCCGAATTGCGGATTTTGAACGGAGATTCGGATTCCATGCGCTCATATCTTCGATTACAAAGATTTTTTTTCAAAGCCTCGATATAAGAATGAACGGTATCTTCATTTACGGAGGAAGAGTCATTCGCCAGAATATCATTTGCGATTACGGTTGTTGCAATCTGGCTTCCCTGATTCCTTGCGAAAGATCGCATAATCCATTTTACACGCTCTTCGTTTTTAGCAATGCCGTCAGCCCTGTTTATATCTGACTTAACAACGCCGTCATAATAATCAAAGGCTTGTTGCAAAGCATACTTTCTTTTCAGAGCAATAGCGCCGGGCCAACCGCCACGGCAAACCAAAAACGCAAGTTTTTCTATATCATTTTGATTTTCGCCATCAATATTTTGATTCCCGTCAAACAGTTCTTTTAGGCTAACTTCGCCGGTTGATTCGCCTGACTCATACAAAGACATAGGACGCATCATCAGCCAAGAAAAACGTCCTGTTCCGGAATGAGTGATTTCTTTTGTGTCGGGCGGAACAGCTGACCCTGTAAGGATAAACTGCCCCATCTGTCTGCGCTGGTCAACTTCATATCTGATTGTATCCCAGAGTGTAGGCGCGATTTGCCATTCGTCGATAAGACGCGGAACGTTGCCTTCAAAAGCCTGAGCGGATTCAGTTTTACAAGACGCAAATTTTGCTCTTTGGCTGTAGGATTGTCCATGTGCAGGATGCTTGCGGCTTTTTGCCCAGCGGTAGTCGTTTTTCCGCACCATTTAGGTCCTTCGATAAGGATGGCACCTTTTGCTTCGAGTTTATCCTGTAATATTGCGTCTACAATACGATTCCTATATTTGCCCATGTTTTTATTATGGCATTTTTCGGCGTTTTGTAAGGAAATTTTTCAGCGTTTTGTAATTTTTTTTTGTTTTTTTTGATCGGGTGGTGTAGGTTCCCTTTAGTATTCTACGAACAAATCATCGGCAGTGACTTGCCCTTGCACGATGTTGGAATACATGTTCTGCGTTTTCTTGGTTTAAAAGTGATAAAACAACTCGTTGCTCGTGAGGAATTGGCTTTTGCACACAGAATGTCAGCGAGAGCAATATCACATACCATTTCTGGGCGAATTCGCCCTTTATTCCCTTGTTGAAAAGCTTACGTTTTTTTGATAAACTTTGACACAATCACTTTGTGGGAGCATGCGCCAGGCCTTTTTTTTCGCTCATGACCAGCTCCCCCATCAATCAGGAGCATTTATGGCAGATTTTCGGTCATCATGCGGCATTATCGTTGCCGATGCACTTAATATCCTTATAAAAAACAAAGGCCTTCAGGTTCCAAGTGTGGAAGCTGCTTCCATTGTTTTAGAGACCCCGCCGGATCCCTCCATGGGTGATGTGGGTATTCCTATGTTTTCCTTCGCCAAGGTGCTCCGTATGGGACCTCCTGTGATAGCCACAGAGGTTGTGAAGATTATTGAGGCTCAGCTCGCGGAGGCGGCGGCTTCTGTGGGGAATTTCCTTCAGACAGGCCCCTATGTGAACGTGAAGCTCAACAAAGCATCCGCAGTTTCATCTGTCCTTGGAAAAATCGCAAGTCAGAAGGAGTCCTTCGGTTCCTTTGATCAGGAGGGCAAGAGACCCTTAAGTGGTCGCCGGGTAATGATTGAGTTCTCAAGTCCTAATACCAACAAGCCTCTGCACCTGGGCCACCTTAGGAACGATGCCCTTGGTGAGAGTGTCAGCAGAATTCTTAAGGCTGCCGGAGCTGAGGTTTTCAAGGTCGATCTGATCAATAATCGTGGTGTTCATATATGTAAGTCGATGCTGGCCTATATCGTCAATCATTCAGGTCATCCCGAGTATGTTACGGACAAAGGCCTTTCCCCCGATTATGTCTTCACTCTGGGAGATACTCCGGAAAGTCTGGGACTTAAGTCAGACCGTTTCGTGGGCGACTGTTACGTTGAGTTCGAGAAGCTCCGCAAGGCCCAGGCAGATGCCCTTGAGTCTGCCGGAAAAACTGACGAACCGACTGCGGCCGAGCAGACTGCCCAGGGCATGCTGGTGGAGTGGGAGAAGGGCAACGTGGAGCTCCGTAAGCTATGGCAGCAGATGAATGACTGGGCCACGGGCGGAATAAAGCAGACCTATGCCCGCACAGGGGTTTCCTTTGATAAATATTATTTTGAGAGCGAGACCTATCTTAAAGGAAAGGAGATTATCCTCAAGGGCCTGGAGGACGGTGTTTTCTTCAAGGCTGAGGACGGCTCCGTCCGTATAGATGTCACTGAAGCCTCAGGTAAGAACAAGGATGGTGGCGATCAGTACAAGGTAATGCTCCGTAAGGACGGTACCTCAGTTTATATCACCCAGGATATCGGTACCGCAGTTTCCCGCCATGCTGACTGGAACTTCAATCAGCTGGTTTATGTCGTGGGAAGTGAGCAGCAGTATCATTTCAAGGTTCTCTTCTATATCCTGAAAAAGCTTGGCTACGACTGGACAGACAACCTCTACCATCTTTCCTATGGAATGGTCAATCTGCCGGAAGGAAAGATGAAAAGTAGGGAAGGAACCGTGGTGGATGCCGATGACCTTGTTAACTCCCTCCGTGACGGAGCTCTTGCTGAGATTACCGAGAAGGGCAGGGAAGAGGCTGTGGGGAACCCTGCGGAGGTAGCGGAGAAGGTAGCTCTCGGTGCCCTCCATTACTTCCTGCTGCAGACCACTCCCACAAAGGATATGATGTTCAACCCCAAGGAATCTCTTTCCTTCAACGGAAATACAGGACCTTACCTGCAGTATATGGGAGCCAGAATCTCATCTATCCTGAGGAAATCCGCGGAGAACGGTCTTGCCCCTGATTATGGAGAGGATGCCCTTGCTCTTTTGACAGATCCTGCGGAATGGGAGCTGGTAAAGACTCTGGGGGATTATCCTTCAGTAATCGCAAAATCCGCCAAAGATTTGGATCCATCCTTAGTGGCCAATTATATTTATGAGGTATCCAAGGCCTTCAGCAAGTTCTACCACGATTGTCCCATACTTTCTGTGGCAGAAGGGAATAAGAAGCTTGCTGCTGCAAGGCTTGCCCTTGCTGAATGTGTGCGTATGGTCCTCAGGAACGGACTTGACCTTATATTGGTTCCTTTCCTTGAGACAATGTAGGGCTTTTGTCTACTTGACGTAGTACTTGAAAATAAGTATTATTACAAATACTTATGTAAACAAGGCTTCGGTGAATCCCCGTTTACCCGGAGTCATAGAGCTGATATCCAAAGGGTTTCAGACATATATTTCATAGAGGTGTAAAATGTACGCGCTGATTGAGTATAAGGGCAAACAGTATAAAGCTGAGAAAGATGCCCTCATTCAGGTTGATAAGCTCGACCTTGAGAGCGGAAAAACTGTTGATATTGAGACTGTCCTTCTTACGAATGACGGTACGAATGTTGTCGTAGGTGCTCCTTATGTAGCTGGTGCCAAGGTTGTCGCTGAGGTTGCGGACACCTTCAAGGATAAGAAAGTTCTCGTATACAAATACAAGAACAAGAAAGACTATCATCGTACGATTGGTCACCGCCAGCAGTATACGAATATCCGTATCAAGGATATCGTACTGGCATAAGTTATGCTGTGCGTAGCTGGTATGCGGGAACGTATATGATAGATGTCTGCCTTGTCTCTTCAAAGGACGGGCAGCTGCGTTCCTGTACGGCATCAGGACATGCCGGTTATGCAGCCAAAGGTTCTGATATAGTCTGTGCCGGAGTTTCATCTCTGCTGAGGACTGTTCACTGCCTGCTTGAATCTGATGCCGGAATCAGCCTGCTTGCTGATTCTTCTGAACCTGGATCGCTCGCATTTCAGGTTCAGTATTGCGATGGGGCTTCTGAAGCTCTGTTGGTACATTGTTGCGATTTTCTTAAGTGTGGCATAAAGCTCATAGCTGATGAATATCCCGATCATGTATCGTTGCGGGTAAAAACAGAATAAAGAAAGCGGAGGCATAAAATGGCGCGTAAAAGAGGCGGTAGCGGTGCTAAGAACGGTCGCGATTCAAACCCGAAGTATTTAGGTGTGAAAGCTTATGGCGGAGAAATGGTTTCAGCAGGATCCATCCTGATCCGTCAGAGGGGAACGAAAATACATCCCGGTAAAAATGTCGGAATCGGTAAAGATGATACCCTTTTCGCTATCGAAACTGGAAAAGTCGTTTATCATGAACGCATGGGAAAAAAGCTTGCTTCAATCGAGCCTGTAAAGGCATAAAAAGAAGTTCAGGAATTGCCGTATTTTTAGGTGATATTTTTCCCACGAACAGATGATGTACCCGGAGCTTTCGGCCATATTGGTGGTAGCTGCCGGGTATTTTTTTTGAGTATGCTTGTAAGTTGCGCGTCAGGTTTGCGCGTCTTTATGATGTTGACGAGAGCACTGTGAATGAATAAGGGTTCTGAGGTGGTGTTATGATACAGTTTGCAGACGAGGCTGTTATAGAAGTAAGTTCTGGTAAAGGCGGAAACGGTTGTATCGCCTTTCGTCGTGAGAAATTCGTGCCTAATGGCGGTCCTGCTGGTGGTGACGGCGGTCGTGGGGGTGATGTGCTTTTTTGCGTAAGGAAGAATCTTCGTACTCTTGCTCATCTCCGCTATAAAAGAGTTTTCAAGGCAAAGAACGGAGGAGATGGTTCTGGCTCAAACCGCTACGGTAAGGATGGAGAGGATGTTGTGATTCCCCTTCCTCCTGGCACCACAGTCCGTGATTACGAGACCAACGAGCTTGTCTGTGATTTTACTACGGAAGCCGAGGATGAGCAGCTTCTCTTCCTGAAAGGGGGGAAAGGAGGCTGGGGGAATATGCATTTTAAGTCTTCCACAAACCAAGCCCCTAAATACGCCCATGCCGGTAAACCCGGTGAGTACAGGAAGCTGCGTGTGGAGCTCAGTATTATGGCTGATGTGGGACTTGTCGGCTTCCCGAATGCAGGAAAATCCTCCCTTCTTGATTATTTCACCAATGCCCGGCCGAAAATAGCACCCTATCCTTTCACGACAAAAATTCCGAATCTGGGAGTCCTTCACGTAGGAGAGGAGCGTGATATAATAATTGCGGATATTCCTGGTATAATAGAGGGGGCTGCAGATGGAGCAGGCCTGGGAATTCGTTTCCTCAAGCATATATCCAGGACCTCCTGTCTCGTGTTTATAATTGATTGCAGTGATGACAATTATCTTGAAGCCTATGACAAGCTTCTTTCAGAGCTTGAGTCTTTTTCTTCTGATCTGTTGGAAAAACGCAGACTTATACTATGCAACAAAATAGATCAGGAGGGGGCAGCTGTTCGTGCTGCAGAGATAGCTGAAAAGCTCAAAGGAGAAACTGTCATCCCTATGTCGGTCGCTAAGGGAACCGGTCTGGACAAGGTCAAGGCTGAGATTGTCTCTCTTGTGGACTCTTATGGCCAAGGTGATACAGTGTCAAAAAAAAGAAAAAGCTCTTTCATGATGGAAAGGGCTTCTTGCTCTGATGAAGGTACCCAGTATCCGGGAAGTGAACAGTGAAAATCGCTATGTTCGGTGGCAGCTTCAATCCTGTTCATAATGGACACGTAAGAATCGCTGCCACTGTCCACGAGCAGGCGGGCTATGATAAGGTCCTCTTCGTCCCTGCCTTTCATTCTCCCTTCAAGAATATGCCCTCAGGAGCGACAGATGAGGACAGGTTGAATATGTTGGAGCTTGCTGTCTCCGGCTTTGAGTGGGCTTCTGTTGAGGATTGTGAGATAAAGCGAGGTGGCGTTTCCTATACTTACGATACAGTCTCTTTCCTGGATGAAAAATTCAGAGTGGCCGGGCTGCTGTCCGGCAAGCTGGGGCTGGTAATAGGGGAGGACCTGGTGGAGGGCTTTCCTAGATGGTACAAGGCTTCTGAGCTGGCTGAGAAGGTCGATATAATCCTTGCAAAGCGTTCTGTTGCTGCTTCCTGCACGAGAAAGACTGTCTTGCCCTTCGTTCACTTGGAGCTGGAGAACCCTTATGTGGACGTTTCTTCCAGTGAAGTCAGGGATTCCATGAAGGAAAGGAGCAGACTTAGGGCTCTTGTTCCAGAGAAAGTTTATGAGTATATTTTGAGAAGGAGGCTTTATGACTGATGATTATACAAAGTTAGTGGAAAGAATTCGGAAGGATATGCGGAAGACGATGAAGGCATCTCGTTATCAGCATTCTGAACGGACGGCAGCTACGGCTAGAAAGCTTTGCGATATGTATGATCTTGACTCAGATAAAGGTTTCCTCGCTGGACTTGTCCACGATATTTGCAAGGATTATGAGGATAAGGCTCTGGTGGCTCTTGCCAGACAAGACGGACTTCCCTTTGATTCTCTTGAGAAAAGTCATAATAATCTTCTTCATGGAAGAGCGGCGGCGGTTCTTCTTGAGACAAAGTATCTGATAGATGATGAAGAGATTCTGGAGGCTGTGCGTTATCATACCTTTGGCCATGCTGGAATGGGGGACCTGGCGAAAATTATATATATAGCCGATAAGATTGAGCCGGGAAGAACCCATATTCCTGCGGGATATATGGAGATGCATGACGACGATACCCTGGATGAATTTATAATTTCAGTTCTTCAGGAAGGAATGAATTATCTTCAGAATCAAGGTTATAACATTTCTTCTCAGACTGAACAGTTTCTGTATTCTCTTGTCCATGCGACAAAGGAGGATGCATGAGAAAAAGAAGTCTGGGAAAAGGTTTTTTCCTCATCTTGTTGATGGGTGTCATATTGATAGCCATGTCTGTCATCCTTGTTTTTTCCCTTCAGACTGATGAGGTCGGTGATATCCTTAAGAACGACCAGCTCATAAAAATGCTGCTTGTCCTTCATGATGGGGATGATATCGTTTGGACTGATGTCCTCGTATATTACCCTGTCTCACGCAGGGGCGCTGTTTTTGATATTCCTGGCAATACGGGTGCGATATATAAGAGTCTGAACAGGACGGACCGTATAGATGCTGTCTATAGGGAGAAAGGTCTGGCGACATATTGTTCTGAAATTGAGAAGCTCACCGGAACCCAGATTCCTTTTATTCTGGAAATGTCCATGGCGGATTTCTCATATATAACGGATCTTCTTGGCGGCCTTCGGATTTTCGTTCCCTATCCTGTGGACGTAGTAGAGCAGGGGGTTCATTATCTGCTGCCTTCAGGGGCTGTGGTTCTTGATGGTGATAAAATCTGTACTTATCTTGAGTACAGGCTTCCGGAGGATACTTCTGTCACTATTCAGGACAGGAAGCAGAATTCCGTAGTCGCTTTCCTTTCTGCTATAAATAGTAATAAATCCACCTTGCTTACGGAAAAAGTATTCTCCCTCTTTGCGTCCCATATAAAGGCCAACGTAGATGAAAAAGGTCTTTTCAGTATCTTTTCCGAAATTTCTACGATTGATGCAGACCGTCTTATGCCTAAGACTGTTGATGGAAAAGAAAAGGATGTCCAGGGAGAGACTCTTCTTTTCCCCTCCTACGACGCCCAGCTTATAAAGGACGTATTCAAGCAGACTACTACGGCTCTTATTTCTGCATCGGGAGTCGCCACGAGCCGTGTTTATTTTGTAGAAATTCAAAATGGAACAACGAAGAATGGTCTCGCAAAAAATACCGGTGCGCTGCTCCAAAGTGCCGGATATGAAGTGCTGAGTATGATAAACGCAGATTCTACTGATTATGAGAGAACTGTGGTTATCGATCATATCGGAAACGAGATGGAAGCCTCCAGCCTTGCATCGTTCATAAACTGTACGAATATTATTACGGATGAAATCAAAACCGATGATGAGCTTGAGGCGGATACTCTCGTTGATTTTACGATTATTCTAGGACAAGATTTTGACGGAAGGTATGTAAGATGAAATCATTAAAAGAAAAAACTCTTGAGATAGCAGAGCTTATGAAGGATTTAAAGGGTGGGGACGTTGCTGTTATCGATGTCTCTTCACTTAACAGTTGGACTGATTTTTTCATTATTGTTACAGTGAACAGTTCTGTTCATAGTCAGGGACTCTATAAAGCGGTTAAGGATTATGTTAATGAGAATGATCTTGAGATTCATATCCCCAACAGGAAAACACCGGATGGAGATGACTGGAACCTTATAGATATAGGACCTGTTGTAGTGCATCTTATGTCTGAGGAGGCAAGGAATTTCTATGATCTTGAGAAGCTGTGGAATGGGGGAGAAAGATTGATGTAATCCTTCCGGAGTCAATAAAAAAGGGCATCCCATGAAAACGGGCGGCCCTTTTTTTTTGCTATTCTTTTCTTGTTTCTGTTGCTTTCAAGTAGCTGACTTTAATGGACTTCACTCATCAAAATCATCATCATATTCCAAATCGTCGGACATATCATAATCGAAATCGTCCTCGTCCTCGTCAAAATCATCGAGTTCATCATCAAAATCATCATCCAGAAAATCATCGTTCTCGAAGTCGTCCAAAGAGTCTTCATCTTCGAAATCGTCATCGAAATCATCATCTGATTTGTCGTAGTAATCATCATCGTAAGCATAATCAAAACCGTAATCAGTTGCTGTTGAGTATTCTAATAAATCGCTGTCATTCAACATCTGGAAACTTCCTTTAGAGAGGTACATGTTCGATATCTGAATTCTCTCCGTTCAGATGGTTTTCTTGTGCGTACTTATCCCCTCCGGCTAATGAACGCACCTTCATACTAAAAACATAAATTAGACTATGCTTAATGTCAATCGGTTTTTTATAATTACTTTTGACTTCTTTAAAAAAAATGAAAAAAAATCGCAAAAATGAAAGGGAATGTATATAAATGCGAAATTTTGCATATTTTTCCAAAAAAATATGGTATATGTTTTTTTTCAAACAAAAAGTGTTTTTTTTATAGGAAAGAAGCCTCCTGTCTTTAAGCCCGTTGACACAATCCATTGTTTTATATATATTCATAAGTGACTATGCTTCGTAGTGTGCATGTAAAAGCTCCGGCTAAGCTGAATCTTCACCTCAAGGTGTGTGATGTAAGGCCGGATGGTTTTCATGATATCGAGAGTATCTTTCAGAAAGTTCCTCTTTACGATGATTTGCTGATAGAGATGGTGGATAGCAATTGCACATGTCAGGTCATTTCTCCTGATTTTATTCTCCCTTTCGAAAATACACTTACATCTGCATATAAAGCCTTTTGTTCTTGTACCGGCATAAAAGATGGTGTCAGGATCACGTTGAGAAAACGTATTCCCTCTGGTGCTGGTATGGGTGGTGGTTCTTCTGATGCGGCTGCTGTTCTTTCTGGCTTGTCCGAGCTTTTTTGTGTTGAGCTCTCGGCGGAGCAGAAATATAACGTAGCCTCGCAAATTGGAAGTGATGTGTTTTTCTTTCTTAGAAACGGTGAGGCTTATGATGCCGCTATCGTTTCAGGTCGTGGGGAACATGTAAGATATATTGTTCCCCGCAGGGATCTTTATTTTGTTTTATTGTGTCCGGGTGTGCATAGTGCTACGGGAGAAGCTTATTCCCTAGTCGACAGCTGGCATGATATGGATAGAACTGAAATAACTCCATTCAAAGAGTTGGAAGACATGTATAGGAAGCCTGTGAATCAATGGGTTTTTTATAACAGTTTTACAGAGCCTCTTGCATGGAAGTTTCCGGAGATAAAGAGAGCCTTGTCTGATTTGAGGCAGTGTGAGGCGGACTATGTTCAGATGACGGGCTCTGGTTCTGTTGTCTTCGGTGTGTTTGCATCTGAGAAGGATGCACATAAATCCTATGATGTGCTTCGGAACGAATGGGATGATTGTTATTATCTTGCTTCTCGATAGTATTTTCTTCCGAGAAGTTGTATTTGCAGGAGGTTTTAATGCAGATTACAGAGATCCGGATCCGAAAGGTTGCCGCCGACGGAAAGCTAAAGGCTTACGTAACAATTACATTTGATAACTGCTTTGTCGTACACAACGTAAAGATAATTGAAGGTAAGACAGGTCTTTTTATCGCTATGCCTAGCCGTAAGACTGGTACAGGCGATTATAAGGATGTAGCTCATCCTATCAGTCCTGAATTCAGGAACGAACTCCAGAGCAAGATTCTTGCTGAATATGAGGCAGGTCATGTGGAGGAAGCTGGTTCCGGCGATATGGACTGATAATATTCAGGGCTTTTCTGTTTTGACAGCTTTCTGAGTTTTTTTTCTCTCTTATCGTATGATTAGGGATTAAAATTTTTGTTGTTTGTATTTAATATAGACAACAAGTTTTTTTGGGACGTCGTCAAGTGGTAAGACAACGGCTTTTGGTGCCGTCATTCCGCTGGTTCGAATCCAGCCGTCCCAGCTAAAAATAGGACATTGTATTTTTGTCCGATCTGGAGAGATCTGGAAATGTTGATATTAAGGAGTCCGAAGTATGGATTACATGACATTGAGCGCAGAGGTGCGCACTGAGGCAGGAAAAAAAATTGCAAAACAGCTTAGATCAGAGGGAAAGCTTCCCGCAGTTATGTATAATTCAAAGGGAGTTTCAACTATGCTCTCTGTTGATGAGGCTGAATTTACTAAAGTATGGAAACAGGCTACGCCTACGACTTTGATAAAGCTTACTGTTGGCAAGGATACTATGCTTGCTTTTATTAAAGATACTGAATATGACATAATAAATGACAGAAATCTTCATGTCGATTTTCATGTGATTGATGAGGACAAACCTCTCGTCGCAGTAATCAAGCTTCAGCTTGGTGGAAACCCTGTTGGTGTTCGTGAGGGTGGTATTCTTCAGAATGGTATTCCTACAATCAAAATCAAATGCTTGCCAAAGGATCTTCCAGTCCGCATTATTGCAGATATTTCTGCTCTTAAAATTGGAGATTTCCTTCATATTAAGGAGCTTACCCTTGGAGACGGAATTACAGTTCTCTCTGATGGAGATGCTGTCGTAGCTTCTGTTCGTGCTCCTAAACGCTAAGGTAAGTGTCCTGTAATACAGTTCAGGAATTATTCAGGGTGATGTCTGCAGTTTTGCTTGCAGCTTCATCGGGAATTGTTTTTCGGTTCCCCTAGCGAAAAGCCTGCGGTCTTTATGTCTGCGGGCTTTTTTTGTTATGAAGTGATGATAGATATTCTTTCCTCCGCTCAAAAATTTTTATGTCCTCAGGGTGTCAGCTTGGAAGAACTTCAGGGGAAGAATCTCCTTGCTGCGGTTTCCGGTGGCATTGATTCAATGGTTATGCTTGATGTCCTGTATAAGCTTTCCTGTCACTTCGGTTTTTTTCTGCACGTTATAACAGTGAATCATAATATCCGCCCTGATGAGGAGTCTGCGGGGGATGCTGCCCTGGTAGAAAGAAAATGCGTGGATTATGGCCTTCCTTGTTCGGTCTGTGTACTTAGAAAAGGACTTGTTTCTGAAACTTCCAGGGAAAGAGGGAAGGGAATAGAGGAAGCTGCGAGATATCTGCGTTACAAAGCCTTTGATGAGCATGCGAAAAAAATAGCTGCTGCAGCTGTTTGTATAGCACATAACAGAAATGACAGACTTGAGACTATCTTGCAGCGTTTCTTGCAGGGTGCTGGCGTTCTTTCGTCTTCTGGCATGAGACAAAGCCGCGGAATCTATACAAGACCTCTTTTCGACGTTCCTAGGAGTGATATAGAGGCATATGCGGCTCTTAATGGTATAGAATATAGGACAGATTCTACGAATGCTGACAATTCTTATTTCAGGAACAGAATACGAAACAGGCTTATTCCTTTTCTGAACGAGCTTGAGCCTGGTTGGGATTCCGCTGTTATTCATGGTGCTGAAAAAAACTTGATAACAGCCGATGATATTAATATACAGCTTTCGCAAATCAGGTGGAGCAGGGAAAGTGATTTTTCACTGCGTCTGCCAGGCCGGGATTTTGAGAAATGTCTTTTTTCAATTAAGACGGCAGTTCTTTATGAGGGTTTGTCTATATTGAAATGTCAGAGACGTATACCTTATAGTATGATTGCCGATTTTTCTTCGGGTACAAGGAAGGTTTCAGGAGCAGGGCTTATAATGGAAAGAAGATATGGAGATATTTTCCTTTCCTTGTCTGAATCCTTTGGAACAGAAAAACAAGAGCATGGCTTTTATACATTTGTCCCTTGTCCCGGCAAGTACTTTGCCGGAGAAGAATCTGTGACTATAAAAAAAGCCGAGAACAGTGACAGGGCACTTTATATCGCTGAAAATGAAGCAGGCTGCGTTTCGGGAATGTTTATGCTGCCCGTCGTTATCCGGTCAGCTTCTACATCGGACTCCTTCATTAGTTCTTCCGGTGGAAAAAAGCTTCTTTCAAAAATTTTCTCGGAGTGGCGTGTTCCTCCGGAAAAAAGAAGTTCTATTCCTGTCTTTGAGGATTGTGAAAACAGAGGTGTATGGGGAAGCCTTTTTGGATATCCCGATTGGTTCGTGAAAATTTAAGGATAAAGCTTTCTGTATAAGAAGTAGTTGCCTGGGGCAAAATTTCAAAAACTGGCTGAAACCGGCATTCAAACGCCGCCAAGGCTTTATAAAGGAGAATAAAATGAAGAAAAATAACGGAAGGGAAGGGCGTGCTGGTCTTATTTTTTTCGTGACTATGATCATACTTCTTGTCGTTTATTTTATAGCGACAAGATCCGGATCTGCCATTCCTGAAATCTCTTATACAGATTTTCTTGAATATATAAAAGCATCAAAAGTAACGGAAGTTTATATTAAGGATAATTCTACAGTGACCGGAATAATACAAGCTTCCAACGGACAGACCTCTCGTTTCCAAACGGAAATACCTTATGATGATGAAAGCCTTATGGAACGTCTGCTTTCTGCCGGTATAGTGGTTTCTGGAGGGAAAACAAGAGAGAGCTTTTTTACGATTCTCCTTTCATATATGCCTTGGCTCATAACTATGTTCTTTATAATTTTTATGATGCGTCAGAATTCTGCCCAAGGAATGAAAGGTATGCAGTTTGGAAAAAGTCGTGCCCGTCTTTTTGATACATCTGGCAAAAAAATAATGTTTGAGGATGTGGCAGGTCAGGAAGAGGCAAAGAAAGAGCTTGCTGAAATTGTAGATTTCCTTAAGACACCTAAGAAATATCAGGAAATGGGGGCTAAGATACCTACAGGTGTCCTCCTCGTGGGTAATCCAGGAACAGGAAAAACCCTTTTGGCAAGGGCTGTGGCTGGTGAGGCTGGCGTAAACTTCCTTCATATTTCAGGCAGTGACTTTGTTGAGATGTTCGTTGGTGTAGGTGCCAGCAGGGTCCGGGATCTTTTCGAACAGGGGCGGAAAATGGCTCCTTCCATTATTTTCATAGACGAGATTGATGCTGTCGGCCGTGCCAGGGGAGCTGGACTTGGTGGTGGCCATGATGAAAGAGAACAAACATTGAACCAGATGCTGGTGGAGATGGACGGATTCGATAATAAAGCTGGTGTTATTGTTCTTGCTGCGACTAACCGCCCGGATGTCCTGGATCCCGCTCTTTTACGTCCAGGCCGCTTTGACAGGCAGGTTACTGTTTCTTTGCCGGATTTGAAGGAGCGCTGCGCCATACTTGCCGTACATGCAAAAAAAATACCTTTGGGAGAAGACGTTGTCCTTGAGAAGGTAGCTCGTGCGACTCCTGGTATGAGTGGTGCTGATCTTGCCAATATCGTCAATGAAGCTGCTCTTTTTGCCGCCCGGAAAGAAAAGAAGACTGTAGATTTTTGTGATTTTGAGGAAGCCCGTGATAAAGTGATTATGGGCGTAGCCAGAGATTCTATGGTCATGCCGGAAAAAGAGCGGATTATGACAGCCTGCCATGAAGCAGGACACACTCTTCCTTACTATTATCTTAAGCATGCCTCCCCCCTTCATAAGGTGACTATTATTCCCCGTGGACGTGCCCTTGGTTTGACTGTCGGTCTTCCCAAAGAAGATTCCTATTCCCATACAAAAGGTTGGCTGCTTGACCAGCTTGTTATTATGTTCGGTGGATATGCCGCGGAGACAGTAGTCTACGGTGAAACTACGACAGGAACTCAGAATGATATACAGCAGGCTACAAGTCTTGCCCGTCGTATGGTTTGTGAGTGGGGTATGTCCGATGAAGTAGGTGCCGTAACCTACGGACAGGAAGAAGAACCCATCTTTATGGGACGGGAGATAGCCCGGCATAAAGAATTCTCCGAATACACGGCGCAGCAGATAGATTCTGCTGTAAGAAAAATCCTTGATGATGCTAAAGCCAGAGCCTGCAATATTCTTTCTGAGCACAGGGATCAGCTGGATCTTATTACCAATGCTCTTGTGGAAAATGAAACTCTTGATGATGCCGATATAAGAAAGCTGTTAGGCTTTCCAGCCGAAGGGGTTGTCGTAGAATGAGAAAAAAAGTCTTTTTACTGCTTTTTTGTTTTTTTTCAGTTTTTTTGTTCTGTGCTGAGATAAAGGCAGGGCGTAGCATAGCAACTAGGTATCTTAATCTTGCGGTGAACGCTCTTTCTTCGGAAGATTATGAGAATGCGGATTTTCTTGCCGGAACGGGGCTTTCTTATGATGAGACAATTGCCGATTTCTGGTTTATCAGGGCTAAAGCAGCATCCGGTAAAAATGCTGCCATGAAAGAAATAATCTCTTATCTTGAAAAAGCCGTGGCTCTTACAGACTGGTTGAAATTCAGCAGGACAAACTCAGTCGTAATGCTTGCCGATTTATATTACAAAACTGGTGCATATGAACCTTGCCTTGATTTGCTTTTGACCGTGTCGGATAGTACTCTTCCGGAATTATATTACCTAGAGGCTTCTGCTTGTTATGAGTTGGGAAAACTCCAGCTTGCCCGATCCGTTATCTCTTTGGCAACTTCTCTATATCCTGATAATCCCGAATTTCTCTCCCTCTTCTTCAAGAAGGAATTTGAAATATGTGAGGAAGCTGGGGCAGCTTTTCCTTATAAAGAATCTCCCAGAGGAGAGCTTAGCAGGGCTCTGCAAAAAAGAGTGAAGTCCCATTTCGAGAAGAATCCTGAGCTATTACTCTATTCATCATTTTTTGTGGAGGCAGAAGAGGCTTATGACCTTCTGCAGCTTTATGAGGCTGGAACTGATGTGTATGGATTCCATATCTTCTATCCATACGCGGCATTGAAATGTGGTTATCTTTCTGAGCAGGATGCCCTGGATTCATACATAAAAATAGCAGAAGGCGTTTTTGACTATAGAATGCTGTGCAGGATAGCTTCCGAGATGAAAACGGAAGAAAGCCGTCTGCTTTTTCAGTCTTTTTTGCATGATTTTTCCTGTGAGATTCGTTTCACATCTAAGGAAAAGTCTTTATATGATCTTTCCTGCCTATATAGTTATGGACGTCCACAGAGAATAACCTATGACCGGAACGAGGATGGCTTTATAGAGTGGTATGCGGATTGTGATTATGGAGCTCCTGTGACTCTGATAAATGATGAGCACAGATTCTCTTTGAGATATCATAGCTTTCCCTCCGTAGGGTCTGTAAGCTTTTCTGATTCCGGTACTTCATATTCCTTCGTACCTTACAGTCAGACATGGACCCCTGTGCTATTACAGAAAGCTCCTTTTGGCGATGAGGACGAGCCATTTTTTATTCCTGTTCTTCAAGAGACAGATTCTGAGCTTATAGAGAAAGATATTCTCTCAAATGCAAATCAAGTCACTCTTCCTCTGAGGGATGGAATTACTGCTTCCTTTTTGCTTTATGATGAGATTCCCTTCAAGGGGCTTTATTATGAAAACGGAGTAGAGATCGCTGTTGCCTCTTTTACTGACGGTGTTCTTACCTCTCGTTCCGTAGATATGGATCGAGATGGCATTAAAGAAATTGTCGAGCTTTATAAGATTCCTTCAGATCCAGGACTTTCTGCTGGACGGGGAGAGCTCGTCGATTCTTTGTTCGGGAAGCTGCCCTACAAATATGATCTATGGCTTTCTGAGCTTCTGATAGATACCGATGGTGACGCGATAAGTGATTATCGTTCTGTTTATTCGGAAGATGGCTGGACTCATAATTTCTGGGGAATTGATGCTGCTGGCGGTTATGAGGCCTCTTATTCAGAAAATGCCGACAAGTCCTTGAAGGAAGCGCAGTTTTACCATCCCATTGATAATGTCCTTGTTACTGTGGTCTTGCGGGATGATCGTCTTCTTTCTGTTACTGTCGGGAAAGTTATATATTCAGTTTTCTATGATGCTGAGAATGATTTTTACTGGGTTTATGAGAAACCCCGGGAGAATTCCTTTGTCCCGGCTGTGAAAGAATTGCTTGATGAGAAAACTGGAGAATTGAACACTAACCTCATATATCAAATTGATGATAATACCCGGGTCCTGGCCTGTAAAACCTGCGGAGTCAGTTTTGGAGTCCTGCTTTATGACTAAAAGGATCCATTCTCTTTTATTTGTGGCTTTCCTTATATCCTTTATTTTATCATGCCGGACCTTCTCCGGAACGCCGCAGGTAAAGCCGGATTACACGGATGAAGAGATACGTATTTCCGAGGTCGAGAATATAAGAAAAACTATCCAGGATTATCCTGTGAAGGCTTTGTGGCTTTCTTCCCTGCTGCAAGAGAAAGCTCCCGACGAAGAATCTGTCAAGAATTTGTTTCAGGATTGTTCACAAGCAGTAAAGGAATTGCTTGAAAAGTCGGTTTCTGAAGAACTTTGGTATAAGGCAAAAAATCTTTCAGATACTTTGCTCTGTGTCTGTGGGAGTGATTCTGTTACTGTAGATATTCAGCAGAGTATTGATAAAGGCCTTGCTGATTTGACAGCACCTCTTATCCACAAGACTTCCTTTTATATAAATTCTGATGATTCCTCGGATTCTGAACGCCTTTTCAAGGCTTCTGACTTTATAAAGGGTACTGTCACTGTATGGGTCGACAGGGGCGTTACCGTACAGCATAGGGTAGGTTACTCTGATGTGGCCCTGGGCTCCGGTTTTTTTATCGACAAAACAGGGTATATTATCACGAATTATCATGTGATCCAAAGTGAGGTTGACCCTAAGTATGAAGGTTATTCTAGACTGTACATAAAACTTGCGGGAAAGCCGGAGGATCGTATTCCTGCAAAAGTCATAGGCTGGGATTCATCTGTTGACCTTGCCCTTATAAAAGCAGATATAAAGCCTTCTTTTGTTTTTTCTCTGGGATCCGCGTCAGACCTTGATGTAGGAGACAATATAATTGCTGTGGGGTCGCCCTTGGGACTTGAACATACTGTTACATCAGGAATTATTTCTGCTGTGGACAGAGACGTGGGAATGTCGGAGAAAGTAATCCAGATTGATGCTGCCGTCAATTCAGGGAATTCCGGCGGACCTGTCGTGGATGCTGAAGGAAAAGTGCAGGGAGTGGTTTTCGCAGGCCTTGCCGAATATCAGGGGCTTAATTTCGTTATTCCTGTGGAGGTCTTGAAATCGGATCTTAGTGCTCTTGCTTCAGGAGGGGAAGTCTGTCACCCTTGGATAGGAATCGCAGGCCGCACAAAAAAGATCTATCCCTCTGATGAAGAAGGTATCGGTGTCGAGGTTTTTTACCTTCTTCCCGCAGGAATCGCAGATTATGCAGGAATAGTCCCTGGTGACATAATATCTTCCTTTGACGGTCTTCCTGTAAAAAATATGGATGAGTTACATGATCGTATGATTCCTGCAGGAATAGACAGGATTGTAGAGGTCGGGCTTCTTTCTGGTCCTGAGCATTCAGAATATAGGAGTGTCAAAATCTATCTGGATAAAAGACCTGAATATCCCGGTCTGACCATATACAGGAACGATCTGCTCCCCGATGCTCTCTATCCTTTGGCTGGAATGGAACTTCTTAAAGTTTCTCCTTCCAAAGGAAATAACTATGTCGTCAAGTCCGTGGTCAAAGGAAGTGTCGCAGATGAAAGCGGTTTTTCTGATGGGGACCCGGTAGAGATCATTTCAGCGGAGCCTGTTGAAGAGAACAGCTATCTTTATGTTGAGCTTTATGCCAAAAAAAGACGGAAAGGATATCTTGACGTGAACCTTGGCTTTGCTCTTCCTCTGGACAGTAGAAGTTTTTTCTAATAAAATGTCGAAAATGACAGATTTATCACTAAAGCGCAATTTTTGCATTGTCGCACATATCGACCACGGAAAATCCACTCTTGCGGATCGTCTTATTCAAAAGGCCGCGATTATTGATGACAGACAGTTCCAGAATCAAATCCTGGATAATATGGAAATTGAGAGGGAACGGGGAATAACTATAAAAAGCCAGGCCGTGACTATTCCATACACAGCAAAGGATGGCAAAACATATGAGCTTAACTTCGTTGATACTCCAGGGCATGTAGACTTTTCTTATGAGGTGTCGCGGGCTATAGCCTCCTGTGAAGGTGCCCTGCTTCTGGTGGATGCTTCCCAGGGAGTGGAGTCTCAGACTCTTTCTAATATGTATCTTGCTATGGAACATGATCTTGAGATTATTCCGGTCGTAAATAAGATTGACTTGCCTTCTGCAGATATCCCGTCTGTGAAGCATCAGATAGATCATGATCTGGGACTTGACCCTGATGGCGCCATACTTGTTTCTGCAAAAACGGGAGAAGGTATCGATGATCTTTTTGAGGCGATAGTGTCCAGGATTCCTTGTCCTACCACCGTTGATGACGGAAAAACCCGAGCCTTGATATTTGACTGTCACTACGATCCCTACAGGGGTGTAGTTGTTCATCTTCGGATGATAGACGGTAGTATAAAGCCTGGTCAGACCATAAGGCTTATGTCTTCTGGTGCTGACTATCGCGTCGAGCAGACCGGTGTATTTAAAATAAAATTTGAGGAGAAAAATGAGCTTGCCGCTGGTGATGTAGGTTACATCATCGCGGGAATAAAGACTGTGTCTGATGTCCGGGTAGGTGAGACTGTAACTCTTGCTGATAATCCTTCTGATAAACCACTTCCAGGCTTTAAGGATGTTAAGCCTGTAGTCTTTTCCTCAATCTATCCAATGGATTCGAATGACTATGAAGAGCTTAAGGACAGTATGGAAAAGCTGAAACTCAATGACGCAAGTCTTGTGTACGAGAAGGATTCTTCCCTTGCTCTTGGGTATGGCTTCCGGTGTGGTTTTCTTGGCCTTCTCCATTTGGAGGTTGTTCAGGAACGTCTGGAGCGCGATTTCGACCAGGCTGTCATCTTCACGGCCCCTTCTGTTCGTTATCATGTGACTCTTTCCAATGGAGAGGAATTTTTCGTGGATAATCCTGCGAATTACCCGGATGCTGGAAGATTGAAGTCTTCTAAAGAGCCTTATATCAAGGCTTCTATTATAACTCCTGCGACTTATTTGGGGTCTATAATGACTCTTTGTACTGAAAAGCGTGGAGTACAGGTAAACATGCAGTACTTGGACGAGAAAAGGGTCGAGCTGATATACGAGATGCCTCTTTCTGAAGTTCTTTTTGATTTTTATGATAGATTGAAAAGCTATAGCAGGGGATATGCTTCTTTTGATTATGAAGTCATTGATATGAGAGAGACAGATCTTGTCAAAATAGATATTCTGCTGAATGGTAAAAGTGTTGACGCGCTATCCCAGTTAGCCTATAGAGGTAACGCCGTGGAGAGAGCCCGCCACGTATGTGAGATGCTTAAGGGTGAGATCAGCCGTCAGCAGTTCAAGATTGCTATTCAAGGTGCTATCGGAAGTCAGATTATCGCAAGGGAAACCGTTAATCCCGTGAGAAAAGACGTTCTTGCGAAATGCTACGGAGGAGACATCACCCGTAAAAGGAAGCTCCTGGAGAAGCAGAAGGAAGGAAAGAAGAGGATGAAGCTTGTCGGTGATGTAGAACTTCCTCAGAGTGCTTTCCTTGCTGTCCTGAAAACTAAGGAAGAATAGTTCTTATAGCTGGAAGTCCAGAGCTTTCAGAAAAATATCTATTTCAGCCCTGATTCTGTTCAGGAAATCGGGTGTATCCCTCACTCCTGAGACAGAATCTGGGAAGTGGGCATACAAGTAACTGCAATCACTTATTATTCTTTCTGATTCTTTGTCGTATTTTTCTTTTTCTCTTCCTGTCAGTATTTTCCTCAAGCGTGTTATTTTTTCTTTTTGATTCGAAATATAAGAATTTTCAGCTGAATTGAAAGCAGGCCCTGAAAAAGCATCAGTGTAAGCAGAATCATTCCCAAATTTTGATGAGAATTCTATCATCTCTCTTATGGAAATTCGGGGCAAAGAGTTTTTTATGCCTGTTTGTCCGCAGTCATATAAATCCTTGATTCCTTTGTAACGGTCTACGTATAAAGCACCGTATCCGGACAGAGCTGCATCCGTATACACTGCCTTTTCTTTTTTGTCGGATATTTTTTTTGCCGAGAAAGTATAAGCTGAAGCAGGAGAGCCTGCAGGTCTCAATCGATTTGCGGTCAAAATCGATGTCGTATGTGCAGGGGCTCCCTTGCAGTGGGTCTGTCCTGGAATGAATGAAAAATCAAGCCCGCAAATAAATACCGGAATTCCCTCCTTCCTTAGGTAAAGGGCAATCTCAACTGCATAAAGGCCTACGGATCCTAATGCTGGGAATATTGGAATGCCGGTGTCTTTCAGGCTTTCCTCCAGGTCCTTCATGAAAGGCAAGCGGCAGTATTCTGACAGGAAAAAAGATATGCTTCCACCGCATATTTGTGTTACATGAGGTCTGGATGTCAAATCTGCTATAATATTTATTCCTGAGCCCTGGGAACCGATGTATGCTTTTTCGATAGCCAGCTGGCACTCAACGGCAATTACTGAGTCTGGTTTTATACCTTTTGAAAGCAGGCTTGGAAGTGCCGCGTCAACACAAATAATAAAAAAATTGTCTTTGTTTTGTCGCAAGGATTGCAGGAGTTCGTCTGTGGATATGCCTGCCCCTATAACCAATATAGCCCTTGCGATACTATTTTTTTTTAGATATTTGATATTATTGCTTTTTTTTATGATGTTGAGATTTTTGAATATATCCAGGGCATATAAACGTCCCATTCTTGTCAAAGTTATGATGTTTTTCCAATTGTTGCGTATAAATTCATCTGTAAATGCTGTTACTGCTTTGAATTGATCCTCGTGGAAAACAGTACCACCGCTCATCTTGACCACAAGAGTTCGTCTGAAAGATTCGGGATGAGGAATCAGTGTACCCATTTGAAGCAGCTTCACGATTTCCTCCGCCTTCTTTAGTATTACTGGGGTTATAATTTTTTCTTGAATAATTAAATCTTTGTTGGTTTCTAAGAAAAATGAATGGAGCTCAGTATCAAAGTCAACAACTATTATGTGGCAGCTTTCTGGTATTTTCTGGATAAGCTCTTTCAGACCATAGCCCAATAAGGGAGCGTAACAAAGCAGCAGGGTATGGGGTAGAATGTTCAAGCTTGCGATGTATCTTAGTATAGCAGCTTGTGGCTGGTATTTGGAGTAGAGAAACTTTTTTTTGTATAAAACAGAAAAACCCTGTTGGGCTTTTACCAGACAGGGTTTTTCTTCTGTTTCAGAATCTTTTGTCAAAACAGTTTCTAAAAGCTATTAGAGCATTTGTGCCCACAAATCTATAACATTGTTCTCAACATCAGCATTGCTGAGCATTTCTGAGTCAAACCCTTCGGAAGCAATGTTGCGTACATAATACTGATAATACTGGAAATCAGAATCGTCTTCTTCTGTGTCCTCTTTTATCGTTTCTTTAAGGAGCTTTAATACAATGACATTATTGCCAACGGAAATCGGGCTTGAAATCTCATTCTCTTTAAGAGTGAAGGCTGTCTTGAAGAAATTCTCATCAGTTGCAGCACTGCTCAATTCCTCTATATCAGAGAAGGGGAGTGTTCCTATAAAACCGTTACCTCCATAGTTGATGGAGAATTCTGGTATTTCTTTTTTAGTTACACCAGCTGCCGAAGCTGCCTCGTCAAAACCAAGCTTTGTCGCATTAAGGGCAAAGTCCTCTGCGAGTCCTGTATAGTAATCATCGATAAGACCTTGCTCATTATAACTGATATAATATTTTACGGCATCAAGAGTTTCTCTGTCACTGAAATCCGGTGATACAGGAGCTGAGTCACATCTGAACAAAGCGAAACCTGTCGCTGTTTTAGTTATGTCGGATATCTCTCCTGCGGAAAGACCGGCTATTTTCGTGAAATCCTCGTCAGATGTAAGGATTCCCTTGATCTGATATGCATAGGTCCGTGAGACTTTTCCGTTATCATCACAGTAGCTCTTTGATGACAATGTGGTGGCTGCATCATCGAATGTTATTTCATTGTTATCAATTTGAGTCTTGAAACCTTTCAGTTCATTTTCATCAGCGGCTGTTACAGCTGTGAAATCATATTTCAAGAATAAATCAGAGTTTCCCTTGGCGAATTCTGTAGTTTTATCGTCTGGATAATCAGTCTTAGCGAAAGCGACCATCTCGAAAGAACGAGCTTTTTTTGTGAGGTCAGTGAAGAATCTGCTTTCATTTGCAGAGGTTTTAAGTCCATACAGTGTATTGGCGATGTAGTAAGTGTCAAGTCCGAAATAGTCTTCAGTAAACCTGTTCGAAATATCTGCTTTCGTTACTGTGTCCCGGATTGTTTTTTTGTATGTCTCTGTAGCTTCCCTGAAGGCTTTCGCTGAATAATTTCCGTTTTCATCGGTGAAATACTGAATCATGTCACGTTTTATAGCGTTCTCTGCAGGAACATAACCACTGTCATTTACATACTCTGTATACATCATATCAAGAACTACTGCATTGAAGGCGTTCTGGAAAATAGAGTAATAGTCGAACTGAGAAAGGCTTTGTCCCTGTTGCTGAGCCAGCTGCTGATAATACTGGGCGTAATCCTGTACAGCCTTCAGATAATCTGTTCCATAGCCGTATTCAATCTTTGTCCCCTTGTACTTTCCGGCGACTAAAGTTTCCTGAGAAGCGGTAAAACCACCGATACTAGGTACCAAGATAAATGTGATGGCGGAAAGGACCAAGATAATTATGGAGCCTGCCGTAATCCAAATATTTTTTTTGCTTTTCCCCTCTTTCTTTTTATCTGCTTTTTCTAAATCTTTCTCTGTGGATTTCATAGATAATCATCCTTAACAATAAAATAATTATAATGCAGCATAATCGATGTATGTGCGAGATACCATGATTATGACAGTAACAACTGATTTTATCACTGTCAATTTCATGTGTCAACCTGAAACTTCCTTGAATAAAAGGCTTCCTGCAAAAAAAAGACCCCGGAAATAATACGGGGTCCGGAATGATTCTTATTTGCTTAGCAGTATTTCCTCAGCTTCACTGTTTCCCTTCTCCTTGGCAATGAATAAAGCTGTAGCCCCGTTCGATGCCTTGGCAGCTCTTTTTGCACCGGCATTGATAAGAAGTTTTAGTGTGTCTGATGAATCATAGGCAGCCGCATACATTAAAGCTGTTTTTCCTTCAGAATCAGTTGCCTCAAGGTCTGGTCTTTCCTTCAGCAGTATCCTTGTTACATCTGAGGAATCGTATTGTGCTGCGAACATAAGGGCTGTTCTGCTGTAATCGTTGAAGCCGTAAGGATCATATTCATTGGATGTCCTGAAATTAATCGCTTGTTCTTCTTCATAGGAGGGCTCATGAGTTTCAGCCTCTATGTCTGCTCCGTAGGCGATAAGCAGGTTCGCTATGTCGTCAGAATTCCTTGTGGCAGCCCACATAAGTGCGGTTCGGCCGTAGTAGTCTGCTGCTTCTATATCAGCACCTTTGTCAAGAAGAATGCTTGCTATTTCTGTGGAGTCATTTTCAGTTGATGTCATAAGAGCTGTCATTCCCAGGTTATTGCGGTTCTCAATATCTGCGCCGGCTTTTACGAGTAATTCAAGGGAATCTGCGGAGCCGAAAGCGGAGGCTATCATCAAGGCTGTGAATCCTGATTCCTGTTTAGCTTCAAGGTCTGCACCTGCTATAACCAGAAGGCTGATAACATCTTTTGAGTTGTAGCGGGCAGCCCACATCAAAGCTGTCCAGCCGGAGGAATCTGCCTCGTTTATATCTGACTTCTCAGCGATAAGCTTCGAGACAGTGGTAAATTGGTTTTCTTTTGCTGCTTTCATCAATTCTGAAAAACCGTTTTCTCCCACAGTTTGAGCCGATGTAAGGACAAAAGCCATGACAAGCAATAATGATGATATCGCTTTTTTCATAAAAGCCTCCCAGTGTATGTCTATTCCTAGAAAACAGTCTTACGAGTAGACCAGTAATAAGATTCTAAGGGGAAAAAGTCGAATAGTCAACGAAATAAAAATAATTTTTTTCGAACATATTGACTTTTTTTAGCGAGTTCTATATAGTGTTCAACATCACGGGGGCGTAGCGAAGCTGGTTATCGCGTCGGCCTGTCAAGCCGAAGATCGCGGGTTCAAGCCCCGTCGCTCCCGCAGAAGCCCATCAGTTATGATGGGCTTTTTTGTATAATTTTCACGGGCAATAGCGCAGTTGGTAGCGCGCCAGGTTCGGGACTTGGAGGTCGCGGGTTCAAATCCCGCTTGCCCGATTTTTTTTCTAAGGAAGCGCAACCGTATTGCGCTTCCGCCGGGATTTGAAACGAGCAGCTATGCTGCGAGGCGGGAAAAAAAGCTTGCCCGATTTTTTTTTCTAAGGAAGCGCAACCGTATTGCGCTTCCGCCGGGATTTGAAACGAGCAGCTATGCTGCGAGGCGGGGAAAAAAAGCTTGCCCGATTTTTTTCTAAGGAAGCGCAACTGTATTGCGCTTCCGCCGGGATTTGAAACGAGCAGCTATGCTGCGAGGCGGAAAAAAAAGCTTGCCCGATTTTTTTTCTAAGGAAGCGCAACCGTATTGCGCTTTTTTTTTTCGCTATTATATAACACGCATATATTTCATTGTACTTTTCCAGAAAATCTACTATAATAATTCTGACAATTGAATTTAGTCGTATAAAATTAAAAATCAGGAAATATGTCGAATTTTATTACGAATCGTATTTGATATAAAACTGATTGTTTGCCATATAGATAATGAGTGATTGAAAGGAGTCCTTATGAGAAAAATCGTTTTGCTGATATTGTTTTTTTCCTTTTGTCTTTTCCCTCTTTGTGCTGATGAAATAGAATCCGATGATTCCATCGCTCTTGGTATGGGCTATTGTATGGGGGAAATAACTTTAGGATATGGCAGCGGCAATATCGGGGTCATAGGCTTGCAGTATCAGCAGTGGTTCGGTCGTCATGGGGTCATGGTGACTGCTGGTTTGGACGGGGTATTTGCCGATTATCAGTACTGTATATTTTCCGCCAGTTTCACCGAAAGACTTGACACCCGTTTTTATGCCTGGATATCCGGTGGTGCAGCTTTCTTCAACGATTACAATTTCTATTCGTCTTCTTCGTACTCGGGGGTGGATGCTATATTCGCGGTTGGAATAGGTACGGAATTCATCTGGTGGAAACATCTTTCTGTCCCTGCTCAATATGGTTACATAGCGAGATTTACGGATAATTTTCATTTAGGTTTCTTCTATTCTTCCGGAGTCCGATATCGTTTTTAATCCTTTGCTTCAGTGGTGATAAAAGGGAAAATATAAAAAATCCTTGTTTTGGGTAACATTTCGGCGGTCAGAGGTGTTAAATAGTAGGTACATAGATATAAGATGATTTTCAGTCATTCTTATTCCATATTCAAAGAGGTAAGAAAGTAATCCCTTGAATTCCTTTTTTACTTTTGCTATACAGTCAAAGACTGTACAGTCAGAGACTGTGTATTATTTGCTATATTTTTAGGAGTTTATATGAAGAAAATATTGATTCTTTCGCTCATTCTGCTTTTTGCTCTTGGTCCTTGTTTCGCTGAGGAGCCGGAGCTGGATGGAAAAATCGCTCTTGGGATGGGGTTCGGAGTAGGTGAGTTCAGTATGGTAGGCCTTCAGTATCATCAGTGGTTAGGTTCTCATGGTATTTTTGCTACTGTAGGTTTGTCGGATGATCATAAGTCAGCTTTGTTGGGTTATCAGTTCTGTGTTTACGAGACAAGTTTTACGGATATCCTTAATTCCCGTCTCTATGTTTGGGTTGACGGTGGGGCAGATTATATGACTTATTCTCAATTCAGTTACGATGGAGGAGACCCCTCTCCAGAGTCACAATTTAATGCAGTTGCAGCCGGAGGAATCGGTATGGAATTTGTGTGGTGGCACCACCTTTCTGTTCCGGTCCAGTTCGGTTATGTGGCGAAATTCCCGAATAACACTAGTATGTCCTTTTATTTTACATCCGGGGTGAGATACCGTATATAAGCTGAACGAATTCTAAAATTCAAGGGAAAAAATAATCCTTTTGGTTAATAGCTGCGGACAATAATAGTCTGTTGTGATATAATATGAGTTATAGTTTGGAGGTTAAAATGAACAGAATAATTAAAATTCTCGTTGCTGTTCTTGTCGTTTGTCTTCTTTTTGCAAGCTGCACTTCGGATCCTGAGCCGAAAGATCTCTCTAGCAAAGTAAAGACAGAAATTCTTGAGCATAAAGGTACCGCACTGGGTGTTAATACTCTTCCTGTATGGGTTGAGTCTTATGTTTCCTTAGGAACTAAAGGACTTGAAAAGCTTTCTGATTTCACAGAGGAGTATTGTTTCGTGGCAGAGATGGCTGCTGCAAATCTGAATGCTGCTCAGGCTTGGCTTAACGGCTTCGAGATGCCTCAGCTTATCGCGCGTGAAATTTCTTCCAGGGTTGAGTCTTTGTTCGTCGGTGCTGCTGTAGGTGCCCCTGAGGATGATTATGGAACTTATTTCGAGAATGTAGTAAAGACTACGACAGATGTATCTTTCACTGGTGCTAAGAAGGTAAGTGACTGGTGGAGCCTTATCCGTGTCTATGATCCGGATATAAAGAATTCTTTCAAGGATGAGTACCGCGTATATGTTCTTTACACTATACCAAGATCTCTTCTTGACAGGCAGCTTGCTAATGAGATTGATAAACTTGAGAATGAAACAGATATGACAGAGGCTCAGAAGTCCGCTTTTGAGAACGTCAAGTCAATTCTTGCTCAGAACGGTCTTTGATAGTTGTTTTTGAGATTTAATCTTTTCTTGTAAAGAAGCTTTGCTTGAGAAGGTTTTTATAAACGGCAGGAGCTGTAAAGATGCTTCCTGCCGTTTTTTTTTTTAATAAGTCTGAACGTAGCTTGTCTTTGGTTGTATTATGATTTCGACACGCCTGTTTTTAGCCCTGCCTTCTTCAGTTGTGTTGTCCCCTATTGGTTTAGTACCGCCGTAGCCTTTCGCTTCGCAGATATCCCGGTTTACACCTCTGGTAACAAGTTCTTCTATTATAGTAAGTGCTCTCAGATATGAGAGATTCATCTCTCCTGTGGGTTTTCCTACTGCGGCCGTGTGCCCCTCAACAAGAATGGTGTACTCGTTGTCTTGTGTGATTGATACAAGTTTTTCAGCTATAAGATCAAGTCTGCCAGCTTCTTTCGGCAGGAGAATCTCGGAATCAGGATAAAAATTCAAATCTTCTATAGATATGTGGATTCCATCGTTCTCTTCGGTTACCTCTGCGGGAATTTTATTTGTATATACGAACTGTTCCAGCTCTCTGTACTTTGTGTAGTAGGATTTCGTCTTTACAGGTGCCGAGACTGAATGTACAAGTACATCCTCGTCAAGAAGTATTACGATGCGGCCTTCCTTCAAAAGCTCAAGATTTTCCGGTACTGAAAGAATCCTAAGGGCATCCTTTCTCGATATGACAGGATCTGTCCTGTTTGTCCCGAATATCCTGCGTGCTGAGATATGCAGCGGGTCGTTGCCTATCCTGTCCCTGTAAAGGGATTCGTCATCGGAGCATGCGTAGGTAACTATGCCTTGGTCTTTTGCTGTCTTGGAATTCATCATGTTCCTTTCGTATAGAAGCTCCATCGTATCATCCCAGATTTTCGGGAAAAAACATGGGTAACCTGGGGAGGTGACGAATTCTCCTTGTACTGAGAGGGTTCCTCTCGCGTCAATTATAATTCCTGTGTATGTGCGTGAAGAAACTACCTCGATAGGTTGTATCGGTGTGTAGGGATTGTTGTGCATTATCATCAGGCTTCCTACATTGTCCAGGTTGAAAGAAGCGTTTATCGTCACGTTGGACATCGATGTCGTGTATATTCCGGGCTTTATCGTGCTGCCGTTTATTATAGCCGTAAGCTTTTCGTTAGTGATTGTTTTTTGAAGTACTATATCTCCCAAAGTGTTGGCTGAATCAACATAAAGCGATAGAAGGGGGTCTTTCACCAGGTAAGCCATTTTGTTTGAAATCAGGACTTCGCTTCCTGCTCTGTCCGATGGTGTTATTATCCCTTCCTTGTTAGATAAGGAAAGGACTGTGCTGAATGTTTTGTTTATCCAGTTTACTGAAGATTCAGAGGAGACTGTGGGGTCATAGCTTTTGAATTGTGCATTTAATGGTATTATTACCGCTGATATGAGTAATAAGGAAAAAAATGTCTTTTTAATCATTGTCGAGTTCATGAGAATCTCCCGTCTTGGTCATCTTGTGTTTTAACAAGGAGAGTGCTGTTTCTGCTGACAGCTCTATTTATATATCGGCACAAAAAGTTTCGTCCCTATATGAAGAATGTCTCTTTCTGAAATATTATTTGTATCACAGAGTTCTTGTACTGTAAGTCCGTATTTTCTCGATATGGCCCAAAGGGTATCACCTTTTTCTACCGTATAGATGGTGGCCTGCAAGCCGCTTAGCTTTGCGATCGCTCTGGCTGCCTCTTCCTCCGTTCCTTCTGGGATCCTCAATGAGAATTGCCTTCCGTAAGGGGTCACAGGATATATAAGGGCAGGGTTTAGTAATTTTAATTCTTCTATATTGATTCCTGATAAAAGAGAAAGCTGCTCAAGGTTTATCTGTTCATCCAGTTTTATCATGGAGAATCTGAGCTCTTTTTTTTCGTCATATTCAGGAAGGGTTATGCCGTAATACTCTGCATTTGTCACTATATCGGCTATAGCGATGAACTTTGGGACGTAGTTCGTTGTTTCTGTCTTCAGATGACCCCCGTCTATCAGGTTCCAGGCAGAGTCTGTCCCGGTATTCCTTATAACTTTGGAGAGTCCTCCCAGGCCCATATTGTAGGCTGCCAGAGCCAGCGCCCAGTCGTTGAAGTATTTGTAGTTATCCTTTAGTTTTGAGATCGCGGCTTCAGTGGAGAGCCAGGGGTCTTTTCTCTCGTCAATCCATTCATCCTTTATAAGATAACCTCTTATGCTGTTTTCCATGAATTGCCAGAGACCTGCTGCACCGGATTTTGAAGTTGCCTCTGTGTTGAAGTTTGATTCTATTATGGGAAGGAATTCCAGGCATATCGGCATTCCTTCCTCCTCTAGTCTGCGGCGTATATAAGGCCTGTATGGAGCGGCCTTCTCAAGAATTTCCTGCAGCCTTTTTAAGCCGAAGCCGGACATGTACTCGTTCCTGAATTTTTCTATCAGGTCATGATCTGGATAATCTATGTCTATGAACTGATAAGAAGGTGCTTCAGCGCTCTGCTGTCCTGGAAAAACTGGTTCGAAGAGAAATATACATAGCAGCATAGTTGTCCCAGCAAGTAAAAAATGCCTGCTGCTTTTCATAGCATCTCACCGTAATATATTCCGGCCCATTCCCATCTTCCGTGAATTTCTGGATCAAGAGGGAAATTCACTTTCCGGAAATATAGATACCAGACGTTCACATAGGTCGTGCTCCATCCCCAGGTTCTCAGAAAGGCTTCGTCCGGAGTCGAGGATTCGTTAAGCTCCTCGTTGTACCGGATGCGGTTCTTGCCTGTCATGAAGTCCTTCATCGTGAAGTTCGCGATACTATGCTCTTGGGATTCATCCTGCTGCCATGACATGGAGAAGAAATTGACCTTGGATTTATAGCTTTCCAAGGTATTTGGATCGTACCATGAGATTGCTCTTTTTACGGCTGTTACCAGCTCGTCCAGTGTCTCAAAGGTCCAGTCCTTCGAAGAATTATTGAAATCAACGATGTTTTTAGCGGTAGAATATGCGTTGGGCATTCCAGCGATCTGAATTTCCGAAGCATCGCTTCTTGCTAGGAAATCTGAGTAACACTTCAGCATCTGATTCCAGTCACCGGTCTTTTTATATTCTTCCCCCAGACGTATGTAGAGTTCGGTTTTATTTACGCTGTCAGGATACTCGTTTATCAGCTTTGTGAAATACTGAATCCTTGCGGATGGTGATGTCGAGATCTGGATCAGGTTCTGAAGGCAGAGCAGGTGGATTGATTTATTTTTTACTATAAAATCATCATAGGAGTTCAATATACGCTGAAAGTAAAGGGCTGCTATAGGTTCCGCTCCTGTTTTCTGATATGTGTACGCAGTAAGCAGAAGCCAGTAAGGGTTGTATTTGTCCGTAGGGTTCTGGTTCACATAATCTGTAAGGAAAAGTACAAGTTCGTCAGTTTCGTTCTGGTTCAGCATTCCTTGTGATATTTGGTTTATTACCGAAAAACGGCTTTCTTCTTCCATTCCGTCATCTTCAAGAAGGTTGAGCAGTTCCTGCCTGTATTCCATTTCTTTTTTCGTTGAGCATGACAAAAAAAAGACTATGGCAAAAAATAAAAAAATAGCTCTGTTTACTATTTTTAAAGACATATTTCCATTTTATCATGCACAATACTTATTGGCAAGACTGATATCTTTGTGTATTCTTTATGTATGTACGCTGGAAAAAAATCTCAAGAAATCATTCTTGGTTCTGGAATCTTTCTTATTACTATCGGAATCGCTCTGATTTGTCTTTTCGTTTTGGATATACAGCCTAATATGCTTATTACGATACCTTGTGCAGTCATGCTTCTGGGGGCTGTTTTCCTTTTCCTCGCCTATATCCGCAAGAAAGTCGTCTGGCTTTTTTTCCTCGGCTTTTTCCTGGCCTCGGGAGGAGTCTTCTCCCTGATTATTTGTTTCGGATCCTTTAATTATTCCATGACTCACTTATGGCCTGTTCTTGTCATTCTTTGCGGGCTTTCTTATTGCGGAGCTTATTTTCATGTTTTTCACCGTTTTTCCATCCCATCTGTAGTCCCTTCTCTTGTCCTTATAGGGTTCGGAGGTTTTCTCCTTTGTTTTTCCCTCGGTATTATACAGATTCCATTCCGTAAGTTCATATCCAGGTTTTGGCCCTTGTTCCTTGTGTTATTGGGGATTGTGTTTATAATAATATATGCATATATGCAGCATACTGATATGTCTGGAAAATCTGAAAACGAAGTGATTGCTGACGGTAATGGTGACGATTAGGAGAAAGCTTCTAATTATATTTTTATTTTTCTCTTTGTTTTTGTGTCTGTTTTATTCTTGCGCCTCAGGTAGTAGCTCGGGGGATAATTTACCCGTTCCCGAGAGAGTTCTTTCTCCTGACCTTGAACATGATTCTTCTGACGATGTTTCCTCGTCTTCGCAGGAACCGGAGTCATCAAATAAAAAAAATGACCTTAGCTCTGGTTTGTCCCCGCAAAAGTCTTCAGAACCGGCTTCCGTCGTTCTTCCGACAGTGAGGCAGAAGCTATCATATTTTGAGAATATCGATAGTGCTGTTCTTGATAAGGCAATGAAAGCATCTCCTCTGTCTTTGCGGGAGGCCGCGAAATCGTTGGAGAAAACAGACCTAGCTGCTTATACGGAGGAAGAAGGTGTTCTTCTCTATATAATGTCCGCAGTTATGAAGTATGCCTGGCCCTCTGAGGATATCGATTGGGTTGTCCCGGCTGATCTTCCTGATAATGATTATACGGCGGCTGTGGAGTCTGTGAAAATGGGAGTCTATGATACTAGTGCTGGTAATGCGGATTTTTTCACCCTGGTTTTACCCTCTCTTCTCCTGTGTGCGCAGAAGGACAGAACAGGTTTTTTCTCTGATTCCAAGAAAGCTCTCGATGAAGCTGCTTCCAAATATAAGGATTCAGTCCTTCTCCATTATCTGTACGGTATTTTGAACTCAAGGATGGGGAATGATGCGGCTGCCCTCTTGGAGTATGAGATTGCCTATACTCTGGATGTGTCCTGCTTCGAGACCTCCTGTGCTTTCGCTAATGCCCTTATCGCGGCCGACAGGATTGAGGACGCTAAAATCATCGCGGACAGGCTTTATGTCGTTAATCCGGGAAATGTGGATGTCCTTAAGCTTTGTGCCCTGACCTCCTACAATACCGGTGACATGATCGCCGCGGAGTCTTTCGTCGCCCAGATTCTTCAGAGGGAACCGGATAATACAGAATATGTGCTTTTCCGCGCGAAGATTCTTTTCAACAAGGGGGAGTATATTAAAGTCTCCTCCCTGCTTGATGTGTATGCTAAGACCAACAGGACCAACCGCGATTATCTTTTGCTGAAAGCCCGCTTGCTCATGATCTGGAACAAGAATACCACGTCGGCGGCTTCTGTTATTCAGGATGCCATCTCAAGATATCCTGATGATGAGGAAGTCATTCTGCTGGCTGCATCTATCGCTTCTGAGACAGGAACTATGATAAATGGGAAAACTGCATCAGAGCTTGTCCTTCCTGTCTTGCGGACTGACCCGGGTAATCCTGAGGCTCTTAGGGTCAGGGTTAAGGAGGCCGTCAGGGAAGAAGCTTGGGAAGAAGCCTATGAATACAGCAGCCTCCTCCTGGTTTCCGATGACTCCGATTCCTCCAAGCTTCTTCATGTAGAGACCTGTCTTAATACATCTAGGATTACAGAGGCTTCCGTGCTTGTCCGTGAGTTGTATGAGAAGAATAACTTGGATGAAAGCGTCCTTGAATATTACGTGAAGGTCCTGATCGCGGAAGGAAATTCTTCGCAGGCTCTGGCTATTATAGAAAAACGTATCCCGGCCGCCTCGTCGAAACTGAAAAGCTCTCTCTATTATGAAAGAAGCCGCCTTCAGACTTCTTCCGACCGAATCTTGGCAGATCTCCGTTCAAGTCTTACTTCGAATCCTCGCAACCGAAATGCTCTTTTCGCCCTTTATTCATATTATATGGATGTCTCAGATTACAGGAAAGCACAGTATTATTTGAAGCAGGTCCTTGCTCTTGATCCGTCGGATCAAGAAATAGTGGAGCTTAACAGTAAGCTTGATGTTATTCTTAGCGGTAACTAGACAAAAGCTGTTGTTGCATGGTATTCTATCGAGCAAGTATTTTTAACAAAAAGGATGGGTTATCTATATGCAGTTCTTAGCCATGCTACAAGAAGCACCTGCAAGCACAGGTTCTCCTATTATGACAATTGTCATGTTCGGATTGATTTTTGTCATTTTCTATTTTTTTATTATCAGACCACAGAATAAAAAGCAGAAAGAAACAGAAAAAATGATCGCTGCTCTTAAGAAGGGTGATAAGATAGTTACTATCGGTGGTATTCACGGTACTGTAGTCACTACAAAAGAAGCGACTGTAGTAGTGAAAGTCGATGATGGTACGAAAATAGAGTTCAGCCGTTCCGCTGTCGCAAGTGTTGTCGTAGACAAGAAAGAAGAAGAAAAGGCAGCGAAGAAAAACGCCAAGGAAAAGGCGAAGCAGGTTGAGGATAAAACCGAAAGCAAAGATACTCCCGTTGAGGATGATAAAAAATCTGAAAAAACTTCTTCTGAAGAATAAAAATAATTGAGGTAATTAGAAATGAGTAAACGAAGCCGTTTTGTACTCATTCTGGCAGTTTTAGTTGTCTGTTTCCTCTTCCTTTGGCCTTCAATCAGTTGGTATGCATTGACACCGAAAGAAGATCAGGCTTTGGCATTAAGCTCGCTGGAAAAAATCAAGGATTATTCAAGTCAAATGGCAACGGAGGGGGTTGCTTCTCTAAAAGAAGCCGTAAAGGCAGACCCTTCTTCGGAGATTGATGCTGAGTTTTCCTATCTTGTGAAAGAAGCCAAAAAAAACTATAAGGCTCTTGGAAAGGATGTCCCATCTCCTATGACAATCAGGGATGTTCTTGTTTCGTTCTCCACTGAGGATGATCTTGTTTCTACTATCGAGTCTCATTATCGTGATGAGATCCTTGAAGCTAAAGACAAGTACACGAACTCAGTTAAGCTTGGTCTTGACCTCTCCGGAGGTATGAGCATTATCGTCAAAGCTGATTTGGATGCTGTCGTGGCCGCTCAGGGTGAAGCAGTGGAAGATGAGACTGTGTTGCGCGAGACAGCGATGACTCAGGCTATTGAGACTTTGACTAGTCGTATTGACAAATTCGGTCTTACAGAGCCTGTCATCAGACAGCAGGGTGATGACCGCATATATATAGAGATTCCTGGTGCCGCGGATTCAAGCAGGATAAACTCAATCATAATGGGTAAGGGAATCCTTAATATTCGTCTTGTAGATGAGGATGCAACTGCATCCTTTCAGGAATATTATGCTGCTAACCCGGGAAAGACCTTTGCCTCCAACGGTGAGCTCCTTAATCCGGACGTGATTCCTTCTGATACGGAAGTCCTTGGTTATTACACTAAGGATGATTATGGTCTTGATGAATTCGTAAGGTACATGGTAGTCAAAACGGAAGTCGTCCTTGATGGAAAATATATAAAGTCTGCTGCTGTTGCCAGTGACAATATAACAGGAAGACCTGAGGTTCATCTTACCTTGGACAGTGAAGGTGCCGAGATTTTCGGTACATTCACCGCTGCTAATGTAGGAAAGAGCCTGGCCATTGTCTCTGATGACAAGATTAAATCCTATGCCTCCATCAGAGAGGCTATTCCTGGTGGAAACGTTTCTATCAGCGGTTTTGACCTTGAGGAAGCCCAGAACCTCCAGAAGGTTCTTCAGACAGCATGGCTCAGCGTGCCTCTTTCTGTAGAAAGTCAGCAGGTAGTTGGTGCTTCTCTTGGTGAGAAAGCTATCAATGAAGGTCTTAAGGCCCTTATTATCGGTCTTATAGCCGTTATGGTATTTATGCTTTTGTGGTACAAGGGAGCTGGTTTTAACGCCATAGTTGCTCAGGTGCTCAACCTTTACATGATGTTCAGTATTCTTTCTGCCTTCAACCTTACGATTACGCTTCCAAGTATCGCTGGTATGATTCTTACCATCGGTATGGCTGTTGATGCCAACGTAATTATTTTTGAGCGCATCAAAGAAGAGCTTCTCTCCGGAAAGAGCAGGCCGGCTGCTATTTCAGCAGGTTTCGGACATGCCTTCTGGGCGATCATGGACTCCAACATCACAACATTTATTGCTGCCTTGTTCCTTTCTCAGCTTGGTACTGGTTCAATCCAGGGCTTCGCTGTATCTCTTGCAATCGGTGTTGTTTCTTCAGTATTCACGGCTCTTGTGGTTTCAAGGCTTATGTTCGATTTCAATACTGATGTCCTTAAGAGACAAAAGGTAAGTATCAGCTGGAGGATTAAATAAATGAAAAAGGTAATCAAATTCAGCAGATTCTTTGTTCCAGCAGTTATAATCAGTCTTGTTCTGATTGCTGCCGGTGTTGTTTCTTTGTGTACAAGACATATCAATTTTGGTATTGATTTCCAACCGGGTCTCATTGAGGAAGTTCGTATTGCACCTACGGCAATGACACTTTCATACAATGGTGCCGCCAATGTGGAGATTCAGACAAGTGCACAGGGAATTTCTTTCGTTATAAGCGGAGCTGGCTCTGAAAGCAGGACAGAAAGCTTCCGTTACATTGATTATCCGACAGTCGGTGAAATGGTTTCGGCTATGTCAGGGATTGATGGAACTACCGCTGTTGCTGTAGCTGATTCGTCTGTGACTGCAGAAGGCTTCTTTGGCAGTTCATCTCAGTCTGCTGTACTTACAGGTGAGAAATTCAGGCTTTATTATTCAGAATCTAATCCTACTGTTGTTTCTGTTGAGGATATACGTGAGCTTTTTGCCAATGACAGTTCCTTCAATGTGAAGCAGAGTGGTGACGTTTCTTTGAATACATATCAGATTCGTGCTGGTGATGATGGTTCTGATCCCGAGATATCAGAAAAAATCCAGCAGGAAATCCTGAATCGTTTCGTAAAGAAATATGGAGAAGAGAATGTAGCCATAATCAAGACTGATTTCGTAGCTTCTAATTTCTCTTCTTCTCTTGCAAGCAAGGCTATAATCCTTGTTATAGGAACAATGCTTCTTATCTGGCTTTATGCGACGATTCGGTTCAAGTGGGACTTCGCTCTTGCGGCTATCATAGCTCTTCTTCACGATTCCCTTATAATCATTTCTTTCATCTCGTGGACTCAGATGGAATTCACCTCTACGACGATAGCGGCAATACTGACAATCATAGGTTATTCTATCAATGCTACGGTTGTTATCTTTGATCGCGTCAGGGAGAACATCCGCACTGTTAAGACCCAGAATTTCTTGGATATACTTAATATCTCACTTTCTGATACATTGAGTCGTTCTTTGATAACAACAGTAACGACAATGCTTGCTGTTATTTCCCTCTTCCTCTTTACTACCGGAACTATGAGGGATTTTGCACTTGCCTTGTTCGTAGGTCTTCTTTCTGGTCTTTATTCATCAATTTTCATTTCCGGTGCATTTACTTCTTTGACAAGAAAGAACTGGAAGCCGTCTGATGAAGAGAAAAAGACTCAGACACAGTCTGTTGCGTCAACGAACCTTTTCGCTGAGTAAGCTTTAAGGTCCATAACAGACAGATATCCCTTGGATATCTGTTTATGTAAAATTCTATATTCATTTTTCGGGGGCTGTCCTTGAAGTTATCAGAACTTCAAGGACAGCCCTTGCTTTCTATTGCATCCCCCTATTTTAACTGATATTATATTAGAAAATGCAAAGTCAGAATGAAGATTTGAACAAATCAGTTAGAAGAGATGGTCTCATAAAGACATCATCTGAAAAGAAACTTGATGAGAATAAATATAGGCGTGTCGCTAAATTCCTTCTTTTGATAGGACTTGATGAAGCTGCCAAGATTCTTTCTCACCTCCCCCAGGATCAGATTGAAAAGATTATTCCAGAAATTGCTTCTATCCGTAATGTAGAGAAGGATGAGGCAGAGGTTATCCTTGCTGAGTTCCAGGCAATTGCAGCCAAAGCAAAGGAGAAGGGTGGAGTTGATACAGCAAGGACGATTCTGGAGAAAGCCTACGGCAAGGAAAAAGCTGATTTCCTGCTGAAAAAGTATGTTCCGGAGCAGGAGAAACCCCCTTTTGAATACCTTAATGAAATTGAAAGCGAAAAGGTATGGATCCTTCTGAAGGATGAAAGTATTCCTGTGAGGACGCTTGTGGTAGCCCACCTTGAGCCTCAGCTTGCGGCTGAGGTAATAAACAAGATGCAGGGTGATGACAAAACTGAGTTGATAAAACGTTTGGCCAGGTTAAAAACGATAGATCCTGAAGCTGTAAGACGTGTCGACAAAGCCATGCAGGAAAAGCTTAAGACCGTGGGAACTGACAAGGCCGAGAAGATGGACGGAAGAGGTGCTCTTGCTGAGATCCTGAAAAGAATGCCTCTATCGGCAGAGAATGAGATACTTGCGTCTCTTTCTCAGTCAGATACCGACCTTACATCGGATTTGAGACAGAGGCTTTTTTCTGCCGAGGATTTTGTCAATGCGGATGATCGTTTTATCCAGGAATATCTAAGAACCATGCCTGATGATGAGATAGCAATCCTGATTGTGGGAAAAAACGATAAATTCAGGTTGAAAATTTTATCTAATATCTCTAAAATACGTGGTGCTCAGATACTTGAGGAAGAGCAGCTGAAGCTTCCTGTAAAGAAAATCGAAAGTCGTGCAGTCACTGATAAATTTATGAATGATATGCGCACTGCATGGGAGAATGGAAATCTTATAATCTCAGGTCGAGATGACGAATATGTATTCTGATGAATAGGAAATATTATGAAAAAAAATGAAGTATATAATGGCTGGAAGGTCCTTTCTGTAACAGAGATTTCTGAATACAAATCTGAATGCCTATGGCTGAGGCATGAAAAAACAGGAATGGAAGTTTTTCATATGAAAAACACTGATGAGGAGAACCTTTTCGCCTTTTCCTTCAAGACTCTTCCTAGGGATTCCAGAGGAACCGCCCATGTCCTGGAGCATTCCGTTCTTTGTGGCTCTGAACATTATCCCTTGAAAGATCCCTTTATCGTTCTTGTGAATCAGAGCGTGAAAACCTTTATGAATGCTCTCACATTTCCTGATAAGACAGTCTATCCCGCAAGCTCCACAGTGGAGAAAGATTATTTCAATGTTATGTCGGTATATGGGGATGCGGTCTTTTTTCCCTTGCTTCAAAAAGAGGTCTTTCTTCAGGAAGGTCATCATTTCGAATATGATGAAAACGGTAATCTGACTGTGCAGGGTGTCGTCTATAATGAGATGAAAGGAAATTATTCCAGTTTTGATAATATCGCTGGAGATTTGACCCTTACCACCTTATTGCCGGGAACCGCCTATGAGCACGATTCGGGCGGTGACCCTGAGTTTATTCCGGACCTTACCTACGAAGATTTTCTTGAGTTCCATAGAAAATACTATTCTCCTTCCAATTGTAAGCTCTTCCTTTACGGAAATATCCCCACTGAAAAACAAGTGGATTTCTTGAACACCTGTTTCCTCGATGGTCATGATTTTCCAGCTTTTGTAAGTGAGCAGGAATCTCCCTTGGTAGCTTTCGGGTCCCCTCGGACTGTGGAGGCCTCAGCACCAGCCGCTGATAAAGGAAGCGGGGATATGGAGCCGACAGTGGCGATCAGCTGGATGACAGGTGACACCTCCAGTGCCGAGAATTTTATGCAGATGGTTCTGCTTGACGAGCTCCTTATGGGCCATGATGGCTCTCCTCTTTCGAAAGCTCTGCTTGATTCTCCCTTTGGTGATGATATTTCTCCAGTTTCTGGAATGACCAGTGAGATGAAGTATCTTGTGTATACAGTAGGGAAGAGGAATGTAAAGGCTGAGGACGCAAAGGCCTTCGAGCAGCTTGTTCTTTCTGTTCTGGAGGACAAGGCAGAGAATGGCTTCTCTGAGGCTGATGTGGATGCTGCGATTATGGCTGTAGATTTTTCCAGCCGGGAGATAAAGCGTAGTAACGGCCCCTACTCACTAAGGCTCATGCGCTATTGTCTCCGGGGATGGATGAATGGGGCTTCTCCTGATTCTACTCTAAGGAATACAGAGGCCTTCGCAAAAATAAAGAAAGATATAGAAAAAGATCCTGAATATATACAGAAGCTTCTCAAAGGTCTGCTTTTAGATAATAACCACCGTGTTACTCTTACTGTAAAACCGGATACCTCTTATCAGTCTGATAGGGAGAAAAAGCTCTGTGACTATTGTCTTTCCAAGGCTAAGGTCTTGAAAAAAGCTGAGGTTGAGGAGGAGCTGGAGCTTCTGAGAAAATTCCAGACAGAAAAGGATACCCCGGAAAAGCTTAGTCTTCTGCCCCACCTGCGTGTTTCAGAGCTTCCTGCGAAAAACGACAGGATAGCTATGAAAAAGGAGCTTTATGAGGGCATTCCCTATTATTCCCACGCGGAGGTTGTAAACGGAATTAACTATGTCACTTTAGGCTTCCCCGTTGATACTCTTCCTCCTGACTGCTACAGATTCCTGCCTTTTTACACAATTGCCGCGACGAATATGGGCTTCAGCGGCATGAATTGGGCAGAAGCTGCTTCTGCCTTCGCAAGTGTTTCGGGTGGATTCGGAGCCAGCTTGTTTTCATCTTCTGTTGTTGATAGTGTGATTTGTGAGAACGCGGGAGACGGATGCCCCCCCCAGGATGTGGCGGCAAGATTGTATGAGAAGGATCCCTGTCTCGCCCGGCAGTGGATGTTTTTCCGAATAAAAATGCTTGAGGAAAAAACTGCTGAAGCCTTGGATGTTTTCTTTGATTGCTTGGAAAATGTCTCCTTTGATGATTACAAGAGACTTGAGAGCCTTGCCGCGGAATACAAGAATGACATATCTTCCTCTATAGTACCGGGTGGTCATGAGTATGCTTCCTCCAGGTCTTCCTGTCGCAGGACCTTTTCAAAAATGTGTGATGAGATATGGAACGGAATAAGTCAGTTGTATACAGCCCGTGAGATAGTTGCTATGGAAGTGGAGCAGCTTTCTGGTAAGCTTTATGCTATAAAAGAAAAGCTGTTGAAATCTGGTGTCGTCATTGATATGACTTCTACCGAGGAAGGCGTGACCAATATGGTGCCTCTCCTTAAGGCTCATCTTTCCTCTTTTTCCGGGCCTGTTCAGCCCGCTTCCTTTTCTAGGGAGGATTTTCTACCTTACACGATTCTTCCTGGTCAGGAGTCTTCTCTTGAGGATGAGTATTTTAATGCTGCTTCCGAAGTGGGTTTTGCAGCCTGCTCCCTTGATGCCAGCTCTTCTGATGATGATGAATCTGCGGCGGAGATAGTTCTTTCTCACTGGCTTTCTAATAACATCATGTGGGAAAAACTGCGCACAATAGGAGGAGCTTACGGAGCTTTCGCCTCTGTGGATAATACGGAGAGATCCTTTATACTTTCCACTTACAGGGATCCTGATCCGGAAAAATCCCTTTCTGTTTTTTACGATTGCCTGAAAACGGCCTCTGAACTTGAGCTTGATGAGGATACTGTGGAAAAGGCTATAACAGGAGTTTATAGTCGTATTTTTCAGCCTGGTGCACCGGCAGGTAATGGGTTCAAGGGGTTCGTCCGCTGTCTTTATGGAATTACAGACGAATATAGGGAAGGGCGTGTAAAGAAAATTCTTTCTGTCACGGCGGAAGAAATACGAAGGGCGGCAAGCAGGTTAGTAACAAAGTATGAAAATTCGAAAAAAACAGCAATTTTAGGGAAAAAAATAAAATATACTGGTAAAATCATTGATTTACCATTATACTGAGTATTAAGTTTGATTTATTCAAACTGTAAAACGGCTGAGTCAAAAAAATGAGAGCCTTTGGCTATTTGAATTTTGACGTGACGTGTTCAGGTGGAGTTATGGATAAAACTTTAAAAGAATGCAGTGAAAAGCTGAGAAAATTGGTTTCTGATGTTCAGGGTGCTCCTTATCCTGGATCTTTGGAGAATGAACTATACATGATATGGTATGAGCACATTCAGAAAAATGCCATAGAATGTTTTGAATTCCTTGATGAGAACATACCAAAGGAACCTGAAAGCGATATAAATAATACTCTTGAGCAACTTTAGATTCAGTTCAGCATTATGAGTTATTCCTTATTCAGGTGGAATTAGTGTTATGAATGCCAAAAAAAACAGGTATATGCTTAAATGTGGTCAAAAGAGAAATGGATATGACTGGTGGTGGCATTCTTTTACAGCTTACAATAAAAAAAACGGTGAGCCTAGAACTTTTTTCATAGAGTATTTTGTCATTAATCCCGCTATATCTCCTCAAGCCATTGTATTTGGACAAAAAAAAGCACGTTCTCATGCAGATGTAAAGACTCTTACGAAACCATGCTATGTTATGATTAAAGCTGGAAGCTGGGGTAAAAATGGAAAGCAGATACATGCCTTTTATCCTACGGAAAAGCTGATAGTAAAAAATCGTAATTTTAAGCTATCTGCTGGTTGTTGCAGTCTTTCTGAAACATATATCGAGGGTGCTATAGCTATGCCTGAGAAAGAGGCTGCGGCACATCCTGAGTATATGAGTGATTCAGGTTCTATGGCATGGAAGCTCAAGGTAAACAAGAGGATTCCCTTTGATGTCGGCTACTGCACTTCATGGCTTTTCAGACGATTTAATCTTTTTCAGATGTATTGGCATGCTCAAGGTGTAAAGACAGATTATACGGGTTCTGTCGTGTTCGATGGACAGGAATACATTGTTCCACCTGAGAAATCCTATGGATATGCTGATAAGAATTGGGGAACTGATTTCACAAGTCCTTGGGTTTGGTTGTCCAGTTGTAATCTGGTAAGTCAGATTTCTGGGAATCGTCTTGAGAACGCTTGCTTCGATATAGGCGGTGGTTGTCCTAAAATCTGTAAAATTCCATTGAACCGTAAGCTTCTCGCTTTTTTCCATTTTGAAGGAAAAAATTATGTGTTCAATTTCTCTCATTTCTGGAAAAAAAGTAAGGTCGATTTTTCCTTCAGTGAGGAAGGGGATCTTCTTCATTGGTTCGTGTCGGCAGAGAATCGTTCCTATCTTTTTGACGTGGATGTTTACTGCAAGATGACTGATTCTATTTTTATAAACTATGAGTCGCCATCTGGTGAGAAGAATTTCGACAAGCTATGGAATTGCGGCAATGGATTCGGTGAACTGAAGTTTTTCCGTAAGAAACATAAGGCTCTTGAGCTTGTTGAGGATACCAAAATATATAACTGTGGCTGTGAGTACGGTGAATATAAAAAGACTGCTCAATAACCGCCGTCCATAGAGTTAAGAGTATCTTTAGCCTCTTTTATGCGGGAAAGTTCCCTGTTTATTGTTTTTTCGTAATCAAGATCTCCTGTATATATTCTTTCTCTTTCATCTTCCCAGAACTGCTGGTCAGTTATATAAAGAAATAGGAATTCTTTCGAATTCGCTTTTTCTGCCCAGGCTTTTGCCTCGTTCCAGTAGTAGAGGCCTGTGGAATAACAGGCTTCGGCTGTGTCCAAATTCCTGAGATACTCTTCTTTCCAAGGTTCGTCGTAAAAATATATATTGTATTTGTCCCAGGTCCGTCCCAGCCGGAGATGTTGTTCTGCAAGTTTTATATTTACGTGCATCATGAAAAGGTAGCGGTATTTTTCCCACTGAGTTTCATCCTTTATCTTTGCCAGCGCATATTGGGGATTACAGAAATCAGCGGCAACAGCCCTTTGCAGCCAGTATATGTTTTCCATCACGTCCTCAGGGTACTGCTGATAATGGGTGTGGAAGAGATTGTAATACTGCTCTTTGTATGTTATGGCATAGGGGAACAAAAAAGAGTTTCCTGCGAGAGTCAGTATTATAATCATAAAAAAAAGTCTGCTTCGTTTCACACCTTTATTATCGGGAATAAATTATAATGCTTTATGGCAACATGAGTCGGTATTCAGGCATGCAGAACCTATTCCTGCCTGGTCAAAATCCGAATTTGCCTAGGGCAGATGATATTATTCCGCTTATTTCGTCCACAGGCAGAGTCGCATCAATTTCTATGATTTTCATTTCTGGGACTTTTTCCTTGAAATCTTCCATCACCATTTTGTATGCTGCTTCTGTTTTTCTTAGAAAATCCTCTTTTTCATAAATTTCAGTTTTATCCCTTCCGATAATTCTTTTAAGGGAAAGAGCAGGATCTATAGAAAAATAGAAAAGAATTTCAGGCAGGGGGAAGCTTGAATTCAGTAGTTCGGGGATTCCTTTCCTACACTCCTGGCTTTGATAGGCAAGGCTTGAGAAAAGATATCTGTCAGAGAAACAGATTATCCCCTCTGATGTTTTCTTTACGATTCCATTTTTTCCGTATATATGTTCGCATCTGTCTGCCGCGAATAGATAAGCGGCTGTTTCTGGGTGCACAGGAACTTCACCGGAAAGTATCCTTCTCAGGAATTTACCTGTTTCCAGTGTCGTTGGTTCTGACGAGAAATCTGTCCTCTCCTCGGGAAGTTTCTTTTTCAGTATGTTCAGCTGTGTTGATGTTCCGGCTCCATCGATGCCTTCAAATACAATGAAATTTTGTAGTACCATTGTTTTTTCCTGTGGATTTGTTATATTTAGGGAAAGATAAACCGTTCCGTTCCAGCTTTGAGTATGAAACATCTCTCAGTGAATTCGGAATGCTCTTGCCCTTGTAGGATTCTGATGAAATACCATTATCTTAAGTACGGAATAGGCAGTATTATTTTTCTCCTCATGATTTTTGCGGCTTTTATGCTTATACGTCCGGTTTACCTGGAGATAAACGACAGGCTGCAGGAGCTTAAGGATTTTGCCTTTTCGTACATAGAAGATAATACAGGCTTCTCCATCAGATACGATTCCCTTTCTCCTTCCATTTTATCAGGAATTCGTATTTCAGGTATAGAGGTGAAGCAGCTTGAGGACGATTCTGTCGTTGGGAAAATTGATTCTGTGGTAATAAATTACCGATTGTTGAAGCTTTTCCAAAGAGATTTTTTGGGAGCTGTCAGGTCAGTTTCTGTCAACGGCTTAGAGCTTTTATGGAATGAAAAGCTGACTAAAAACATAATGGGGCTGGTCGCCTCTGTAAAGGACTCTGCTTTTGATGGAGAAGAAGAATCTGATTCAGAGGAGCTTGAGGCAGCCCCTGTACCGGAAGAAGAGGAGAGTGTAACTTCTATACTCGAAGATATCTCCCGCTTCAATCTTCCTTTTCCGGTCTTGTTCCGCCAGACAAGCCTTCGTTATTCCTCAGGCAAGACAGTATTTGATATTCAGCTAGATGGAATAAAGGTCTCTGAGGGTGACGGAAAAACAACTTCTTTTACAATAGACCTTTCCGGCCGTTTCTCCCTTTCTGCTCCTGTTCCTGAGATTTCGGAAGAGATCCTGGATGATGTTCTTCCTGATGTATTGACTCTTACGACTTCCTTAAGTGCCCAGGCTGTAGTTACTCCGGAGCTGGAGGGATCCTTTGCCAAGCTGAAGCTTTCGAACTCCAATGGAAACAGCTTTTCGGTGAAAGGCTGCGATTTTTCTGCTAATTTGAACGGAGACCGAATATCCTGCTCTTTGTTCAGTTCCGGGACACCTTTCGGAGTGACTCTTACCCATAATTTCTCCTCAAAGAAAACTTCTGTTTATTTCAATGCCGAAGACTTTTCCCCCTTTTCCTTCATAACCATAAAAAACAGTAACGAATTCCTTGATAAGTTTGATGACATAAAGATTTCAGGCATATATGGAATTGATTTTTTCGATGCAGGCGAAGCTCTTACCTATAATATGACAGGAAGCCTTGCTTTGCCTGATGGTCTCTTGCCTTCATACTTATTCCCAGCTGGCGCGAAGGTAAATGCCGATTTGGAGGGGAGCCTCGAGTCTGTCAACGTGAATAAGCTGCATGTTTCCTCCGAAATGATGGATGTATCATTTTTCGGAATTCTAGATATAACGAATCTGCAGCCAGATGGGGAGCTTTATGTGGAGAACTACCTTCTCCCCTCCGGCTTGTCGGCTCAGGGGGAATTCTTCATCAACCCCCTTGAGACAGGTTTTTCCTTGTTTGCCCCGCAGGTCTATCTTGGCTCCTCTGGGCTGACTGCTGTTGAGATTACCTGCATTCCCGGTAGTGTCTCCACTGATTTCAGCTTCAGTGCCAGCGATTATGCTGGTGGCGATATACCTGGCTCAATCTATGCTGACGGAAGCATCCTGTATGAGAATGAAAGCTTTATTCAGGCTGGTGTCTCTGTGGAGAACCTTCACTTTTCGAGCGTGTTCAATATAATAAACGATATTCTTCCTGCCGAATCTGCTCTCCCTGCCTCAGTATCAGATTTCCTTTCACCTTATACGGTTTCCTTCAATCTTTATGGATCCAGTGATTTCAAAAGCATCTCGTACAATCTTTCCAATGCTCTTCTTCTTAATCCCTCTGACGAAAAGGAAAGACTCTCTCTGTCTCTTGATGGTAATGAGACTACAGCCCAGATTACTAATCTTGAGCTTTCCTTCGCAGGACAGGAATTGACCGCGTCATTCAGTGCAGATTCCAACGAGGATTATACGGAGGTCTTCTTCTCATCCGATATCAGGTTTAACACCTTGCCTTATTCTGTATCGGGAGTGTTTAGACAGGATTACCTTCTAACGGTTTCTGGTGATTACGGGCTTGCCTTCAACATGGAATTCGGCAAGGACGGAATGCTTTCCGGCACCTTCGAGGCTTTGTCTTTTCCTCTTATGATTTCTGACTATATTGCATCTTTTGATGTTGAGTCTGATTTCGTTTTCTTTTCAGCTGACGATTGGCATATAAATGTCAGCAGGTTTTCTGCCGTAGAGAATACGGGAAAATTCGAGATAGAGCCTGGCGTGGAATTCCAGTGCTATGCTGATAGCTATGGAGTCATCTTTGAACAAGTGGCATATGGCGACAATGTTTCTGCCCTTTCAGGAACAGGCTCCCTTGCCTGGGATTTTTCAGATGGAATTCTCGCCAATACATCCTTATTGCTGAATATGAGTAATCCTGATTCTAAGGAAGCTCTGAATATAGATCTATCCGGTTCGAATCCTCTCTCTCTTCCTTTCAGTGATGAAAGCTTTTTTGAGAATTTCATGATATCTGGAACTGCTGACATCACTGCCTTTCCTTCCGCCAAGCTTATGTCCCAGCAGGAGTTTGAGAACACTTTTTCAGCATCTCTTTCTGTATTGGGGTCTCTTGATAATCCCCTGGTATCTATGGAGATTCCCCGTGCTTCCTTCAAAATTGCTTCTTCCCTGCTGGAAATCTCAGGTCGTTTTGAGCTTGAGGACAAAATCATATACTGCCGGTCTTTTGACGGTTCCTGGGCAGATCTTAAGCTCAGGGATTCTTCAGGAAGCTTCTCCCTTACTGATATGGAGGGCTCCGTCAATTCCGTCTTTGAGGCCAATTTCGGTTCCTTCCTGAATGCCTCTTCTCCTTTGGAGTTCTGGATAAAGCTTGGGAAAGAAGAAAGTGAGAAATCTTTTGATGCGGGCTTGGTCTTCTCCAAGATAGAATCCAATATTTTGGAACCGATAAATGATTACAAGATTTCAGTATCAAGGCTGGACGGAAAAACTGAATTCACGGCCGGGCAGAAAGGTCTTATAACAGGCTCTTTGTCCGATGAAGGTGAGCTGTACGCCAAGGTCGACGGGGACTTCCCTTTGACCTTCACCGCCGGAGGGTGGTTTAAGGATAATAAGCTGGATATTCTTCTGGCTTCTGTTAAGTGTAATATAACCATTTTCGCTCCCTTGCTGCCGGAGGGGGGAGTGAAATTTGATAATGGAGATTTGTCGGGACGTGTTCAGCTTGGTGGTTTGCTTACGGATCCGGAATTCTCCGGTTCCTTGAAACTTGATGATTTCAGCCTGAGTATTCCTGATTTCCTTTCTGACCCTATAACCTCAGATTCGTTAATTATAACAGCAGAGCAGAACGAATTCTCTTTGAATGACGGAAAAATCTCCTGCGGTAAAGCCCGTGGCGAAATAAATGCTCTTTTGGAGCTTGAACGCTGGGAGTTCTCATCTTTGTCCCTGAAGTTCAAGACTTTGAATGGAAATTCCATAGTCAGCGATATCAAGCTTCCCTTTGCTGAGATAACGGCTGACGTGGGAGGCGAGGCTGTCCTTGATATAACTACTGAAGATATAAGTGTCTCCGGATCCGTGGGAACTGACAACGCTGTTTTCGTTCTTACCGATGTGACCGCTTTTTCTGATGATGCCTTAGAAGAGGGAGCTTCATCTGCCTTCGAATATATAGTGGACCTTGAGCTCTTGTTGGGACCGAAAACCGAAATTTATTATCCGACTAAAGACAGACCTCTGGTACGAGGTCTTGTTAGTATGCAGGCTCCCGTTCAGATAGGGGTCGATACCTATACTGATTCTTTCTCTTTGAAAGGTGATCTTTCCATGCGGGGAGGAGAGATTCTGTATTTGAACAGGAATTTCTATATAAGGGAAGGTCGAATTATTTTTAATGAGACGGAGTCAAACTTTGACCCTACTATGACTGTACGTGCGGAGATAAGAGAGCGGGATGCCGATGGAACTCTGCTGAAAATAAGTCTTGCGGCGGAGAATCAGCGTCTTTTGAGTTTTAATCCAAGGCTTACCTCCGACCCCAACAGATCCGAGGATGATTTAAGAAAGCTGCTCGGGTCCGCTATTTTGGTCGAATCCGGTTCATCTGCCACCGATGCTCTGGGACAAGTCGCCGCCGGTGGTATCGACTTCATGCTTCAGAATAGTCTTTTCCGTCAAATAGAAAACCAATTGCGTGAATTCTTTCATTTTGATATATTTTCTTTCAGGACTCCGTTTTTTCAACATGCTCTGCTCCAGCTGTTCAGGAATGAAGCTACTGAAATGAATCCTAGTAACTTTTTGGATAATACGACTGTTTACATAGGTAAGTACATAGGCGCCGACCTGTATCTGGATGCAATGTTCAGCCTTGTCTATACTGGCGGATCTGGATTGGATGGAGCAAAGGGAGGTCTTGTCCTTCAGCCGGAGATTGGTCTGGAGCTGCCGTCCCCGTTTGCCACCATCCGCTGGAGCATCGCTCCTGATGTTACGTCTGCTCAGGACTTATGGGTTCCAAACACTTCGATTAGTTTGTCTTGGAAATTCTCGTTCTGAGAATGTGTGTGATTGTGCTTGTGTCCTGTTTTGGGATTTTATCTATGCCTTCTGCTGTTTTTCCGCATTTGGGCTTTTAAGGAGAAATGTATGCGTATAAGACGCTCATTTATTTGTTTTCTGTTTTGTTTCCTTTGTGTTTTTTCACTGTTCTCTCAATCTGAGGGATGGTACTATAATAAACCGATAAATGAAATAAAGTTCACAGGTCTGAAATCTGTCGGTTCTAGCCAGATGGATACGGTCACATCTGAATTTATCGGAAAGATTTTTACAGATGATTTATATGTTGAAATAATTAACAAAATATATAATTTGGATTTTTTTGATGATATAAGTGTTGCTCTGGATCCTGCCGACGCGAAGGGAAGCTCTGTCATACTTAATATCACTGTTGTGGAGAAGCCTGTTATCTTCAAAATAAATATCTATGGGAATAAGCAGATTTTTACCACAGAGATTACAGATGCTATTTCCCTGAAGAAATCTGATATATTCTCATCTTCAAAGCTGCCATCCGACGAACGAAAGATAAGGGATTTGTATCTTGATAAAGGATATACAAATGTCCGTGTCTCCTCTACCTTTGAGGAGACGGAGGATGGCATCGTACTCAATTTTCTTATAGAGGAAGGAAAGGCTACTATAGTTACGGCCATCCACTTCCAGGGTAACGAGGTTTTCTCGGAGAAAACCCTTAAGAAGCAGTTGAACCTCAAAGAGGCGGGGCTTTTCAATAAAGGTGCTTTCAAGGAGGCTCTCGTTGAGACTGATAAAAGCGTCGTGGTTTCTTATTATAAGGATAGAGGCTATATAGATGCAGCCGTTCAAGATTTAGTAAAGAAAACGACATATAACGAAAGCAAGAATCAGGATGAGATTGAACTGACTTTCATAATAAAAGAGGGCAGCAGTTATACATACGGTGGTCTTACTCTTTCCGGAAACGTGCTTTTTACTACAGAAGAACTCTTGTCATTCATAAATATGAAAGAAGGAGATGTTTTCAACCAGACGAAATTCACGACAGGTGTATATGCCATCGCGAATAAATATTATGAGAACGGATATACATCGAATTATTTCTCCGACCCGAAGAAGGAAATTGACACCGAATCCTTGGTTATTTCCTTTTCAATGGAGATAATCGAGAAGCCCAGAAGTCATATAGAGAATGTAATAATATCAGGAAATACAAAGACAAAAGACTATGTCATAAGAAGAGAGCTGGGTGTCGAGTCTGGGGATATTTATTCATTGTCCAAAATCCAGGCAGGTTTGAGGAACCTTGGAAACACACAGTTCTTCTCTGCCGTTTCTCCGGACTTCGTGCCAGGTTCAGAAGAGAACCTCATAGATATGATTGTAGCTGTAGAAGAAGGTTTGACCACCAATATTGAAGTTGGTATTGCTTTCTCTGGAATTACCAATGCTGATGAGATTCCTGTATCAACTTATTTCAAGTGGTCGGATACAAATGTGGCCGGTACTGGAAAAACCATTTCTGCAGGTGTTAATATTGCCAGCAACGAGAAATCCTTGAATTTCGGTTATTCAGATTCCTGGCTTTTCAACAGACCCATCAATTTCTCTGCGAACCTTGAGTATGCTAAGTCCGATGCGACCTGTCCTCAGGTTATGGCTCTGCCGTCTGGTATAAATGTGAATGATTTTTATATGGACTATACTAAGAGGACCATAGGGGCAAGCGCTTCGCTTGGTTACAGATGGTTCCCCAAATTCTCAATGATAACGCTTACGGGTGGTGTCTCCACTAATCTGAACCGTAATGATTATGATGCGACCCTTTACACGCCCGTAGATTTGGAGATAATTGAGAATCACGAGACTTTCGGAGTCCAGAATAGTATTTGGTCTTCCTTATCCTTTGATGACAGGGACCTTTATTATGACCCGTCAACAGGTTGGTTCATCAATCAGAAATTGACTTGGTACGGACTTATTCCCAATTTGGAGAATCAATACTTTTTGCGTTCGGATACTAAAGGAGAACTGTATTTCACATTGTTGGACAAGCCTGTTTCAGAAACATGGAATTTCAAGCTGATCCTGGCAGGTTATACAGGGCTTTCTTTCCTTGTGCCAGGTGGCAGTTGTCAGATAAGTACAAACAATAAACTTTTCATAGATGGTATGTTCACCGGGCGTGGTTGGACCGATCAGTTCAGGACGAAGGGATCCGCCCTTTGGAACAGCTATCTTGAGCTGAGGCTTCCTATCGCCATAGGTATTTTCGGTGTTGACTTCTTCGCGGATGCTGTTGCCCTTAAGGATTCTCTTGCGGACATGTTCACCGATCTGTCTCTTGATGATTTCAGGTTCAGCTTCGGTCCTGGCATAAGGTTTGCCTTGCAGCAATTCCCCATCAGGCTTCTTTTGGCAAATACCTTTAGATTCAGGGATGGGATTTTTGAATGGAATAATACGTGGCAGTTTACTCTGTCCTTTACTATTGCAAACAGATAAAGAAGGTTAAGATATAATGAAAAAGATTCTTGCGTTTTTTAGTGTTGTTTTTCTTTCGGCTGCGCTTTATGCTCAGATGGATATCACGAAGATTGGTGTGATTGATACCGCACGTGTGTATACCACTTATTTCCGCGATTCTACAGCTGTCCGTAATTACGAGAATATGAAGCTTGAATTCCAGGCTGAAGTTGACAGGACTACGGCGGAGATTAAAGAGCTGAATCTTAAGAAAACTCAGTTTCTTAAAGACAATGATGAGCTTTCTGCCCTCAGGACCGAAACTGAAATAACGAAGAAAACAGATTATCTTCTTGAATATACCCGGTCAAAGAATGCTGAGCTTGAAGCTATGAAAAACAAGCTTGCTGATTCTGATGATTTTTATAAATCCCTCTATAATATTATTGAGAGAATTGCTGAAGCCGGCGGATATAGTATGGTAATGAGTCTTCAACAGGCTAATGCTATCATCTGGTACAGTCAGTCAGTGGATATTACTGACCAAGTTATCAATTCTCTTATAAGATAAGGATGGGCGGTACTACGCCGCTTATGGATCAGTATGCGGCAATAAAAGATCAATATAAAGATGAGGTTCTTTTTTTCAGATTGGGTGACTTCTACGAAATGTTCAATGAGGACGCCGTGGAAGTCTCCAGGTTGCTTAATCTCACTCTGACCAGCCGTGCTGGCCAGCCTATGTGCGGCATCCCTTATCATGCTTCAAAAATATATATCGCCCGTCTTCTTAGGATGGGAAAGAAAATTGCGGTTTGCGAGCAGATGTCCCTTCCGGAGAATGGCAAGGGGCTTGCGGAGCGTAAGGTCGTGGAGATCATCACTCCAGGAAGCACAGTCGAGGAAGAGTATCTGGAGAAGGGCTGTAATAACTATATTGCCTGCCTTTGTTTCTCAAAGGATAAAAAAAATACCTGGCTTTCGTATGCTTGCGCTGATATATCCACCGGGACTTTTTTTACCCGTAAGTGGCCTGAGTCAAAGCTTAAGGATGAATTCTCGAAAGAGCTGGGAAGGAACCTTCCCCGGGAGATAGTTCTGCCCTCTTCCATGGAGAAAAACGCTGCGGTAATGGATGTTCTGGAGACTTTTCCTGCCACCTCTATCACCTGGGAGCAGGACTGGCATTTTTCACAGGAGCTTTCATATAAAAAACTTCTTTCCCAATTCGGTACTACGAATCTGAAAGCCTTCTGCCTGCTGGAAGACTCTCCCGAAGTCCTTTCTTCCGGCTGCCTTCTTGCCTATCTGTCCAGAACCGCCAATACAGCCTCTCCCGATGCCCCTATTCCTCAGGTACGCAATATCCGTATCCTTGATGATAACGATTTCGTGGTGATAGATGATTCCTCCAGGAGAAATTTGGAGATTACTACGAACCTCAGGGATGGGAATAGCCAATATACCCTTCTTGAGACGATAAATTATACTATGACGGCGATGGGAAGCCGGCTGCTCCGCAACAGGCTGATTTATCCTCTTCGCAGCACCGGACTTATAAAAAAACGACAGCAACGAATATCCTTGTTTATTGAGGACAGGAAGCTGCTTCAGGAGACCAGGAACCTGCTTGCTTCCATACTTGATGTGGAGCGGCTTGCAAGCCGTATCGGAATGGAACGTGCCCATGCGAAGGATCTTCAGGCTCTTAGGGTAAGCCTTTCCGGGTGGATAGATGTCCGCAATCTCCTTTCTGCTGTGGAGCCGGTGGGTGGAATAGAGCTTGGGACCGCCATGTCAATTATAAAGACCGTTCAGGATGCTATTCTCCCTGAGCCTTCCATTCAGCTTTCAGAAGGTGGGATGATAAAACCCGGCTGGTCAGAAGAGCTTGACCACTACAGGAATCTTCAGGGGAATTTCAATAAGATTCTTGATGAATATATTACCGAGGAAAAAGAAAAAACAGGAATCCAGAACCTGAAAATAAAATACCAGAAGAATATTGGATATTTTATGGAAGTTTCCAAAGGAAAGATAGATTCTGTTCCTTCTCACTTCATCCTTCGCCGGGCACTGGTGAACGGAGACAGGTACACAAGTCCTAAGCTGCAGGAATTGGAGCAGGAGCTTCTTAGTGCTGGTGAAAAAATAATAGAGACGGAAAAAGGTCTTTTCTTAGAAATAAGAGCTATGATAGCCACTCATATTCCCTATCTTCTTGAGGTGGCTCTGGAGATTGCTGAGATTGATACCACAGCTTCCTTGGCCTATGCGGCTCTTGTCCACAATTGGACTTGTCCGGAGATTGATGATTCAGATGTGCTTGAGATAAAGGCTGGCCGTCATCCCGTCGTTGAGAATCATATGGCTTCCGGAAATTTCGTTCCCAACGATACCCTGCTGGGGGAAAAGAAATTCGCTCTCGTCACCGGTCCCAATATGGCTGGTAAGAGCACCTATCTAAGACAGAATGCTCTTATAGTTCTGCTGGCTCAGATAGGCTCCTTTGTTCCAGCGGAAAAGGCTCATATAGGTGTGGTGGACAGGATTTTCTGCAGGGTAGGGGCTTCTGACAATCTTGCCCGGGGTGAATCGACTTTCCTTGTGGAAATGGCTGAAACCGCTCATATATTAAGGGCTGCGACCTGTAAAAGTCTTGTGATAATGGACGAGGTGGGGCGAGGAACCTCCACCGGTGATGGATTATCTCTTGCCTGGGCAATTTCTGAATACATACTTAACGTAATTAAAGCTAAAACTTTTTTTGCGACCCATTATCATGAGCTTACAAATCTTTCCCATCCATCCCTTGTCCTTTTGTGCATGGATGTGCTTGAAAAAGACGGGGAAGTCGTTTTCTTGAAGCATATAAGGAGCGGTAGTGCCGCCGGCTCTTATGGTATTCATGTGGCACGTCTTGCTGGCATCCCGGAGCCTGTTTTGAAGCGGGCTTCCGATCTGCTTGATGTTTTGGAGCAAAATGCTCTTCATACGGAGCTTCTTACAGGGGCTAATCTTTCTGTCGGAGAAGATGAACCTTGTCTGCAGACCCAGGAGAAAGCAGTCAAAACTACATCAGCAGGTCTGTTTTCTGAGGAAGAACTTGTTATAAATGAGATCCTCTCGATTTCTCCCGATGAGATGACTCCCCTTGAGGCACTTCAGCGTCTTGCCTTATGGCGTAAGCGTCTTATGAACCAGTAATATAAAGAGCAAAAATAATAATCAATAATAATCAAAAACATAAAAAAAATCTTTTCTTTTTCCTATAAGAAAAGTGTATGGAATCTCCTGTTAGTAATATCCCTAGGCTTTTTCCCCTGGGGAAAAGCCTAGTTCGTAAAGTTTTTTCCACCGCTTTTTTCCCGGACTCTTGTGTCATGTGCGGCGGTTTGGCCTATGGGCTTTCCTTGTGCAGGGAATGTAGGTCTGCACTTTTGAAAGAAGCTTCTGAGAATTGTGATGACAGGCGTTGTTCTGTGTGCGGTAAAAAAATGCTTTCAGAGGATGAAGTGTGCTTACAGTGTCGTTCCTCTGAAGCTGCTCCGGCTAAGGGGCTTGACGGTATAAGACCTGTGTTTTCATACCTGCTCAAGAAAAAAAAGCTTCTTTATGAGTGGAAAATCGCAGGAAAAGAAAACCTCTCACCCTTTTTTGCTGATTGTCTCGCCACTGTTTATAAGCACGATTTTCAAGGACTCCCTCTCGTTCCTGTGCCTCCCAGGCCTGGAAAAATACGGACTAACGGTTGGGATCAGACAGATAGTCTTGTCCGTGAATTCTCAATACGTTACAAGGTCGATGTCCTCAAGCTTCTTGTTAGGACCAGCGGACAGCAGCAGAAAAAGCTGGGAAGAAGTGAAAGGCTTTCAGCTTCTGGACAGTACATGGCTTCAAAAGCTCTTGTGGCTATGGCCGCGGAAAAAAAGCCTTGCCATGTGGTCCTGCTTGATGATGTTATGACTACAGGCAGCACACTTTCCCATTGTGCCTCAGTTTTGAAAGAAAACGGTATAGAGAAGGTGTCGGCTATGACCTTGTTCACGGTCCCTGTATAAGTATATGTATATTCTTGCCTGCTATTGACTGTATTTGTTGTCTTGTGCTATAGTAAAGAGAACATTGTAGTATCCTTGAAAAAATGGAGTCGTTCGAGCGGCTCTTTTTTTATATGCGCATCTGTAAATGTTTTTGCGTAAAAGGTCATCGTCGTTTAGACGGAAATGCTCTGCATGGAGAAAAATGGAATACAACTCACTAGAAAAAATGCCGCATTACAAAGAATGCAGTCTGCTTGTAGAAAGTCTTGGTTATGTTCTTGTCGAGCTGAGAATAGTCCCTCAGAAGACACAATACAAGGTGCTTGCCGTAATATCAAATAAGGCTGGTAAGCCTGAAGAAGAGAATGTGGAGTCAGGGATCGGTATCTCCGACTGTGCGAAGGTTCATCGCCTTATTGAACCAAGACTTGAGGCATTGCTCAATTCAAAAGATCTTTATATGGAAGTTACGTCTCCAGGAATGGAGCGGACAATAAAAAATGCTGCGGAGTTCTGTCTTTTTGAGGGACGGATGATCCGGGTGTGGGATACGGAAGTGACGGAATGGGTTCACGGAAAACTTCTCGGCAGTGATGAAAAGTCATTGACTCTTGAGAAAGAAGATTCATCTGCTATGACCATTCCTTATGAGAGAATTGCAAAAGCTAAATTGCTGACTGTATAAAAATTAAGATAAACTTAAGGGGGCATTATATGTCATCTGATATGGCAGAAGCTATCCGCCAATTGATACAGGAGAAGGGTTTTTCTGAGAACTCTGTGAAAAACTCAATAGAGAGCTCTATCAAGGCTGCCTATAAAAAGACATTTGGTACCGTAGATAATTGTAAAGTTGTATTTGCTGACGATCTTAGTGATGTTACTGTATGGGCCTTGAAAATTGTAGTTGATGAAGTAGAGGACCCCGTTACGGAGATTGGAATTGAAGAGGCTAGATGTCTTACTGAGGACTGTAAATTAGGTGATGAAATCCAGATTCTTATAAATCCTAAGGTAGATTTTGAGCGTTCAGCCGTTCAGACCGGTAAACAAGCGGTTCATCAATCTCTTACTGAGATTCAGAAAGACACCCTCTATGCTGAATATAAAGATAAGGTGGGAGAGATTATAATCGGTTACTACCAGAGGGAAAGAAACGAGACGATTTATGTGGATCTTGGAAAAGTGGAAGGCATTCTTCCTAAGAAATTCCAGTCTGAACGGGAAGTCTACCGGAAAAATGACAGGATCAAGGCTCTTATAACGGATGTCCGTAAATCCGCTTCCGGTCTGCAGGTTATCCTTTCCCGTACTGATCCAGATTTTGTGCGCAATATAGTTGAGCTTGAAGTACCTGAGATATATGACAAAACAGTGGAAATCTTCAAAATCGTAAGGGAAGCGGGCTACAGGACTAAGATAGCTGTTTATTCTCATCGCGAGGATGTGGACCCTGTAGGAGCTTGTGTAGGTCTTAAGGGTGTAAGAATAAAGAATGTGATAAGTGAGCTTGAGGGCGAGAAGGTCGATATCCTGAAGTATGACGAGGATCCCCGCGTATTTATAAAGAATGCGCTTTCTCCTGCTGAACCGACAGGTGTCGTTATCCTTGACGAGGCAAAGAGAATGGCTCTTGCCGTTGTCCCTGAATCCCAGTTCTCCCTTGCTATCGGAAAACAGGGACTTAATGTAAGGCTTGCCAACAGACTTACCGACTGGAGCATCGATGTAAAAACAGAGGAACAGTATGAAAGCTCCGATGTGCTTATTGCAGAATCCAGAAAAGCAGCTATGAACCTCTTCAATGATGGTGGCTATGACGAGATTTCCACAGTAGCTGAGCTGCCAGGAATTAATCCTTCTGTTGCAGAGATTCTTTCTGCTAACAATATTTCGGAAATTGAGGATTTCCTTATCGCTGAGGAAAATGGATCTCTTGCGGGTATAGAGGGGCTTTCAGCAGATGATATAGCAGCTGTGAAAGCTCTTATCGATAGTTCCGTAGAGTTTGTATATGAAGATAATGATGAAGGCAGTCAGGAACCTGAGTCTGCGGAAGTATCAGAAGAAAGTGCTGGGTCTGATGCTGCGGACGATGCTGAGGAATATTTTGAATGCCCTGAGTGTGGAGCGAGAGTAACGATCGATATGACAACTTGTCCGAATTGTGGTATTGGTCTAAGTTTTGAATTCGAGGATGGAGAATAAAGGATAGAAGATGGCGGAAGATTCAGAGAAAAAACCAACGTTTATACTGAACAAGCAGAAGAATGATACGCGTGCAGAAAAATCTGCTGCGAACCCGGTTGAGAGAAAGAAGGTAGTCGTAGTAAAGAAGAAGTCGCCGGCACAACAAGCGGCACCTCAAAACGAGAAATCGGAGCAGCCCAAGGTCGTCGTGGTGAAGAAAGTTTCTGAATCAGCCGCATCTTCAAATCAACCTGAAAAAAAGCCTGTGCATGCTGAAGTGGATAAGCCTCAGAACGATGTGACTGCAAAGGAAACTGTAGTCAAGCCTGCTCAGAGACAAAAACCTCAAAACACAGCCAGACCACAGACCTCTACGAGTTTTGAATTGAGTCCTACAAGACCAAATGTTAAAATGGGCAATCTTGCAGAAAAAGGACGTGGTTTCAGGGGGCAGGGCGGCCGTTATAACAACAACGGAAGATCTGGCGGCTTTACAGGAGCTCAGGCCAGGGAAGGATATCAGAACAGGAATAATGATGGCCGTTTCAATAACAACGGTTCCCGAAGCAATGGCGGTTCTGGTAATGACAGACCCTATGGTGGCAGAAACGGATACTCAGGTCGGCCTGGTTTTAATAACTCAAACCGCAATGGACCACAGGGACAAGGCGGAAGACCTGCTTTCGGTGGAAACCGATCTAATCAAAGACCAGGTGGAGCAGGAAGACCTATGGGACCTAGGCCTGGTTTTACTCCCCCTGCGGCACCTATAGGAGAGCCTAAGAAAGTTCCGGCAAAGAAAACATTTACTAAGAAAAAGCCGGTTTATTTCCGCAAGGATAAAGAGGAAAATCTTGACGATAAACTCTTCTACCAGAAGAAGAAGACCCAGGCCAAGCTTGATGCAGTTCCAGAGAAAATAGAGATAATGGAGATGATTTCCGTTCAGGATCTTGCCAAGAAAATGAACCTGAAAGCATCGGACATCATAGCCAAGCTTATGTCCATGGGTATGATGGTTTCTATCACCCAGTCAATTGATGCGGATACTGCTACACTTGTGGCTTCAGAATATAATTGTGACGTTCATATAGTAAGTCTTTATGACGAGACTGTCATTGAGAGTGAGGCTGATACAGAGGATGCCATTGCTCCCCGTCCTCCTGTCGTTACTGTTATGGGTCATGTTGACCATGGTAAGACTAAGACTCTTGATGCAATCCGCAGCGCTAACGTAGCCGCCGGAGAGTTTGGAGGAATAACCCAGCATATCGGTGCCTATATGGTCGATACGCCTAAGGGACGTATTACCTTCCTTGATACTCCTGGACATGAGGCCTTCACGATGATGCGTGCCCGCGGAGCTGCTGTCACTGATATTGTCGTTCTTGTCGTAGCCGCTGATGATGGTGTGATGCCCCAGACTGTAGAGGCTATAAACCATGCCAAGGATGCTAAAGTTCCTATTGTTGTTGCTGTGAACAAAATCGATAAGCCGGAGGCAAACCCGGATAAGGTTATGACTCAGCTTTCAGAGCTTGGACTTACTCCTGAGGAGTGGGGTGGTGATACCCAGTTCGTAAAGATAAGCGCCCTTAGAAAAGAAGGAATTGATGATCTCCTTGAGGCCATTCTCCTTCAGGCAGAGATTCTTGAGCTCAAAGCCAACAACAAGTGCCGTGCAGAGGGTAAGATTATAGAGACACGTATCGATCATGGTCGTGGTGTCGTGTCGACGATCATCGTGCAGCGTGGATGCCTCCATACAGGAGACCCCTATGTCGCCGGTATTTATTCTGGTCGTGTCCGTGCGATTTTCAATGATTGCGGTCAGAAGATTGAAGAGGCTACCCCCAGTATGCCGGTGGAGATCCTTGGTCTTGAGGATATGCCTAATGCTGGCGATCCTTTCCAGGTTACAGAAAACGAGAAAGAAGCCCGCGCTATCTCAGCAAAGCGCCAGGAGCTTAAACGCTACGAGGCTGCCAAGGCCGTTAAGAAGGTTAATCTTGAGAACCTTTACGAGACGATTGATGAAGGCGAGATCAAGGAGCTTAAGGTTATCATAAAGGCTGACGTTCAGGGGTCTGCAGAAGCCTTGAAGCAGTCCTTGGAGAAGCTTTCTACAAAAGAAATCCGCCTTGTGGTAATACATTCTTCAGCAGGTGCCATAAACGAGAGCGATGTCGTTCTTGCAGCCGCTGATTCAAATGCTATAATCATTGGCTTCAACGTAAGACCTACACCAAAGGCAAAGCTTCTTGCTGAACAGGAAAAGGTTGATATAAGGAAGTACAACATAATCTACAAGGCTGTCGAGGAAATCACAGCCGCTATGGAAGGTATGCTGCAGCCTGATGTCAAAGAAGAGGTCATCGGTACTGTTGAAGTTCGTGATACCTTTAAAGTTCCTAAGGTTGGTACTATTGCCGGTGCATATGTTCTTGACGGTCTCGTCAAGAGAACCAGTACCGTCAATATCATCCGTGACGGTATCGTTATCCACTCCGGAAAGGTTTCTTCTCTCAAACGCTTCAAAGATGATGCGAAGGAAGTTGCTGCCGGATATGAATGTGGTATGGGAATCGAAGACTGGCATGACATAAAAGTGGGAGACCAGTTCGAGGTCATCGAGTTCGTAGAGGTCGCTCGTAAGCTTAGTGATACAGTCGCAGACGGCAAAGAAAAAGCTGACAAATAAGGATAGAAGGTTTTATGTCCGAATTCCGTATTACCCGTTTAGGAGAACAATTCCGGGATGAGATATCCCGGATGATACTGACCCAGCAGATAAAGGACCCGAGGGTTTCTACTTTCCTGAATATCAACAGGGTAGAGATAACCTCGGATCTTTCTTACGCAAAGGTTTATGTATCAAGCTTCATGAATGAGAAACAGACCTTGAAGGGTGTTAAGGGACTTGAAAGTGCTGCAGGCTTTATACAGACTACCTTAAGTAAGAAACTCAGGCTTCGTCAGTTTCCTAAGCTGACCTTCCTCTTGGATACTAGCATAAAAGAAGGCTTTGAGATGGTTCAGAAGCTGAATGAGCTTGAAGCTGAAAGTAATGCCCGAGAGGCGGCTCAAAATGATGTGACAGCTTCTGCTGCTGATGCGGCCGAAGAATCCAGCGGAAGAGATGCTGAGAATTAAGTCCTGCGGATTTTCAGCCCCTTTGTGCGTATTTTATGCCTAAAACGATAGAAAATACAGCTTCTCCTGTTTCATCCCTTGTTCTTCTTGCCAAAAGACCAGGAAAAACAAGCTTCTCTTCTCTTTTTTCCGTAAAACACTCCCTTGCCACAAAAAAAGTCGGGCATACAGGGACTCTCGATTCTTTTGCTGAGGGACTCCTTGTGGTCTGCACAGGCGGACTTACTCGCATTGCATCTAGAATAACAGCTTTTGACAAAGAATATGAGGCTATAATCGCTTTCGGAAGCGAAACTGATACCCTGGACCCTTACGGTGAGGTTGTGCGATCTGCCCCTCTACCCACTGTCGAAGCTTTTGTTGAAGCCTTCGAAGTCTTCCGTGGTGAGCTTATGCAGCGTCCACCTGCTTTTTCAGCCCTGCATATAGACGGGAAACGTTCCAGTGACCTGGCGCGAAAAGGGGTGGCGGTGGAGGTACCGGAAAGGAAAATAAGTGTTTTCAGCTCTTCCCTTAAGGAGATAAAGGAAAAAGACGGACTTGTGGAGTATGCCCATGTCATTTTTCATGTCTCAAAGGGAACTTATATAAGGTCCCTTGCAAGGGATATAGCAGTCAGCTGCGGTTCCGCATCTCATCTGGCAGGGCTTTTGCGGACGAAGGTAGGCAGCTTCCGCTTAGAGGACGCTGCCGGCTGCTCGCTTTTGAAGCCCTTCTCGATTGAGCGCGTTGTCTCTGCTTTGAAGAGTGCAGTCGAGGGGGAAATTACAAAAAGCGAGACTGACGAAGAAAGTGTGCAGGCGGAAATAAGGCAGAAAATACGCTCAATGACACCCAGCCTTGCTCTTGAATGTGGCTTTACTCCTCTCTACTTGAGAAAGGAGTATGTAGAGCACTTCTTTCACGGAAAAGCTCTCTCAGAAAAGCTTTTCCAGCCTTGCGACTCCTTAGGAAAGGAATATGCTGTTTTTTTCCATGACCAGGTAGAAGAGCCCGTTTTCGCCGGCATGATAGAGAAATCAGGGAAATTCTATAAATACGGCTTTGTAATGAGCGGTCTTTTTTGAGGTCTCCCCACTGGAATTCCCGATATTCTCAGAGATATTTACAGATCAGGTATAATCCTCCAGGAATCCTTTTACCTGAGCTTCAAAACCCTCCTTATCCCGGAAATAGCTTTCTGCATGCTTTGCTCCTTTTACCCAGAAAAGTCTTTTTTCTGCTATACATGAGTCGTAGTTTTTCTGAGTCATCCAAGTGGGTACGAAATCATCCTTGTCACCACATATGAAAAGTATGGGAATCTTATTGGTCTTCATGGCATCAAGTGTGGAATAATCCTTAAGACCGAAGCCCGCTATGAATTTCACCATTATCAGTGATAAGGGCATTATGGGAAAAGCCGGCAGCTTCATGGTGCCCTTCAGAACTGAAACTATTATATCATAAGGAGATGTGAAACCACAGTCTGCAACGATTCCTTTTACGTTTTGTGGTAGCTCAAAACCTGAGGTCATAAGGACGGTGGCACAGCCCATGGAAAGACCGTGCAGGAATACCGGCAGAGAAGACCCGAACCTTTCGTTTATATAAAGAATCCAGTCACGGCAGTCGTACCGTTCTTTTATTCCGTAAGTCAGATATTTGCCGCCACTCTTATTATGAGCTCGCTGATTTATTACAAGGACATTGTAACCAAGCGAAAGATAGAAGTCCGGAAGAAAAGCGAAATCTCTCGGTGGGATGCCGTGAAAGCCGTGACACATGATTACTGTGCCTTTACACTTTTCCGCTGGGCTTGTTATAAACATTCCATATAATTTATAACCATCGAAGGAGTTTATATATACATCCTCTGCTTCCACTTTCTCAAACCAGTCGATTGCTGAGTTTATGACATCCCGGAATTCATGCAGGTAGCCCTCTTCCTTGATGGGGACAGCAGGCTCATCGTGCCTGTCAAAATTAGGCTTGAAAAGAAAAAAGTATATACCGCAACAGAGAAGGGTGAGTATTACAAGTAAAGATATTAATACGATAATGAGAACAGTCATTTTCCCTCCGGTATGGCTTTCCAGCGAAGGCGGAAAACTCCCTTATCGTAACTGGAGCTTATTATTCTGAAGGAGCTTATTTCCGATGTATTTGAGGCATGCTGACCTATACAGGGACAAACATCGTAGTCACCAACGTGCACCAGCCTCAGGTATTCTCCGGCCTCATCCGGCAGACGGGAAAGGTCGAAGAGCTTTGCCGCATCTTCCCGCTTTACAATTTCCGTCGTTATGGGAAGCTTCATCTGTATGACCTCGTTCACTTTTGCTTCGACGGCTTTAAGCTGCTCTTCTGTTGGAACCTTATCTGCCTCGAAGTGATAATCACATTTAGATTTCTTCAGTTCTATGTGTGCGCTGAAGGCTCTTCCGCAGTGAAACATATTGTCCATGGTTCTGTTAAGGATATGCTCCGTTGTGTGGACAGGAGCACAATAATCCTTGTTGGGTTTGTTAAGAATCGGTTCTTCCATATTCAACAGTATAGCCGCAACATTGTTTTGTGTCACGCGAAAGTTGGAAGGGGGCAGCTGCCCCCTCGCTTCAAACCTGCGGTTTTACGCTCCCCCCACGCCTAGGGGCTCTGCCCCTAAAACCCCGATACTTTACGCGAGTTTTGTGAAACAAAACTCGGTTGCAATCGGAAGCTTGCGTCCAACGCCCTGGTTTTACCCGACTAGCTACCTAAACTCACAAAAAAAACTATAAGCTTAGCCAAAATTTAGACAACACATGATAGAATAAGTATAACCATCGTCATTCGGAGGAATTCCATGAAAAAAAATCGGAGACTTTTTTGTCTTATTGCGTTCGTGCTTGTTGCCGCAGCTGCCTTCTCCCAGGATATACGAAACGGCGTTCTAACTATAAAAGCCGGCACGACTGAAATAAAGAGCCGGGAATATTACGGCAACACGGAGATAAAAAAAGTCATAATTCCTTCAACTGTTACGAAAATAGAAGGACTTGCCTTTCACAGCTGCTCGAACCTTACCGAAATCGACATTCCTTCCTCTGTAAAAACGATAGGAAACGCGGCTTTCCAGAACTGTACTTCGCTTACAAAAGTCACGCTCCACGAAGGACTTACGAACATTAGCTACAGGCTTTTCAAAAACACTGGCATCACGGAAATCACAATTCCATCGAGCGTAACTGATATCGGAACCGAAGCCTTAAATGACTGCAAGAACCTTACCACAATAAAAGTTGACCGCTACTCCTATGCGCACGAGTTTTATAGCAAACGTAAAGAACTTGCATTTACGGACAACAGACCAAAGCAAACGAAAGAACAGTGGCTTGCGAGCGTAACAAGAGATGTTATTGATGACGAAGTTCTTTACATAAAGCCCGGTACGACGAAAATAAACGGTGATGCTTATGTATACGCGAGTAATTTTACGAAAGTCGTTATACCGTCTACAGTTACAGAAATCGGGGCGCAGGCCTTTTTCGGCACGAAAGTCCGCGAAGTTACGATTCCGGGAAGTGTAAAGATCATAAAAAGTTCTGCGTTCTATTGCTCGCAGCTTGAAAAAGCTATACTTGAAGAAGGCGTTGAGCAAATAGAACAGTATGCTTTTAACACTTACAAAAAGCTTTATATCTACGTGCCGGAATCCGTTAATTCACTTGCGCCGAAAAACGGCATCACAAACGGTGAGGCTGTGTGGACAGTTGTTCAGGGAAGCTACGCCGAAGAGTACGTAAAAGGCAAATGCTCATACGAAATAGATTACACAAAACCGTATTCAGCTTATTCAGGAGGCAAAGCGCAGAAAATCAGCATAGCACAGAATGTTTCGCAAGATTACTTTAAAAACTGCCCGAATCTTACGCAAGTCGATATAGGACCTGATGTTTCAAAAATTGTTTCAGGCACGTTCGCAAAAGACGTTACGCTCCGTACAAAACGCAATACTTATGCCGACACTTGGGCGAAACAGAACGGCTACTATCTTAGTGGGGTTCTTGCCGACATCAGCATCTACACAAAAGACCGCTCAAAGCAAATTACAGAAGACTTTACGCGCATTCTTTGCGACGATGATTCTTATGCTGAATGGACTTCGCACAAATTCACAATTCAGCAGCCGCTTAAACTTGAAGAAGTAGACGGAAAACTCGTTCTTACGTCGTTCATGCTCTATCCATGCCAGAACGTTACGGTTACAGAACCGAACGGAAAGGCGCTTATAAAAAACAAGACGATTCAGCCGCTAACACGCACTGTTCTTTGCAATTTTGATTTTGTTACGGACAGCGTAGAAAACTACACTCTCACCACAAATGACTCTTTATACAAAAAGCTTTCTTCAACTCAGACAAATTGGAAAATTTCTTTTAACGGGTATATTCCGCGTGCGTCCACAAAAGAAAATAGAATAGCCGAGCCTATAACTCCTGCCTATGCGCGGGAATGGATTGCTCTTATTTACGATATGGCTTATGTTTTAGGACTTCCTGAATACGATGAGCGTTGTTACAAGGCTGTAGAGAACAAAGAACTTGTGACAAATCAGGCGCGGACAGAGTTTATGACGAAAGAGCAAATGGAAAAACTCATAAAAAAGGCGCGAGACTGGTCTTTAGTTTTAGGAAGGGACAATCTTGCCGGAAGCGGTGGAGGAAGCACACTTACACTGATTGGTGGATGGATTTTGGGAATTTCCACATCAACCTCATGGGCAAATACTCATGGTTTCTGGCATGAATTCTCGCACTGTATGGGATATTCCCACGAAGCTGGCAACATGTGCAACATGGAACTCCCCGCGCCATGGGGCGAACAGTGCTGGCCGTCTATCGCGTCTAAGCTTTATGTAGACGAACTTGAAAAAGGAAATCCGCCATATATTGAAGGAAGATCATTCTTTAACTCAAACCTTTTTTCAAAAGACGGACTTAAGCCGGTTGATCCCGAAGACGATATGATTGAAAACGACACGCTCTATATAGCAGACTCTATGCCTTTCCTTGATTCGCATAGTAATCAGACAGATTTTACAAAGGTTGTATTCTCAAATTCTGTACAAGTTATAAAAAAATCTGCACTTTATGGCACAGCGGTTC
>JAILBN010000101.1 GCA_024680915.1 Treponemataceae bacterium | reverse complement strand
GTTTATATATGAGTCGCTAAGGTATTTCTGAAGTTGTGAGATGTTCATGCCTGCTATACCCGAGAATATGGCATGGTTTGTAGAGAAAACACAGGAGGGATATTCATCATCGCTTACCAAAGAAGCTCCTCCCTGACTTTCAGCTGACATATAAATTTTTGCGTTCTCAAAATCAGTTTTCTTTACTATTATTCTTGCTCCGTTTGAAAGTACGTATTCATTCGCCTTAAGTGTTTCTAGGTGCCTTGTGGATACAACTTCTGCTTTTTCTTCCGGTTTTTCCATCAGATTGTCTTCTGCTGCTAAATCCTCATATGCGTCAAGAGCTGTTTCACTTACATAGTTTTCCCATAAGTCCATCAGCTCTTCCTTCTGTGGTAGTTCCGTCCCTTCAGGGGCATCAATCATGCAGAGCTTTCCTCTGTCAGCGAACATATCCCGGGCTGCGGCATTGACATCCTCCATGGTGACAGAGGTAAGAATCCTTTTGACTATATCAAAATAAATCTCATCAGAAACTACTGTATCTCCTGAAATTACGTGGTTGCAGAGAATTTGTGCCCTGTCCTGGGAGCTTATGCTCTCCCTTTGCTCATACCACTGTTCTTCTGATACAAGGAAGGTTTTTATTGTCCTTTCAAGTTCAGATTGTGTAATACCATAGGTGAGCAGACGGTCAAGCTCATCGAGGAGCTTTTTGAAGGAGCTTTCAAGCATACCTTCTTTTGGAATGAAAGCCAGGCAGTTGAAGGCCGCTGTATGTGTCTCCTGAGTGTAAATTGCATCAGCGAAAAGCCATGGAGCGTCAACACTTTGGCTTATTTCCGAAAGACGCATTGATAAAACAGAACGTACAATATCCGTGATGTAACCTTGTTTTATATCTTCTTCTCTTGTAACAGCTTTCGCATTCATATCCTGAGAAAGAAGCTGCACTTGAATGTAGGGCATTTCCACATCCTTGAATACTATCAGGTCTTTTTCTTCTCTTGCTGGCACAAAGCCCTTTGGAACAGGTATACTTTCTTCTGATGCAGGTGTAGTTCCCATAATTTCCTTGGTAAGATATTCCGTTACCTTGGGATCCATATAGCCTGTGATTATAACAGCCATATTCTCAGGCCTGTACCATCTTTTGTAGAAGGCTAGGATTTCGTCCCTGCTTACATTCTGGATGACCGCCATATCTCCTATAGGAAGCCTGTCCACATATGGAGAATCCTTCAATTCAAAGGGTAATAAAGTCTCAATCCTCCGGTTTGATAGACCAAGACTGCCTCTCCATTCTTCTTTAATAACACCTTTTTCTTTTTCAAGCTCTTCTTCGTCGAAGGTGACTGCAGAAGCCCAGTCATGAAGAATCAGCAGGGCATTCTCAAGGAATTCTCCTTGATCAGCTGGAATCTCAAGCTTATATACTGTTTCCTCGAAGGAGGTGTAGGCGTTGACTTCAGCGCCAAAGTCCATTCCAATCGATTCTGCGTAATCAATCAAGCTGTTCTTCTCAAAATGCTCTGTGCCGTTGAAACACATATGCTCTACAAAGTGGGCCAGACCTTTTTCATTTTCATTCTCAGCTAAGGATCCTACCTTTACCACAAGCCTTAGAGATATTCTGTTATATGGAGTAGAGTTCTTCTGAATATAGTAGTCCATCCCGTTTTCAAGCTTTCCGCTTATTATGGATGGATCCTGTGGAAGCAGCGTACCCTCTTCAGTTTCATCTTTGTCATTAAGCTTGTTTTGTGTCGTACATGCCGTCAAAGTTATGACGATCGTAATTAATAATAAAAACTTTCTGAAAATTGTTGTCATTTTGCTTCTCCTTGAGAGATAAAAAAAAGGCTACTTTATAAAAAGCAGCCTTTTCTTGCCCGGAACAAGACTTGAACTTGCACACCCTTACGAGCTCTAGTACCTGAAACTAGCGTGTCTACCAATTCCACCATCCGGGCGTTATTTCTAACAAAAAGAAACTAACAGAATAAAAGAATAATGTCAACATGCTATCTTTGCTCATATTTATACATAGCTTTTTGTAGTGAAGTTTTTCCAGCCTGTTTCTGTCATGTTAAAATAAATCAGAAAAATAATAAAAAAAATATCAAAAGAATCCCCGATATTTATTTTTTGGTTTATAATTAAAAATATAGTCATGTGCCAACAATATGAAAATATGGAGAAAGGGACTCCTGATTTTCCCATAGGGTTGTTTTCTCAGACCATTTATTATTCTTTTCCTCATCATCATATAGAATATGAGCTATTCTATTTGGACCAAGGTGAGTGTATATTCGGAATAGAGGGAGTTGAGTATAGGCTGAAACCGGGAAGTGTTCTTTTTATTCCACCGGGGATTGAGCACTATGCAAAGCAGATCGATGAGACTTCTGTTTTCCATTATTATGCCTTTGTCTTCGATATAACTGTTCTTGGAAATGAGAATGATAAATGCCGTAAGATTTTTGAGCTGATGAAGATAAAACGTTTTCTTGATCTTCCAAGTGAGCTTTTAGAAAAAATGAAATACATGACAGAGCTTCAAAAAGACAATGCCTTCGGCCGGCAGCTTCAGGTAAAGACTGTTCTGTTCGATATAATTTCCTATATTATAGATTCAAAACAGTTTCTGGCGATTGATACTCAGATAAATTCTATTTCAGAAAGTTCCCAGAAGAAAATGAACTCCTCCCGTGCTATGGATGCCGCGGTTCTTTTTATACAGCAGCATTACCGTGAGAATATCTGTCTGGAGGATCTTCTTTCAGTTACAAATTATTGCAAAAGTCATTTTATAAGGATATTTAAAAATGCCACTGGGTATAAATTCACAGATTATGTGAATCATTATCGTATAGAGAAATCTTGTCTGGACTTGATTTATTCGGATAAGAATATAACCGAAATCGCCATTGAGAATGGATTCAATAATATACAGTATTTCTCGAAGACTTTTAAGGATTATATGAGATGTACTCCGATGCAGTACAAGAGAATCGGTCTTAGTGTGGTTGTTCCTTCTACTATTGCCAATGTGGTTTGACAGGGGGCAGCAATGTTGAGGAAAGTTACAATAGCACAGGGAGTCGTTGAAGGTCTGCCAGCGGCGGATCCTAGAATTACATCTTTCAAAGGAATTCCCTTCGCACAAGCTCCTGTGGGTAAGCTGCGTTTCCATGCGCCTCTTCCTGCTGGAAAATGGGATGGGGTTTTCAAGGCGTATTCTTTTTCAAAGATTCCTGTTCAGCCCAAACCCTATTACAACCCGGATGATATATACTGCCGTGAATGGTCTGTGGACAGGGATATCCCCATGGGGGAGGATTGCCTTTCAGTTAATATATGGACTCCGGCTATGAAAGGAGATGAGAAATTACCTGTTTATGTCTGGATATATGGTGGGGGATGGCAGACAGGCTTTACTGCCGAGATGGAGTTTGACGGGGAGCGTATAGCTCGCAGGGGAATCGTAGTGGTGACCCTCAATTACCGTCTTAATTGCTTCGGTTTTTTATGCCATCCGGAAATTACGGCAGAGAATCCAGAGGCACCTGCTAATTTTGGTCTTCTGGACCAGCGCCTTGCCATGGAATGGGTAAAGAAGAATATAAGTGCTTTCGGCGGCGATCCTGACAACATAACGATCGGTGGTCAGTCTGCAGGTGGGGGTAGTGTTCTTCACCAGATAGCTTATGGAAGGGGTGATAACCTTTTCAGGCGGGCTATGGTAGACAGCGGGATGTTCATCAATCCCTATGAGAAAATGTTCAAATTGCAGACTTTGCAGGAAGCAGAGAAAGTGGGCTTGGATTTTTTCAATTTTTTAGGTGTGAGGAACCTTGAAGAAGCCCGTTCTCTTGAAACTGAATATATCGCTCAGAAATGGGAGGGGTATGGAGGTTGGGCCAAATCCGTGAGATGCTGGCTTCCTGTATGTGATGGGAAGTTCGTTAAAGGGGATTTTTTCGATCGTCTTGAAGAGAAATCTTTTGAACCAGTTCCTATGATAGTCGGACAGACTACTGATGAATTCAAAGTCCGGAAACCTGATTCTGATGAGATGATCAGCACCATAAAACATGGAGTATGGCAATACAGAAAGCTTCTTGAAAAGAAGGGATATGATACCGACACCTGGTTCTATGAATTTGATGTTCCTATTCCTGGCTGGGATCATCCCGGTAAGTTCCATTCTGTGGATTTGTGGTTCTGGTTCGAGACTTTAGCGAAGTGTTGGAGGCCGTTTACCGGTATCCATTATGATGTATCACGTCAAATGTGTAATTATCTGTGTAATTTTGTAAAAACAGGTAATCCAAATGGTATAGATTATGAAACGCGGCGGTTGCCGAGCTGGAGCAAGTTTGATACCAAGGCTCCTAAAAAAATGGTTTTCGATACAGATTGCCATGAAAATATGGATAATGAGACTATAGTGTAAAAAAATGCCCATTTTTAATGTTTTTTTGCCCTTGAAGTTGAATTAGCCTAACTTGTATGTAAAAATAAAGTTGCCGTTATTTTAGTGATGGTGCTTTGTTTTTATAATAAACTCAAAAACAGTCTTAAAAGAGGAGGACGTTAAAATGAGAAAAACATTACTCGTATTAGTAATGCTCATGCTCGCTTTCAGCCTTGTTTTCGCAGGCGGAAGAACAGAGAAGAAAACCGCTGGTGGAACAGAAAAACTTGAGATTTCTGTATTCACAATCCAGAATGAGCAGCAGCCACCTGCTGACAACAAGATGTACAAATGGCTCGAGGAAAAATTCGGTGTGACATTCACATGGGATATCCTTGTTGGTGACAAAGACCAGAAAATTGGTGTTCTTATCGCTTCTGGTGACCTTCCTGATCTCGTTGAAGTTGATTCAGAGAAATTCCAGGGTGCAGGATGCCTTATCGACATCAAACCTCTCGTTGAGAAATACTGCCCCAATATCATGAAGCACTATGCATCTGTCTGGGATCAGATTGTATACCAGGATTCAGAGATTGCTGATGACGGTTCTATCAAGACAGCTCACGTATACAGCCTTCCTAACTATGGTGTAATCGATGGTGTACCATCAGGAACATACTACAACCAGAATGGTTGGTGGATCCAGAAAGCTGTTCTCAAGGAATTCGGCTATCCTGTAATCAAGACAATCGATCAGTATTTCGACCTTATTGAGAAATATCTTAAGAAATATCCTACAATCGATGGTATGCCTACTATCCCATTCTCAATGATCACAGCTGACTGGGAAGCCTTCAACCTTTGGAACCCACCGAACTTCTTGGCTGGATATCCTAACGATGGTAACGGACACGTTGACCTGGTTGACGGAAAATATGTATATACAGACAACTTCACAGATGAGAACGCTTACAGATGGTTCAAGCTTGCTAACGGCTACTATCAGAGAGGACTTATCGATCCTGCATGTTTCACAGATACACGTGACCAGTACTATGCTAAGATCGCTCAGGGACGCGTTCTGGGTATGTTCATCCAGGGATGGCAGTTCATGGGTGAGCCAGAGCAGACACTCTGGACAGCTGGAAAAGACGAGAGAACGTATTGTCCGCTTCCTGTAGTATTCGATGAGACAATCACACCTCATTACCGCGACCAGGATCTTCCTAACCTCCAGAGAGGTTACGGTTTCACTGTAAAATGTGGTGAAGAGAAAACAATCAAGATTCTTAAGTTCATCGATGAGATGCTTACAGAAGAGAACCAGAAGACACTTTATTGGGGATTCGAGGGCGAAGACTGGCAGTTGGATGCTCAGGGACGTCCTTCAAGAACAGAGCAGCAGCGCCAGGATCAGAAAGATCCTAACTGGATTCTTCATAACAGGGCTAAACTCTGGCATGAGGAAGCTCCTAAGCTGGAAGGTACACTTGCTAGTGGATACTCAAGAAGCATGGACGATCTTCCTTGGGAATATGAGCTTGCTCAGAAACCAGTTGATATCGAACTTTGGAAGGCTTACGGCGTAGGTTCTTATGCAGAACTTATGGACAACGATCCTCCAAAGAATGCTGGATGGTACCCAATGTGGCAGTGTAACCCATCTGCTGAGAACGGCGGATTCGAAGGTGAGGCAGCTGTTGCTATGACTGGTTTCGAGACAATCCAGAGAAAGTATCTTCCTATGATGATTATGGGAAGTCCTGCTGACTTTGATGCAACATGGGCTGAGTATGTTGGACTTATGAAGCCTCTCACAGATACTTACAATAAGTTCATGCAGGGACAGCTTGACAATCGTGTTAAGCTTTTCGGCGGATTCAAGGACTAAGTAAAAATCCTGACGGCAGATGTTTTAATAATGTCTGCTGTTAAGAAAAAGTTCGTGGGACTATTCTTCTCCCACGGACTTTTTCAGACCTTCATTATAGGTGTCTTTTATGAAATCAGAAAACAACATAAGACTAATAAATAAGCAGACATTCTGGCAGAAGCTCTCAAAACAAAAAGCTCTTGTCTTTATGTCAGTGCCTTTTGTCCTTTATGTAATACTATTCAGATATGCCCCTCTCTGGGGATGGACAATGGCTTTTCAAGATTATAAACCGGCCAAGTCTTTTTCTCAGCAAGATTGGGTCGGATTCAAGTGGTTCGTTGAAATTTTTAAAAGTGAAGAATTCAGACTTTCTCTCAAGAATACTGTGGCTATGAGCCTTATCAGTACAGTTCTTGGTTATATAACTGCAATTACAATAGCTGTATTATTAAATGAAGTAAAACATGTTGGCTTAAAGAGAATCGTGCAGACTGTATCGTATTTGCCTCACTTTTTGTCATGGGTTATCGTTGCAGGTCTGGTTGCTAATATTCTTTCTGCTGAAGATGGTATCCTTAACGAAATACTTTTAACACTTGGTTTTATTAAGGAACCTATTCTTTGGTTATCAGTTCCTAAGTATTTCCACCATATAGTCGGTTGGACATATGTTTGGAAGGAAGTCGGTTGGAATACAATCGTTTATCTTGGTGCTATGACAGCCATTGATCCTAACTTGTATGAAGCCGCAGAAATTGATGGTTGCGGACGTTTCCGCAAGATAATGCATATTACACTTCCTGGAATACGTTCTACGATTATCATCATGATGATCATGTCCGCAGGACATATCCTTGATGCTAACTTTGAAATGCCTTTCTTCTTGCAGAATGGTCTTATTCAGGATGCAACCACTATAATTGACATTTACGTTCTTAAATACGGTTTCAAATTGTTCAACTTCTCACTTGCGACTGCAGCCGGAATTTTCAAGAATGTCGTTAATATCCTATTCCTTCTTTTTGCTAACTGGTTAGCCAGGATGTTTGGAGAGGAGCGTCTCGTATGATAGATAGACAATCAATTCTTGCCGCTAAAAGGCGTACAAAAATCTGGAACACTGTTTTTAATGTATGTAATTTTATAATTCTTGCATTTATCGTTGTGGTGACAATTTATCCGTTCTGGAATACAGTTGCTATTTCTTTCAATAATGGTTTGGATTCTATAAAAGGTGGAATAAAATTATGGCCACGTCAGTGGACATTACAGAATTATAAATCTCTTTTTACCACAGATTATATATTTGGTGGATTTATAATTTCTGTTTCAAGGACAATTTTACAGACTGTTCTTTGTGTGTTCTGTACATCTATGTTGGCTTACGCTTTAAGCCGTAAGGAATTCGTAATAAGAAAGCCTCTGACCAGTGTCATAGTTATCTCTATGTATGTAAATGCTGGTGTTATTCCAGGTTATATGCTTATGAAGTATCTGCACCTGATTAACTCCTATGCTGTTTACATTGTGCCCTGTCTCGTTGATGTTTTTAACTTCATTCTTGTTCGTACATATATTCGAGGTCTTCCTGACAGTTTCGTGGAATCAGCTCGTATAGATGGTGCCAATGAATTCAGAATTTTCATGCAGATAATCATGCCTCTTATTATTCCTTCTGTAGCTATGATTTCACTTTTCGTCGCGGTAGGTGCATGGAACAGCTGGTTCGATACTTACTTGTTCACTTCCGCAAAGAAAAATCTTCATTCCTTGCAGTATGTTCTTATGAGTTATCTCAATTCCAGTATGAATCAGAGTAACTCTGCCGCTGATGCTAACGCTCTCGCGGCTGCGGCCGCTTCTGGTGCAGCTTCCAGCATGGTAACTCCTATTGCTATAAGAGGTGCCATCACCGTTGTGGCTGCTGTTCCTATTCTTATAGTTTATCCATTCGTTCAGAAGTACTTCGTTGTAGGTATGACGATTGGTGGTGTAAAAGAGTAGTTTTTCTTCAGCTTGGTCTGAGAGTAAAGGGGCTGCCTGAGAAGGCAGCTCTTTTTTATTTTAAAAGATTATAAAACAAGATGATTATACCTGCAAAGACTACGAAAGTCGCTGCATATATCCAAAGGGGAAGTGCGTCAGAACTTCTTCTTCCTCTGGCTTTTGAATCATCATCGTTGAAAAAATGCTTTTCTTTCCCAAAACCAGTTTTTTTTGTTATCTGCTCAGGAGTTGTTTGTGGAGCAGTGGATTTATCACCATTGAATGCATATCCGCACTGGGGACAGCCGTTGGTGAATTCCTTATGGCTCCCCGTTTTCCCGCAAACCGGACAACGTACAGACAAGAAAAAATGGCCGCATGTGGGACAAACCTTTGCATTGTAAGGTACTTCTGAATCACAGAATTCACAGAAAAATTTCGCCTGTTTCTTAGCCATTATTAATTTGCACCTGGATCTAACAAATATGCATTGTGATTGTATCTGTTATATCAGTTACGCATACTTTTACCGAACTTAAGCCAATATCAGTTTTTAATGAACAATCATCTAGAATCTGACCGATATAGACGGATTGGAAACCTTCCTTTCTGTCAGGTCTGAAGCATATTTCAGGATAAATGAAAGAAACAACTTTTCCGGTGATTAAACTCATGACGGAGGGGTTCATATAAATAAAGCTGCATTTGCTTCCGGTGGAAATATATTCATCTTCCGCTCTGGATAATAATTCTGCGACAGTAGGTGCTGGAAAATCCTCTTCATCAAAATACTCATCATAATTAAGTTTAACTGAATTAACTGAATCTCTTATATCCATTGTATCCTCTCTTTTTTGTATTGAATTTATCAGTTCAAAAAAAAGTGTTTTGTTTATTTTATCAGCATCCGTATATGTAAATGGATAAGCGGAAAGAGCCTGAGCTTCCTTTGCTCCTTTGAAGCCATCCTGAACCAACAATATGGTCTTGATGTTTTTCTCAGGATTCGTTTTTGCAGCCAGGGCGATTATTTTCCAGTGTCTGGGATAATCCTGAGAACTGATTACTACTATATCAGGAGCTATTTCCTCAAGATTATCATAAGCTTTCATGAAACTTGTGTAATGTACACAGCTGTAATCTTTCTCCTGCAAAGCTTCTTTTATCGCTTCGTATTCATCAATGTTTCCAGATATCAATAATGCGATCATTCTGACTCCAAATTCGTTACATCGTAATTATATATTTGCCATATACCGTCTCTTTGTCTTACATAATAGGTATATCTTTTTCTGCGGGTATAAGTCTCTTCGTTGAACCATTCAAGAACAGTGACGGTTCCTTCTGTCTGACTATATTCTGTTTTTTCTATGAAAAAACTTTCAGGAACAGCGACTATGTCCGTATCAATCCTGTCTTGCATCAAAGTCGCTTTGTAATTCTCGATCATTCTTATCCTGTCTTCTTCAGAGGCATTCCTATATCGAGTTTCTCTTACATCATTATTCATGAACATCTGCTCAACATCGAAATAAAGGAAGAAGTAATCCCATAAATCCCGTTGCCGTGCGATTATTGTCTGTTCTACCACTTTGTCGGGGGAGATTGCTTCTGGTTTAAGAATCTCCGCGGTCTCCGCTGATATATTCATCTTGGAAGAGACAATTGTGGGTGCTGAACGGATATCCAGGCTTAATCTGTTCGAAACAAGATAGTTTTGTTTTGATTTATATAATTCCGGATAGAAGAAAACTTCAAAATAGTAAACAGCAGGTGTCTCAATATTTATGTAATCTTTTAAGTTTTCGACGAAGGAGTATTCTTCTCCGCTTTCAAGAATTATTTCACGGAAATATACGGTCCTGCTTGTGGTTCTCTTTCTTTGAAGCTCCGTTTGCTGATTAAGCTTTGAGTTACGTGATGTGAAGGCATTGAAATCTATGCTGAACATCCTGTCATCAGAAAGTTTGAATCTGAAAGTATCGGTACTCTTATTGGAAATAGTGATATGCACATTGATAGGATTATCGTCCGTTCCATCCGGGTAATAGACAGTCTTGTTGTAATAACGGATTGAAATTTCTATTCCCTCGTATCTGTTCGTGCTTGTAACAGTGGATTCGTAACCGAAAAACGCCTGTGCAAAAAATAAAAAAACAGATATAATTATTATACTTTTGTGTTTCACAATACATCCTCTTGCATGGAATGAACTTTTTGACCTGTACTAGTAAATCGGCTTGTAACAGGTTCACTTTATTATCGGAAAAATAAATGAATAACTTATCTACTTTATTACAGAAGAAAATTTCATCCTGGGCAACATCAAAGTCTGTACTGGAGATGTTTTCGTCAGAGTCGGATTTTCCAAAAGAAGCGGAGGGCTTACAAGGAGGCCTTTCTGGTTTTCTTATCGCTGAATATATAAAAAAATCCAATAGAGACATAGCAATCGTTGTTCCTACAACAAAAGAACTTCAGGATATTTGTACGGATATTCATACTTATGATGATTCTATAGAAATCCTTGAGCTTCCTTGGTGGGGAACGGTTCCATACAGACCCGCCGCTAAAGGTTCGGTAATATTCGGAGAAAGAGCTTCTGTCCTGGCGAAAATGTGCAGTAAAAGTGATAAAGCCAGGGTATTCATAATGCAGCAAAGAGCATTTATGACACCTGTGCCTGATCCGGAATATGAGAAAAAGCTTATTTTTTCTGTAAAAAAGGGTATGGACTTTGATCCTGTGAAGCTTTCTGAAAAGCTGTCACAGCATGGCTATATACGAGTTCCCCGTGTAACTGTAAGGGGCGAATATACATTGCGGGGAGAGGTCCTTGACATCTTTATGCCAGGTGAGGAATTCGCCCACAGAATAGTTTTTGATTTCGATACAATCTCGAATATAAAAAGCTTTGATCCGGAGACTCAGACATCCGCAAAAAGCTTTGATGAGCTTATTATCTATCCTATGAAAGAGATAATATGGACGGATGAAATGGTTCATGGACTAGAACCTGCTTTAGAACCACTTTTTTCTCCTGTTGTAGGACAAAATGAGAACGGAGAGGTTCCAGTAGCTGATGTGGGTAAATTCAAGGATAAATGTGATTCTCTCCTGACAGAGCTGCTTGTTAATCATGAGACGGAAGGTGAGGAGCTTTTATATCCTCTTGTATTCGAAAAACGATATACTGTTATTGATTATATGAGTGAGGATATCCCCCTTGTTTTTTTTGATTATGACAGGTTGGATAATTCTCAGGAAAGCTTTGACCGGGAATATCTTGGTCTGTATAGGAAAGAAAGAGTAGAGAGACCTGTTCCTGCTCCTCAGAAAATACTCGTACCCTTTGATTTTCTGAAAAAAGAAAAATATAAATCTATTTATTTCAGGACCATAGCTGGGAATGCTGTCACAGGATCTGAACGGCTGAAAATTGACTGTGATCCCCCCCACAGTTTTTTCGGGAATATAAATTATCTGAAAGAGACAGTTCAAAGCTTGAGAGATGATGGCTGGGAGCTTTTTATATTCGCAGAAAGTGATAACCAAGCCCTTCGAATGAATGAATTGTTGCACGATTTTATACATCCTGAGAATACGGATCCGGTTAAAAAAGCTTTGAAAGGGACTGCTCAAAAGGAATTCCTGCATATTCTACCGTTTCCCATATCTGCTGGCTTCGGAATTCCTGAGCTTAAAATAAGTGTCATCCAGGAAAATGAGATATTCGGTCGCCGTAAGCACGTACCTCATTCTGTTAAGCATGCCAAGAGCGCAGTAATAGATACCTTCGTAGAGCTTAATCCAGGAGACTTTGTAGTCCATGTAAATTATGGTATAGGCCGCTTCCTCGGAATAGACCGTGTGCGGGCTATGGGAAACGAGCGGGACTATATCAAGCTTGAGTATGCTGATGAAGAGACTGTTTTTATTCCTATAGAGCAAGTAAACCTTGTTCAGCGGTATATAGGAAACGAGGGCGATTCCCCACGGCTTGACCGCATTGGCTCAAAAAGCTGGGAGAATAGAAAGAACAAGGTAAAGAAGTCTGTCGAGGATTTGGCGGAAAAGCTTATTCAGCTCTATTCAAAAAGAAAGGCGGCCAGGGGTTTTGCTTTCCCCAAGGATACAGAATGGCAGACCGCCTTTGAGGCTGCTTTCCCTTATACCGAGACTGATGATCAGATAACTGTATCAAAAGAAATCAAAGAGGATATGGAAAAACCTGTTCCCATGGACAGACTGGTCTGTGGTGACGTAGGCTACGGAAAAACAGAGATGGCCATGAGAGCAGCCTTCAAGGCAGTTATGGGAGGTAAGCAGGTTGCCTTCCTTGCTCCAACGACCTTGTTGGCTGAGCAGCATTATGAATCCTGCAAGAACCGTTTCGAGAATTTTCCTGTCCGTATAGCCCAGCTTTCAAGATTCGTTCCTCCTGCTGAGCAGAAAAAAACACTGGAGAAGCTTTCCAGGGGTGATATTGATATTCTTATAGGAACACATCGTATTATCCAGAAGGATATAGTCTTTAAAGATCTTGGACTAATGATAATAGATGAGGAGCAGCGCTTCGGTGTCAAGGATAAAGAGAAGCTGAAGGTAATGAAAACGAATATAGACTCCCTTGCCATGAGTGCTACTCCAATTCCGAGAACCCTGCATATGAGCCTCTTGAAAATCCGTGATATGAGCCTTCTTACCACACCTCCTCAGAACAGGCAGGCCATAGAGACGGTAATCGACGGCTATAATGATGACAGGGTAGCTGCCGCCATAAGACGGGAGGTGGAAAGGGGAGGCCAGGTCTTCTACCTTCATAACAGGGTTGAGGATTTGCATGAGGTACGCCTTAAGCTTGAGAAGCTGGTTCCTGAGATGATGATAGATGTGGCTCACGGGCAGATGACTTCCCAGGAGCTTGATGATATTTTCCGTCGCTTTAAGATGGGTGGTTTCCATGTGCTCGTGGCCACCACTATCATAGAGAACGGAATCGATATCCCGAATGTAAATACCATAATTATAGACAGGGCAGATATGTACGGTGTATCTCAGCTCTATCAGCTGAGGGGACGCGTTGGAAGAAGTAACCGTAAAGCCTATGCCTATCTCTTTTATCCTGAGAACAGGGCTCTGTCTGAGGTGGCCATGAAAAGGCTTCAGGTAATAAGTGACTTTACAGAGCTTGGCAGTGGTTTTAAAATCGCCATGAAGGATATGGAAATCAGAGGTGCTGGCAACTTGCTTGGTCGTGATCAGTCCGGTGATGTTTATTCTGTCGGCTTCGATATGTACCTCCGGCTTTTGGAAAGTGCTATCCAGAGGCTTTCTGATGAGCATTACGAACCTGAGAATGAAGTGCTGCTTGAGCTTGAGTATACAGGCTTTATTCCAGATTCCTATATAAAGAATTCTCAGACTAAAATGGAGATATACAAGAAAATCGCTGCCGTATCCACGAAAGGTGAATTGGAGCGTGTATACAGCGAGCTGGAGGACAGGTTCGGTCCTATTCCAGATGAGGTATACAGTCTGCTTGCATTGGCGGAGATACGTATAATCTGCAGGAAGCTTGATATCGCGGTATTGAAGGAAAGGGCTGGAAGAGTTCAGATAGAGTTCGCCCAGGTCTCAAAAATCAATGTGGATAAAGTCCTCAGACTGATAAAAGAGAGCGGTGGAGCTGTGAAGCTTGATCCTATGAAGCCTAATGTTCTAATCATGATGACAGGAAAAATAGGTTTGAAAGAGAAAAGCATTTTCATCAGGGAAAAGCTGGAGACTCTTTTGGTGTAATAGGCTCTCAGAATGAAAAAAATGCAGGGATTTATGGGCATATTTTTAATACTATTAGGAATAATCAGTATAGGCTATGATTTGACCTTGATTCTTCTGAATCCGGGAACCTTCATGGATAATCTTACTTCCTTCACCCATATCTGGTCTGTCTTAGGAGCCTATCTTGTTTTTGTGGGTATATACAGGCTGAGAAAGGGGCATTCCTTTTTTAGTATATGGAAAAAATGGATAAAAATCATAGTTATAGGTCTTTTCTCTATAGCTATTTCTATTTCTATATTAAATCTGGTCTTTATATTGAATCCTGTAGAAGCTTCTGTTGATGAGGAGGCTGAACATCTTATCCTTCTTGGTGGTGGAATAAGCAAGGACGGAAGCTTGCCTGCAACTGTATTAAGACGGGTTGAAGCAGCTGCAGAGTATCTGAATGAACATCCTGGTTGCCTTTGTGTGGTCACTGGGGGCAAGCTTGACTGGCTCCCGTATGCTGAGGCTCCAGAGCTGAAAAAACAGCTTGTAGCTGCTGGGGTTGAGGCTGACCGGATATTGGTGGAAGACAAGGCCCTTGATACTATTCAGAATTTTCAGTTTAGTTGCGAATTGCTTGCGTCTTATAAAGGAATAAGTCTCCGGAATATTCTTGATGCTACTACAGTAATCGTAACCAGTCGTTTCCATTTGCGTCGAGCTGAGAGACTGGCTTATCGCATGGGTTTTTCTGACATAAAGGGAATATCAGCGCCTTGTCCGGCTATTTATATTCTACATAATTATGTCCGGGAAATATGTGCTTATGTTAAGCTGAATCTCAGGATATTATTGACGGGAAAGCCTGAAAGAATAGAATAAATATATAGATAGATGGTTACAAAGCCCTAAAAAAAATGAATTTCTATATGCTGTGGTAGACAGAATATATATTATCGGAAGTAAAAAAAAGATACTTATTTTTATTATTGAAAGCTGATGTTTGCCCTTCTCAGAGGTCATGGTGAGGATTTTTTTTATTTTTGAGAAGCAAATAAAGGAAATCTATGGCTTCAATATACCCCTTGAGTCCGTGACCAGTTATTGTCTTGCAGGCAAAATATGAGACATAAGACAGTTTTCGGAAAGGTTCCCGTTCAGATACTTCTGAAATATGTACTTCGACCGTGGGTATATTTACAGCTTTAAGCGCATCTAGAATGGCCACTGATGTATGCGTGTATCCACCTGGATTGAAAATAATTCCATCGATTTTATCGAAATAAGCTTTTTGGATGATATCAATCAAGCCGCCTTCGGAATTGCTCTGCAAACATTCTACATTGATGGAGAGTTCATCGCAGTGTTTTTTTATCATGTCAATCAAGTCTTTGTAGGTTTTGCTGCCGTATATTGACGGTTCCCGGATACCCAACATATTTAGGTTTGGTCCGTTAAGAACTAAAAAATTAAACATAAAATCATTTCTCCTTTAAATTCTTTATAAATGAAGATATAAGAGCATCTCCGGCCGTATAATCAGGAAGATTCCAGATTTCATCACTGACAGCTTCATAGAGCTTTGCTCTTTGTTCGTAAAGCTTTTCAACACCGATGCTGCTGGATAAGGGCCTGTTTGAGACATTCTGCTTTTTTAATGTTTCTAAAGGACGCTTTATGTAGATAACCTTTGAATTTGTTCGTAAGTAAAAAAAGTTTTCTTTTTTTGTTACTATACCGCCACCGGTTGAGATTACAAGACCGGATTTAGGCAGTATTTTTTTTGCCAAATCGGTCTCCATTTCTCTGAAGACAGCTTCACCCTTGTTGGATATTATATCTGCCGGCTTTTGACCGTATTCATTGAAGAACTCATCGTCGAGGTCTATGAGATTACGATTCAGGGCTTCAGAAATTCTTTTTCCGATAGTAGATTTACCGGACCCGGGCATTCCCACAAGGGTTATGTTTCTCATTTCAGCTTCCAGAAGCTGGGTCACTTTCTCTATTAGTTGATTCTCTTTGTCCCCGGTGGACTCAAGTGAAAAATCCCCTCCTCTGAATACGATGCAAGCCTTGTAAGCCTGTGCTACAAGCATGATTAATCCTCCTGCATGCCTCACACCTAGCTTTTCTGCTTGCTCCAGAAAACGTGTTCTGGATGGATTGTAAATTACATCCGCTGCTGCATAAAGCTTTGGAAATTCAGACAGGTCAATGGGATTAATATCTACATCAGGATACATTCCCACAGGTGTGGTGTTTACGATAATTTCACTGGCTTTTGCGACAGCATAAACATTGCCGTAATTGATTTCTCCTGTACGGGAGCAATGATTTATAGACGCGGCTCCCAGCTGGCCAAGGGCATATTTCACCGCAGCGCTTGCACCTCCTGTACCCAGAATCAGGCAGTGCTTGCCTTTTACTTCAATTTCTGCGTGTCTCAACATGTATACGAAACCATACACATCAGTGTTGAAGCCCTTGAAAGTACCGTCCTTTAAGGCTATTACAGTATTCACTGCACCGATTTCTTCCGCTTCTGGAGAAAGCTCGCTGCACAATTCCTTTGCCAGCTTTTTATAAGGAATAGTTACATTGAAGCCATCCAGCTTTTCTTTTCCTTCAAAAATTGCTTTTACTTCTTCTTCATTTCTTTCAAGGATAGTATAATCGTAATCAGCGAATTCCTTATGGATTCTGGGTGAATATGAATGAGGAAGACTTTTTCCTAGGACGCCGAATTTCATTTTTTTTCTGCCACCTTGATTTGTAAATCTCTTGATGCTTCAAATAAAACAGAATAAATCTTTTCAATATAAGGTTTTGACCTTTCATCTGCTTTCTCTCGGATTGCCTCAAGCTTTTCTTTTTCTCTTTTAGCATCAAGAACATTTTTACCGCTTTCTTTTTTCAATAGACCAATTTTTTCAGCCACCAGCATTCTTTCCGCCAGTGCCTTCAAAAGTGCCTCATCAGCTTTGTCCATCTCTAATCGTAATGCTTTAAGCTTTGCATCTTTTTGTGCTTTAAGCTTTGCATCCTTTTGAGCTTTTAGCTCTTCTTCCCTTTCCATATTTCTTTCCTTATAGAATATCTGCAAGTGCCAGAGCTGCTACTGCTTCATAAACTGGAACTGCCCTGGGAACTATACAAGGATCATGACGTCCCTGCGCTTTTACTGTGGTATTCTCTTTCCTTTCTAAGTCCACTGTGGCCTGTTCCTTTGCTATGGTTGGTGTAGGTTTTACTGCTACTGAAAAAACTATGGGAGCAACACTTCCACCTACACTTATACCTCCAAGAATACCTCCGCTCCTGTTGCTTGCAAGCCTAAGCTCTCCATCCACATACTGTAGGCTGTCATTGTTTTGGGAGCCTCTGAGGGAAGCAGCTGCAAAACCATTTCCGAATTCGACTCCCTTGCATGCGGGAACGGCAAAGCAAATAGAGGCGATTCGTCCTTCTATTCCTTGGAATATGGGCCCACCTATACCAGCAGGAAAGCCTTCTATGACAACTTCGATCTCTCCTCCCACAGAATCATTGTCTGCCCTGGCCTCTGCTATCCTTTGTCTCATAAGCTCTCCCTGCTTGTCTTCAATCACTGGGAAACGCTTTGACGAAACCTTGTGCAAGGCTCCTAAAAAGACCTTTTCTCTATTTAGAGCTTCTTTTGTGTCTGTTTCAAGGAAATTGTCTTCATAAGAATTGTCCTTTATTCCTGCGATAGATTTAATATGGGAGCTTATACGAATGCCCTTCTCCCCAAGGTAGGACATGGCAAGAAAGCCTGCTGCGCACAAGGGGGCTGTAAGGCGGCCCGAAAAAGCACCCCCGCCTGAGGAGTTGAAGGATTCTCCGTATTTCAGGCGGGCTGTGAAGTCAGCGTGGGATGGCCGAGGGGTTCTAAGCAGATTTGAATAATCATGGGGCTTGATGTTGGTATTTAGGATATGAGCCTCAAACAGATTTTCTTCCAGTACATCAACTATCACTTGGTCAGACTCTTTTCTAGGTGTGGACCAGTCATTCTGCCCAGGGGCACGGCGTTTCATAAAAGTGGCCAGTCCTTCCTTGTCCAGCTTACTGTATGGTAAGCCTTCCATACGGACTCCTATGCTTTGACTATGGGATTCTCCATAGATACCGATTTTCAGTTTATCACCCTTATACCAGTTATATTCTGACATTTTCTTCCCCTTGTTCTCAGGCTTTCTTTGATTCATCCAGCAGTTCAAAAAGTCTGGGAAATGATTTGTTCACACAGTCTTTATTATCTATGAATACAGTTTTTTTTGTCCATGCGGCAATAAGACATGCCATCATGGCAATTCTGTGGTCAGAAAAGGTCTGTATGGATATTGTGTCGCATCGTATTTCTGATTGATTTTTGCCTTTTATTATGAGTACACTATTCTGCTCTACTGCGTCTACCCCTGCAGCTGCCAATGCGTCGATTGTAGCCTTGACTCTGTCGCATTCTTTGTATCGTAAGCGGTCGATATTACTTATACGTGTTTCTTTTGCGTAGGCTGCGGCCACAACAGCTATATAAGGTACTATATCTGGATAATCGGAGGCATCCAGCTGGAGTGTTTTTCTGCTTTCCTGCTTGTGGTCCCTGAAGCAGTCTTCCTCAAGAACCGCACAAGCATCCTCCCACCTTGTATGTATGCCCAACTCATCAAGAATATCTATCACTACCTTGTCTTTTTGGCTTGAATTTTTGTCCAAGTTACCAAGCTTTACCCTTGATTTTTCTGCTAAAGCCCCAAGGCAAAGTAAGAAAGCAGCACTGGACCAGTCTCCTTCGGCTTGGACTGTTTGATGATCTGCTTTCTCAAGCCTTTCTGGCTTTAAGGAGAATACCTTATCCTTTTCTAGGACCTTGAAGTGTTTTTTCTCTAGGGTATTTATCGTAAGTTCAAAATATCCTTTTGATTCCAAAGGTCCCTGCAGATGTACGGAATAGTCTGGCAGCAAGATAAGAGCCATTATAAGCCCGGATATGTATTGGGATGAAATATTTCCCTGAATCTCAAAAGTGCCTTTTGTCAGTGTTCCGTATGCTGTTATTTTCCCTTCTTCTTTATTTATCTCCACCTTTATTCCCCGCCCAGCCAGGCAGTCAATAAGCTGGTCCTGGGGACGGTCTATTAATCGCCCTTCTGGTAAGAATACAAGGCGCTTGCTTTGGGAAAGTCCCATATAGTTGAGATATGCTGTACCGACGCTCAGCATGAATCTTAAGGTGGAGCCGCTTTCCTTGCAAGGCATTAATATATCCTTATTTTCCGGCTCTTTGTCTGCCTCATACAAAGCCTTCAGACATGCTTTTGTCGCCCTTATGTCATCATTGTCGCTAGAGGCTGCTTCTATTATCTGTGAGATCATGTTTGTATCAGACTTGTCCTTAAGAGTATCAGAAAGGAAGGCTATTATAAGCTGCCTGTGAACTACAGATTTTGACGGAACAACATCGCATTCCAAATTTAAGGAGGATATGTTTATGGCGTAATTCATAGGTAAGTTCCGAATTCTTCTAAGCTCATGGTCCTGAGATCACAATGACCTATCTGATCTACGAATGCTATGGTAATGGTTCCTCCCCGCTTTTTCTTGTCGTTCATAACTCCTTTTATAATCTCCTGGGCTGAAATTGGATCGTCTGTGGGAAGATTATAGATTTTCAGGAGCTTGACTATTTCCTCGTGAATTCTGCTGTTCCTGGAGATTCTTTCCATACCTTTGGCCACAGCGAAGCCATGGGAGACCCTATAATTGCTGAGCTTTTCTATGACATGGCCTATGGTATGACCAAAGTTCAGTATCTGCCTGGGACCATTGTCCTTCTCATCTTTAGAGACTATGTCAGCCTTTATTCTGATGCATTCAGATACGATTTGGACAAGCTCAGGAGATTTTTTCGTGACCTTTTTTTGCAAAGCATAGTACAGTTTTTCATCACTTATGAAGGCATATTTTATGACCTCAGCCATGCCTTCGGTGAATAGAATGTCATCAAGTGAGGCTAAAAGGTCTGTATCTATTATTACAAGGGATGGCTGATAAAAAGAACCCACCAGGTTCTTGCCCTGCGGGAGGTCTACACCTGTTTTCCCGCCCACAGAGGCATCCACTTGGGCAAGGAGGGATGTGGGTATCTGATAAACCTTGATCCCCCGGAGAAAAATTGATGCGGCGAAGCCTGCTATGTCAGTGGCCACCCCTCCTCCCAGGGCTATGACTGCGTCTGTCCGCGTAAAAGTCTTGTCAGCCAGTTCTGAAAGTATTTTAGATACAGTTTCCAGGTTTTTACTCTGTTCACCGCTTTCAAAAACAAATTCAAAAAATTCAAAGCCGGAGGCTTCCAATGATGCCTTAAGTTCTGACATATAAAGCTTGTGTACATTTGTATCTGTAACTACAAGGACTTTCTGTATTTTATTGTCTGTTTCTTTTATCAGGCTTCCTGACTTTTTCAGCAGCCCTCCACCCACAAGAACCTTATACTCATTTGTGACTTTTACGCAGATTGTTTCCATGATTATTTTACTCCCTTCTATCCGTCAAGCTCTGTCTTTCTCTTACTTCCATCTTCCAAAAGCTGCTCAAGACAATTTCTGTCGTCTTTTATCATAGCTTCTTTGTATTTTGAAAGCTCAGAGATAAGATTATCTATTTCTTTTATAAGATTATCCTTGTTCTCAAGGAATAATTCAGACCACATGTTGGCATTAAGGCATGCGACCCGCGTAAGATCCTTGTAGCTGCCTGCAGAGAAGCCGTGGTGTTCCGTTGCTGTAGGGCTTTTTACGTAGGCGTTTGAGACCACATGGGCCAACTGAGATGTGAATGCAATCTGCTGGTCATGTTTGTCTGCATGGGAAAGACAGAAGCTGCCGAACTGAGCAGGAGCCATTATCTCCTTTACTCTGTCAAGAATCTTCATATCGTCGAATTTCGGGGGGACAATGACCAGAGGGGCTCCTTTGAAAAGGGTTGCCCTGGAATGTTTCAATCCTGAGTACTTATTGCCGGCCATTGGGTGGGCACCAATAAAAAGGAAGCCGTTTTTGTCAGCAATCTTGAAGCATTCGTCGCATACCGCCCTTTTTATTCCGCCTGAATCCATGACCAGACCTCCCTTGCGGAAATGAAGAGCATTCTTCTTAACGTAATCTATAGTTCCTTGTGGGTATACACAAATAAGGACCAGATCACAGTCCTTAAGACTGCATCCTTCTTTTCCACTCTCGACAAGCTCGTCATCCACGAAGCCTGCTATTTTCCCCATGAGGACAGCAGAGCTATCCCTGTCATGAACCAGGACTTTCCAGCCTGCTTCTTTGTATGCTTTTGCGAAAGAGGCTCCTATTAGACCGAGCCCGACTATACCGATGGTCAATTAAATCACCTCCCGGATTTTCTTAACTCGTTCTGCAACATCGTCGAACTGTTCAGGAGTAAGAGACTGGGCACCATCACAAAGAGCCATGGGAGGATTGTTGTGTACTTCTATCATGATTCCGTCGGAGCCACAGGCCGCTGCCGCCATAGCCATAGGTTTTACCATCCTTGCGATTCCTGTCGCATGGGAGGGATCTACTATTACGGGAAGATGGGTAAGCTCATGGAGCATGGGTACTGCAGAAAGGTCAAGAGTATTGCGGGTGTATGTCTCGTAGGTCCTAATACCTCTTTCGCAAAGGATAACCTTTTCGTTTCCGCCTGCCATAATATATTCAGCACTCATGAGAAACTCTTTCATGGTATTTGCAAGACCTCTTTTCAGGAGAATCGGTTTGTCCAGTTTTCCAAGTGCCTTCAATAGCTCGAAGTTCTGCATGTTGCGGGCACCTACCTGTATCAAGTCCACGTTCTCAAAGAGTGGTATGTGATCTGGACTCATAATTTCTGTTACGATGGGCATCCCTGTGGCCTTTTTGGCTTCAAGAAGAAGCTCAAGGCCTTCTGCCTTTAGTCCCTGGAAGTCATAGGGTGAAGTCCTGGGTTTGAAGGCTCCCCCCCGCAGAAGTTTAGCACCGGAAGCTTTTACAGCCTTTGCTATTTCGATAATCTGGTCCTTGCTTTCCACAGAGCAAGGACCAGCAATCAGAGCGAAATTTCCACCTCCGATTTTTACTCCGTTTACATCCACAATTGTGTCATCAGGATGGAATTTACGATTTGCCTTTTTGAAGGGTTCCGTAATACGTGTCACGGATTCGATAATATCAAGTCCTTTGAGCAGATCTATGTCGACCTTTGTCGTGTCACCTACAAGTCCAAGTACTGTCTTGAACTCACCTTCTGATATATGAACTTTCAGACCTTGAGTTTTAAACCACTCTATAAGATTGTTGATCTGCTCCTGACTGACTCCGGATTTAATGACTGCTATCATAAAAACACCTCTTTTAACCTTTTGCAAAAAAAAAACCGCCCGGAAGTGACCGTGCGGTTTCTTTTCTTATAGTTTACTAACAAGTAACTTTAATACACACCAATCACTTTAAAACCCACTGTCTGAGTAATAATAAAATGAGTAAAAGTAAAATGTGTCGTAATAAAAGTTAAATGTCATTCGTTTTAATGTCCTAAAAACTGTGCTTATTAAATCACTACTGTTTTTTTTTGTCAATATGGATCAGCTTTCTGCGTCAAAAATCTCAAGTTCCTTATAAGCCTTAGCCAAATAGACATTGTGAAGAGAGGCAAGATAAGAGAACCTGTCAAAATAATCAAGGGCTTCTCCGTGCTCATTCTTTGCTAGTGTTTTAATCTTTTTGATATGGATGACCTTATGTATTTTATTTCCAAAAAAGTCAGCGATTGCATCCCTTAGGGGTCTGTCACCTTGAAAGCTCGCCTCTACTGAGTAGATTCCCTCATCTTGTCGGCTCTCTTGAATGCCATATTTATCTTTCAAGCCTTTGAAATTGTCGCTTTTGAAAAAATCATCTGCTTTCTTTTTGTACTTATCTGTAAAGTTATAGATGTATCGGGAACCATACAGCTGTGTCGCGAGAGAGACTCTTTTTTTCTTTCTGGTCACAGGATATATGATGCATTTATTTATCTCAAAATTCTTTGGTAGAAATTTATTCATTCTTTCTTGGAAATCGTATTGACTAACCTCTGTGCGCAAAAGGCAGGAGCCTATTTCATCCAGACTTTCTATGCCTAATGAAAGGCAGGTCGCCAGTTCCATCCTGGGAACAGGATTGAAACCGTCTGTGAAAATAACAGGAAGCTCTGCCCTTAGGAAGGTTTTGTGAAGCATTTCCTGCATGGCCAGATGTGGAACAAATTGGGCTTCATTACTCTTTCTGAAAGAGAATATAACTCTGTACAGAAGAGGTATATTGTTTTCTCGTATGGGAATAGTCGTTATGCAGCTGTTCTTCAGCTCTTCTGGCAGGGTGTCGAATTCTTCTTCTGTTTTACCAGTGTTAACATGTATATTTTTCTGTACATTACATACACCGCATGGAGCTTTGCAGTGTTCAGAACAGGGAGATGTCATTTCTTGATTAACTGATTTTTGGAATTCTCTTTTAAAGAAAACCGGCCCCGCTCCCAGGCTTATATCATTCCAGGGTAAAATCTCCTCATCCCCACGTTCTCTCGTAACTTCCTGCTCCACGTTCCAATCCGATTCTTTTATGGCTTCTTCCCATAAATCCTTTCTCATATGGTCTTCCCAAGCATCAAGCCTGCAGCCTTTTTTAAAAGCAGAATAGAAAAGATGACCTGAACGCTTGTCCCCTCTGGAAATGATTCCTTCAACGAAAGAGACAAATTCATCGTGAGTACTTACCTTGAACCTTCCTCTTGGAAGTGATTTGTGGATAAAATCCATTTTCTGTCTGGATTCTTCCATTGTCAGTTGTCTCACCCTTTCGTAGGGGGTATGAGGCTTGGGAATAAAGGTACCGACATTCACAGAGCATTGGATGTGTGTTCTTTCTTGTATCTCAAGCAGAAAATCAACGATTTCCTGCTCCTCGGTTTTTGGATTATTCTGCTTGCTTTTGTGTCTTTCATCGTTTGCAGGAGGAAGTCCTATCATGAAATAGAACTTGGCTTTGTTCCATCCTCTTTTTTTTGCTTCCTCTATTATTTCCACAAGCTTTGTCGTATAGACTTCTTTATTTACGGATAATTGCCATGCTTCCGATGGAGTCTCTACCGCAAAGGTAAGACCACTTTTACGTACTTCAGAGATTTTTTCCAAAAGAGGCAATGTAAAACTGTTCACTTTCAGGGAAGGAAGCTGGAAAGAAACATTTGCGCTGGAAAACTTTTTTGTAAGAATATCTAAAAGCCTGTCAATATACGGAAAATCCCCTGAGGAAAGGGATGTTAGGCTTATTTCCCTGAATCCGCCCTCTTTTACAAGAGCTTCAGCCTCTTGTAGTATAAACTTAGGGTTTTTCACTCTTTGGGGCCTGTAGTATATTCCTGCATGACAGAAACGGCAGCCGTTTGGACAGCCCCTCATAATCTCTATTACGCCATGATTTTGAACAGGTTTTATTGTTGGGACTGGATAAAAGTTTTTTTCAGGTAGATACTGTCCGAACTGCTTATCAAAAGCTTTTTCAGCTTTTTTCCCGGGCACCCAAACATGCTTGTTTTCAGAAAGTAGTCTCAAGAGCTCTTTCTTTGAGTATCCCTCTTGTTTTTTCTGAGCTAATTCTTCAAAAAGCTTGTAAAACTCATCCTCTGCCTCTCCTATGAAAACAGCATCCAAAAAGTCCGTAAAGGGTGCCGGGTTCGTTACACCACAACCACCTGCAATAAGTATAGGATGAGAATCATCTCTTTCCTTTTTTAATGCAGGGATCTGACCAGATTCCAGTATAGTGAATACTCCTGTAAGACCCAGCTCGTAACCTATGGAAAAACCAATACAGTCAGCTTCTTTTATTGGTATTCCTGTCTCCAAAGAAAAAAGGCCGACATTCTTTTCCTTCAGCAGCTGCTCAAAATCTGTATCTGGTGTAAAAACACGCTCGCAACGGATTCTCGAACTTTTGTTCAAACCGTTATAAAGAATATGAACTGCTTGATTGCTCATTCCGATTTCATATAAATCAGGAAAAGCCATTATAAAGGTGAAAGGGATGTCATCATTTTTTACAGTCTGTCCGTATTCACCTCCCAAATATCTTAAAGGATTTTGTACATCAAGCAGAGAGTCTCCGAAAACTTCTAATGGATTAATGTGAGTCATTTTTTACTCCGAAAAGTCATCTCTGATAATCAGAATGCTGTGTTGAAATCGAGACGCCTGTAGTTGATACTCATTAGGATACCTATGGCTATCATAGATGTCCACAAGTGTGAACCACCATATGACAGAAAAAGAAGAGGTATTCCTGTGATCGGCATTATTCCCATTGCCATTCCGACGTTGACTATAAAATGATAGAAAAACATGAACATAATGCCTGCTGCGACGTAATATCCATATACGCTTGTTGTGTTCTTTATTATGAAAGCAATACGTAATATTATGGTTATGTACATAGAGAATACTATAAAACCACCGACAAATCCCCATTCTTCAGAGATAATGCTGAAAATAAAATCTGTGCTTTGCTGAGGCAGGTAACGGAGGTGACTTAGCGTTCCCTTTAGGAAGCCCTGTCCGAAAAGATTTCCAGAGCCTATAGCTCGCTTTGATTGGATGATATTCCATCCTGCTCCCAAAGGATCTATGTCAGGCTCAAGAAAAATAATGAGCCTTTCAATTTGATATTGCTTCAATACTTTGCCGGCCGGTATTGCAAGAATCAAGGCAATGGAAAAAATACCTGAGATGTAAGCTATCCAGTAGAAATATCTTTTCTTGAAAAACACGTATCCAAACAAACTTAAAATACAAATGGAACCTACCGCACCAATAACTATAAGTCGTAATTTCGTATCACGAAGAACAGCCAGGATGGGCAGAGTTCTTTTCAGAATCATTTCCTCAACGCTGGGGAGTACAGTGAATATAATCATCAGCATTGCTGTTATGCCGCAAAGCAGCAGGTATCGCACTGGTATACCTGCAACGAAGCACATTACAATGAAGATAGGTATATAAACGCTGGCTGTTCCTAGGTCTGGCTGAAGAAGAATCAGAAAAACAGGGCAAGCCAAAACCAAACAAAGAAGAAGAAACCGTTTTAGAGAACTCATCTGTTCTGTTTTTTCAAGCATGTAACCAAAAAAAAGTAAAAAAGGTATTTTTCCTAGTTCTGATGGTTGGACTCCTGTGTTTCCGAAACCAATCCAAGATCTTGCCCCGTTGACTCTTTTCCCGAAAAACAGAGTATACAAAAGGACAGCAAGAAGAGCAAAGAAAAAATATTTAGAGATTCTTTCAAATCGTCTGTAATCAAATAGAGCGAAGGCAACCATGAGAAGTAATCCTGTGGAAGCGAATATAATCTGCTTTATGTACTCATCAGAAACCAATACGCCACTTGAATCGATACGCGAAGAATAAATAAAAAAAACGCCTATGGTTATCAAAATGAGAACAGGGATTAACAAAAGTAAGTCAAAATGCTCGAAAAAACGTAATTTCATATTATTCCTGACGTCCTGTTGGTTTTGCGATATTTGTGAAATGTAATGCTTTCACGGCTTCATCATAAGTCTGATTCGCGAAAATTCCCTGGAATATTATATTTGAGGCATAGGGAGCCCACCATTCCCACTTATTTGCCGCCTCGACAAGCACGACAACTACTACAGCATCCTCTGGCTCCCCATCATATGGACCATAGCCGACAAACCATGAATGCCAGCTGTCTGTATATCCGCTTACCTCTGCGGTTCCTGTTTTCCCGGCGATTTGGACTATCTTATTTGTCAAAGGATATTGGGCAGAACCATCGGTAATCATATAGCGAAGGTCTGTTTTTACTTCCTTCCAGATACTTGTATCCAGGTCCATGGTGTACATTGGTTCTGGTTCTATTGACTCTATAATCTCATTTGTCGCAGGATCCCTTATCTCTTTCAATAAATGTGGTTTATATATAACTCCCTCATTTACTATCATTGACATCATATCTGCGACATGAAGAGGTGTGACAAGCGTGTCGCTCTGCCCTATGGACATATTCATTGTGTCTCCGTCCATCCATTTCTGATGATATCGTCGTTCCTTCCATTGAGAAGTCGGAACGAAACCATCATTTGATACAGGAAGGTCTATTCCAAGAGGTAGTCCGTAACCAAAATCATTTGCATAGGAAGATATTCTATCCACACCAAGATAATCGCGACCTATAGTCCAGAAATAAATATTACATGACTGGGCAAGGGCGTTTTTCAGATCAAGTGCTCCATGGGTTCCTTTCTCATAAATATGGCATTTCCATGAGCGGCCGCCGTAATTCATTATTCCCGTACATTCTATCGTTTGATCAGCTGGGAAAGTCTTTTCGCAAAGAAGAGCAGTTGTCATAATGACTTTGAAAGTTGAAGCGGGTGGATAAGCAGCGTTTACAGCACGATTCAAAAAGGGAGAGTTAGGATTGCTTTCAAGCTTTTTTAGCTCTGCTGCATCCGGTCTGGAGCTGTAAAGGTTAGCGTCATAATAAGGATAGGATGCCATAGCAAGGACTTCTCCCGTAGAGGGTTTTAAAACTACGGCTGCTCCTATCCTCTCTCCAAGTGCATCCTCAACAAGATGCTGTGTAGTTAAATCTATGGTCAGAACAAGGTTTTTCCCCATTTCAGGAGTTTTTGTCACAGGAGCATTGGAAAGATTCCTTCCCTTTACATCGACTGTTCTGTATTCAATACCTGATGTCCCTTGAAGCAGCTCATCATATTGGCTTTCTATTCCTGCTTTGCCTATGATACTTGTTCCTGTATATCCTTTGTTATACAAAACTTTAAGCTCTTCTGGCCCGATATCACCTACATATCCTATAACATGGGAGAGGGATTTGGTTTCAGTATAATACCGTAAAGGCTTTGATCTCCACGAGACTCCTGGAAGATCAGTGATATTCTCGGCAATATTGTTGATTTCTTCGAAGGATACATTTGATTTAATCTGATAAGCTGTATATGTGCTTCTCATGGAAACCGGAATTTTTTTATCGATTTCTGTCTTGCTCATTCCTAAATATTGGGCAAGACGAGCTGTTACACTGTCATATTTATTCCCGGTTTCCCCTGGAACTATATCTACTGCGAAGGAATCAATATTATTGACTATTGGTAAATCTGCTTTTCTGTCGTAAATCTCACCTCTTTGTGCAGGAAGAGTTTTTGTACGCTGGGCTACAAGCGTTGACTCCATCCTGTATCCAGCTCCCTCCACCACCTGCATCTTAAAAAGGATGAGTAGATAGAATACGAAAGAGACCAGGACAATAATTGAAATTATAAACAGTTTGTCTTTTTTCTTTCCTGTACTTCCTATCTGGTTCTGTAAGTCTGTTGCACGGATTACTTTCAGCATATCAATTATACCTTATTCATTTTACGCGTAGAATTCTTTATCGTTTCCGCAGGATCTTCAGATAAAGAATGGAACCTAGAGAAAAGAAAAAATAGAACAGGTGCCAATAACCCGTTGATTAAACATTCAAGCCATACGTTAACACTAAGAAAATCGTAGGTGTATACTATGTTCGGGAAGAAAAAAGAAATAATCTGCTGCCATAGGGCCTTTACTAATGTTGCACTGATACCAAGGAAAAAAGGAATGAAGAAACCGTTTGTATTGAGTATCAGGAAGAATAGCCCGCCGAAAAATCCTAAAAAGGTACGAAGCAAAGCGTTCAGACCTAATGGAGAGGCACTCAATACATCAAGGAAAAATCCTGAGAAGAAGCCTGTCGTCTCCCCTATCAAGGAACCTCTATGTATAGAAACATAGACTGTGAAAAGGAGCAATAAGTCAGGAATAACAGGTAGAAAAACTATATTAGTAAGAATTGCGGTCTCAAAGAAGAGAAAAGAAAAAATAAAAAGAAAACAAGTCAAAAAGGTTTTCATATGCCATTAATCCATAATCGCAAGATTTTTAAAATTCGCAACTATAACGTTCTCCAGTCTGTTGAAGTCAATGACAGGAACAATTTGAAGCTCCAAGGAATTATCGTAATCGAGGGGAGAAAAATATGAGATAGTTCCTATGGGAATATCTTTCATGTAATTGTCGTTCTCGCCTGATGTTACAATTACGTCCCCGTATTGAATCTCATCGATTACACGCTTTTTTATATAGCTCATAGTAAGATAGTCGATGTTGTATCCATTGCCGGAGACAATCCCTATATCTCGTGTCTTTTCTATTTTTGCAGAAATATTGCATTGGTAATCATATATGGGAAGTATCATGCTTGTATAAGGACCAACTGAAATAATCTTTCCGACCAGACCTACACTCCCGTTCTGAACGGCTATCACAGGCATTCCTTTACCTATCCCATCTTTGCTTCCTTTGTTTATTGTTATGCTTGAATAGTTTGCATTGGGATCCCTTGCTATGATTTGTGCTGTGCAGTAATCATAAGGCAAGGTTTCTGTATAATCCAGAAGTTCCTTTAATCTTTCATTTTCTTTTCGTATCTCAACATTATTTCTTTGCAGGTATTTGTAATCTTCAAGCTTCTCGGTGAGTAACTCGTAGTCTTTTTTCAGCTGAGCGAGTTCCGCGACAGAAGAAAAAAAGTTTGTTATTCCTGTATAGACAGAATTAACACCTCTTTGTACAGAAGATATTGCCGAGAATGCCAATTCCTTGAAGTTTATGACAAAACTGCCTGATGACATCGCGAGCAGAAAACCCCCGACAAATACATACAAAATCAAGAAAAGGAGAGGATTTTTCAGTGTTTTTCTGCGGTTTCTATCTGCCATATTGGATGTCAGTTATTTAAATTATCATAAATACTACGATCCGATGACATATCGCGGAATAATTCAAATGCCTGACCGGCCCCGATAGCCACACTTTCCAAAGGCTTCTCGGCTAAGAATACAGGAACTCCTGTTTCTTTCTGGATAAGAGCGGGCAGTCCCTTTAAGAGAGAGCCTCCTCCTGTCATAACAATTCCCCGCTCAACAATATCCGCAGCGAGTTCCGGAGGTGTTTTAGCCAGAGTTCTTTTTATTTCTTCAACAATCTGGGTGACAGGATCCTTCAAGGCTTCCCTTACTTCTACAGAATCTATTTCAAGACGGCGAGGAAGACCTGTTATGGCATCACCACCTTTTATTTCCATTTTTTCTGTCTTTATGTCCTGGGTGGGCTGACAGGCATTGCCAATCTCGATTTTCAGGCGTTCAGCTGTCTGCTGTCCGATAATAAGGTTGTGGACACTTCTGACATGCTTTATGATAGCCTCGTCAAACTCGTCGCCTCCCAAACGGATAGCACTGGTCACTACCATTCCGCCCAAAGATATCACCGAAACTTCTGTGGTTCCTCCACCTATATCACAAACCATATGACCTGCAGGTTCATGAATAGGAATCTGGGCTCCGATAGCAGCCGCCAAAGACTCTTCTATAACCTGGACTTCCTTAGCTCCTGATTTAAGGGCAGCTTCCTGAACAGCTCTTTTCTCAACATCAGTGATACAACTGGGAATTCCGATTTTCATTCTCATCGACTTGATAAGCTTATGTTTTGGTATTATTTTAGAGATGAAATAACGGATCATTTTTTCAGTGCTGTCAAGATCCGCTATAACACCATCAGCCATAGGACGGATTGCAAGAATATCACCAGGAGTTTTCCATAGCATACGTTTTGCTTCCGCACCTACGGCAACTACGTTCTTTGTACCTCGTTCAACAGCGACTACAGAGGGCTCGTTAATAAGAATACCCTTATTTCTTACATATATAAGTGTATTACATGTTCCTAAATCTATTCCAATATCAGTTGAAAACCTATCAAGAAATCCCACTTTTATCCCCTTTTGTTTATATCATATGCCTTTCAGCATTTCATGTCATCCGAGCTTGGACAGAGCACCCTTATGATTACCCTGGATTTTCAAGGCTTTTCTCCATTCTGCTCTGGCTTTTGCTGTATCACCTTGCTTCTCATATATTATACCAATTCCATAGTATGCGTCAGCATTATTTGGATTTTTTTCCAAAATAAATTGATATTCATTGTAAGCATCTGTATAGCTCTCTTCATTCAAATATATATCGGCAAGAAGCATACATGCTTTTAACTGCAGCATCTCATCAGCCGTATTTGATTTTATCCTGAAAAGATATTGTTTCGCAATTTCCGTCTGTTCATTTTTTATATATTGTTCTGCGATTGCGAAACGAAGCTCATCAGTATCATTGATAAAAAGAGCTTCGGAAAATGCTGCGATGCTTTCTTCTGGCATAGACAGCTGTGCGTAGCACAAGCCTAAATACTCAGGTATGTCATCAGCAGCAATTCCGCTTTTTTCTGCTTCTGTTAGATAGTATACAGCAAGATCGGAATAATAGTGATAGGCAGAAAGAAAATTTTTATGAAAATATGCTTTCCCAAGAACATATTGGACCTGCGGCTTCAAGGTTGCCGGAGCATTTCTTAGAGCCATCCTTAAAGCAACGATTGCATCTTCAAGAAAGACACGGGCTGTTGCCGTATCATTGTCAGAAACAGACATGAAGAAAAGCGAGTAACCCTTGTATGCCCAAGCAGTTCCATCTGAGGGGTTGTTTATTATAAGTTTATCAGTTAAATCGCGGACAAGCTGGTAATCCTGTTTATCCCAAGCGTCATAGACTTTTGAAAGCGTCGGATAATCAGCATATTTCGACAAAAGGAAGCGGATACCAAAAAAAAGGACAGCAATAGTAACAATGACTATCAAAACTGAAAATATCAGTTTTCTTAGGGAGAAATGTTTTCTTTTTACAACAGATGTCTGAAATGACGCCCTGTCCTTCATTGTTCCCCACCCCACGAGAATTAAGAAAACAGGATCATAGACCTGTTTTCGAAAAAAAAGAAAAACAGAGGCAATAATAAGCCGGGTTCTGTCACATCTTTCAGTTGAAAAATGCAAAACCATCTATCCTGTATGCGACTCACACCGCATATCCAGCGGACTACCCGTAACGCTGTACCATAGATGACGGCAAGCCGAAACCTTGGTACATATCGGTCTAAACGTTACTGCTTGTCCTTGCTCCAGATGAGGTTTACCTTGCGGTTCCCGTTACCGGAAACCCGGTGAGCTCTTACCTCGCCTTTTCACCCTTACCTATACAGGCGGTATATTCTCTGTGGCACTTTCTGTCAGGATTACTCCTGCCCGGTTATTATCCGGCATCTTTTCCGAAGGAGCCCGGACTTTCCTCATTCATAAATTGAGAATTCAAAGTATGAATACGGTTTTGTTGCCCCTGTATTAATCAAAATCATCAAGATTCTTCATGTCATCGCTGTCATCACGGTCAGACATTTCAGAATTATCTTCGTATTCGCTATCTTCATCCTCATCAAAAGCATCATCGATGTCAGAAAGGCTTCCTGTGTCATCCAGGTGGAAGTATTCGGTCTCACCTTCCTCCACTTCCTGATAGAAAAGAATACGGCTGCAATAAGGACAGAACACAATTTTCTCACCATTGTGGACTTCATTAGCAAATTGAGCGGGAAGAATCATATGGCAGCCATCACAAACATTGCCTTTCACAGCTACAATACCTTTTCCCTGTTTGCTCTTTATGATACGTTCAAATTTGAAAATGATATCAGGATCGATATCCTTGTTCAGTTCTGCCTCTTGCTTTTTCAGGTTTTCCAACTCTGTCTTATATTCTTCGATTTCATGCTCAAGAGAAGCTCTTCCAGAATTAAGCTCCTCTTCCTGGCTGTTTATAAGCTGTTCATCCTGCTTCAGTCCTTCGTCAAGACCTGCAAGATTTTTCTCTTCTTTCTGAAGTTCTTTACGAATCTGTTGCTCAAGCTGGGTCGCATCATCAATCTCTTTCTGAAGGGCCTCATACTCGCGATGGGTCGTTATGGAATCCATACCTTTTTCACCACGTTCCCTGGCGGCCTCTGCTTCGGCGAGATCTGTTTTCAGTTTTGCAACCGTAGATTTTACAGTTTCATAGACAGCATGTTTCTCGATGTATTCTCTTTTAAGCTTATCGAGCAGCTCATCCTGAACTGAGAGTTTTTTTGGTGATTCATCTATTTTTTTTTCTAAAGAATACTTTTCAGACAGAACATCTTGTAAAGATTTCAGTCTGTCAAATACTTCAGTCATTTCCATGTGTTTATACCTCTTTCAATTATAATAGCAAATTCTAAAAAACAAGACTGAAATGTAACAAACACTTCAACTCTTACTTTTATATACTATAATTTTCTAAATGTCTATATAATCACGCAATCCGCTTGACCGTCTAGGGTGTCTAAGCCTACGCAAGGCCTTTGCCTCTATCTGACGGATACGTTCCCTGGTGACATTAAAGTAAAGTCCAACTTCTTCCAATGTAAGGGAATAACCGTCCTCAAGCCCGAACCTCATTTTCAGAACTTCCTGTTCTCTTGGGGGGAGTGTCGAAAGCACTGTTTTTAGTTGTTCTTGAAGGAGTCGGTAAGAAGTCTGCACCGCTGGATTCTCTACTTCCTTATCCTCTATAAAATCACCGAGCAAAGAATCTTCCTCTTCTCCGATAGGTGTCTCCAGGGATATAGGCTCACGGGCGACATTTTTCACTTGTTTGACCCTGGATACTGGCCAGCCAAGTTGTTCTGCTACCTCTTCGTCAGTGGGTTCCCTACCCAGTCTCTGAACAAGCTGTCTTGATTCCCGGACAACCTTATTAATCTGCTCGATCATATGGACAGGAACACGAATTGTCCTTGCCTGATCAGAAATACTCCTGGTTATAGCCTGTCTTATCCACCATGTCGCGTAGGTTGAGAACTTATAACCTTTCCTATACTCAAACTTCTCTACAGCCTTTATAAGCCCTATGTTTCCTTCCTGAATCAAATCAAAAAGCTGAAGACCACGATTTGTATATTTTTTTGCGATGGACACGACAAGCCTTAAGTTTGCACTTATGAGTTTGTTTTTGGCATCCTCCATCATCCTTCTGCCCCGTTGTATCTCATGGGCCATGGAAAGAATCTCTGAAATGTCGTTCTCGAATTCATATTCAAGGCGTCTCAGCTTGCGGTCTATTTTTTGAATCTGAGTGTAGATTTCTCTGATTTCATCAGCGGGCATTCCCAGCTCATTCTCAAGCTTTATACGCTCGGATTTTATAGCCATCCTCTTTCCAAGACTTCTCAAGGTACTGAAATCAGAGATGCGGAGTTCTTTTGCTTTTCGGTCTTGCTTGTGGCGGTATTCGTTTATCCTCTTGGTGGCATCAATGAACCTGTCGGAAAAACGTTCTATTTCTTCGGATTGTATATTAATAGTCTGCAGTACGGGAAGAATCTTGTTGCGTAACTCAAGTAAGGAGGCATCCTCAAAAATATTCTGTGTCTGATCCGCTTCATACAGCTGTTTTTTCAGTTGTATATATTGCTTCATATCCGGCAGAACCTGTTTCAGAACATCACTGTAGCATGTTCTAAGCCTTCGTTTTTCTGCCATCTCTTCATTTATCTCTTTCCGAGGTTTACCTGCCTCATGGGGATCAATTCGTGAGAATGCCTTTTGTGCGACAGCAAAGAATTCCGGAATCATCATACCTGAATTCTTAATAACATTTTTGATTATGTTCTCACCGTTTTCCATGCGTTTAGAAAGGATGACTTCCTGTTCTGCTGTGAGCAGGTGCTCCTTTCCTATCTCCCGGAGGTACAACCGTATGGGGTCGTCTCCATTTGAATCTTTCTCATTGTAGACAAGCTGCTTCCTAGAATGCTCTTCCTGCTGCTCCTGAGCTTCTTCCTGCTGCATAGGAATGTCATCATCATCCATGTCATCCAGTTGGGAATCATCCTCAATGAGCTGGATATTATTCTTTTCAAGAAGAACAAGGATTCCATCCATTTTGTCGGAATTAATGATTTCTTCCGGAACGAGTGTGTTCAACTCATCCCATGTGAGACACTTCTTTTCTTTCGCATATTCAAGAATTTTAGTTACTACTGGATCTAGTTCTTGATCCGTCATTCGTTTGCATCCTTTATTCGTTTCAATTCAGTATCGATATTCATTTTCTCTGCTACTAGAGTATCTAGAGTCGTCTTTGTATCCAAAGTATCGGATGCGGATGAGGCTTGCCTTATGCGGTTTAGAATCCGCTCTCTTTTTCGACATAGACTATTGTATTTTATAAGGCGTATGCTGTCTTTCACAGCTTGTTCTGTATTTACGGAAAACTCGCCTGATACGACAGTCTCTGCGATAATCCTTTTTAACGAGATATCCTCGCACCGTTCCAAAATGTTGATTGGTTCAGAAGAATCATCTCTATAACACTCTTCCAGAGAAATAAACAAGTCACGAGCTGTGGCATCTTCAAAGTCATCAGCTGTGAGAGAATTCCGCATAAGGTTGAAATAATCGGTATTTGAAATGACGGCCAGGACTGCTCTAACTTCTGCGTTAAGCTTTATTTTTTCCTGATTAGCAACGCCTTTTTCTGACTGCCTATTTGTTGTCTCGATATTTTTCAGAACCGAACTGCGGTTTTCAAAATCTGCTTTCACTGCCTCCGGTTTTAACTGATATGTCCGGCATAATTGCTCAAGACATGACTCTTTTTGTATATCAGATGGAAGTACATCTACGTACTGAAAAAAATCCAGAGAAGCTCGGGCTTTGCCTTCTGGTGTACCAATATTATATTTTTTAGACAATACTGACAACAAAAAATCGCTATCTAATATAGCGTTTTTTATGTGTTCTGTCAACACATCTTTTCCCTGTTCATTTAAAATTTCAGAAGGATCCTTTCCCCCGGAAAGTGTAACGACCCTCACATTGAAATCAAGTTTCCTTGTCATTAATATGGCTTTGTTGGTCGCTTTTATTCCTGCTGCATCGTTATCAAAAGAAAGATATACTGTATCTGCGAAGGGTTTTAGTATCTTCAGCTGATCTTCCGTAAGTGCCGTGCCAAGAGGAGCCACGGTCCAGGTCAAGCCAGCCTGGTGATAAGCTATGACGTCCATGTTACCTTCGCAGATTATTACTGCTTTGTTCGTACGGATTGATTGCTTTGCCAGATTGAAGGCGAAAAGGGTCTCTCCCTTTTTGTACTGTATCAAATCCCCTGAGTTAAGATACTTAGGGCCTTCCCCTTCCAGTATTCTGCCACTGAAGGCGACTACTTTTCCGGCTTTGTCGCAGATCGGGAACATAAGCCTGTTAGAAAAAAAAGAAATCTCCTTATATTTTTTAGAGAACAAACCAGATTCATCCAAAAAACTGTCACTGTAATTTTTTGATTTGAGGAATCGTCTGAGCCAACGTCTGTCCGCAGGAGCGAAGCCCAGCAAGAATTTTTCAGCAATTTCGTCTGAAACACCCCTGCTTTTTAAGTATTGCAGGGCAAATTCACCTTCTTTCGTGGATGTAAGAAGATAATGGAAGCTGCCAGCGACCCGGGTGTACAAATCCTTATACATGTCCTTTTTATTTTCTTCAGGTGCAGAGGGAATGGCTGCTCCTTCCTCATATTCCACATTAACACCGTATTTTTTCGCCAAAGAAAGGACGGTTTCAGAGAAAGACATTTTTTCCATTTCCATTAGAAATGAAATGGCAGAACCTCCTGCTCCACAACCGAAGCAATGGTACATTTTTCTATCAGGAACCACATGGAAGGATGGTGTTTTTTCGTTATGGAAGGGACAACAACCCCAATATTCGGAGCCCCTTTTTTCAAGACGCACGTACTCCCCTATCAAGCTTACTATGTCGCATTTTGAGTTGACTTCATCTATCGTAGAGCGTGTGAATCTGGCCATTATTTTTTTACGGAATATGTAACAACCGTATTGTGTTCTTCAAGATTCTCTGAGAAGGTATGCCTGCCGGCCGCTTCGTCAATTACTCGGAAATATTTATATCTGGTCTTAGCCGGGTTTATCGCAGCGTTCAAAGCTATTAAACCAGGGTTTGAGATTGCTCCTGGCGGTAATCCTTCGTATTTATATGTATTGTAAGGGTTGTCGATTTGAGTATCTGCTTTAGTAACCACATCAGGATGTGGTTTCCCCAGAATGTCCGTGATTATGTAAACGACAGTCGCGCATGAGTACAGCCCCATGGTGTGTCCGTTTTGTCTTGTATTAAGTCTGTTAGTGAAAACACTCGATATCAAGGGGGCCTCTTCTGGAATTCGATACTCCCTTTCGATAATTGAAGCCAGCCTTACGAAATAGAATATTTCAGCAGATGATTTGTCTTTGTATTCAGTAATACTGTATAGCTTATTAAAAAAATTATCTGCCATCATGCGTACTACTTTGTCAGAATCGGATTCCGGATCGAAATGATATGTATCCGGGAAAAGATAACCTTCGAAATTTGTCGCAGGAATTTGGTATTCAGCAAGGAGAGTTTTGTCTGAACAGCTTTCCTCAAAGTCTGCAGCAGAAAGAATTACACCTTTGTCTTCAAGTAATTTTGCTGTCTGTTTTAGTGTATATCCTTCAGGGATACTGACAGATATGAAGTCTTGTTTTCCTGATTCAAGTAAAGAAAGGATTTCTTTGACAGTCATTCCGCTGCTTATTCGGTAAATACCGGATTTTATACCTATCTTTTTGATTTTCGCATATAGATAAAAGAAATCGGATGAAAGAATTAAGCCCTCTTCCTCCAGCTGTTTTCCTATAGCTGCCGTACTACTGCCGGAAGGAACTTTAATACTTTTAGATATGATTTCAGCCTCGTTTTCTGCCACTGGCCCCATAAGCCTGTCTTGTAGCAGGAAAAGTGCTATGGCAGCGATTATAAGCAATGCAAATAAAGCAATCAGTATTTTAGGAAAGATTTTCATTAAAAAAGTTCTCCACCTCGTCTATAGTCATAGAATCATATATAAAATTCTCAAGTCTCAACTTCATATCTTCAAGGCTATTCGACATCGTCTCTTCATTTTTCCTTAGAAGAAGATACAGAGCTTTTACTTCTTCTTCTGAAAAATCATAGGTAAAAGTCAGGTTACTGTTCATATCTCAATACATTTTCCTTCGGAAGCAATGTATACATTCATTTTTGATTTTTTCCCGATATAGTCAAGATACCACCTTGCAGAGGACAAGATTGAATCGATTTTTTTATCACTATATGTGGGGTCATGATGAAAGAGATAAAGGTTCTTCACATCACGCATTACCGAGAAATCAATAGTTAGATTGAAGGATGAGTGTCCCCAGTTAGCTTTTACGAAGGCTTCTTCCACTGTATATTGAGCGTCCAGAACAAGGACGTCGGCATGGCGGAAGAATTGTATGTCCGGACTGTTTTGCAAGAGGTCTTCCTGCCTTAATTCCGTATCCGTGGCATAAATGAACTTATGTCCGCATTCAAAAAAAGAATAGGCGTAGGATGTCCCCGGGTGGTTCATTTTCTGCCAAGAGATTTCTGTTCCTTCTAAAGTTAATTTTTTTATTTTTGAAATATCATGAAAGTAAAGTTTTTTTGTACAGTTCTCCAAGGAAACTGGGAAAAAAGGAGACTGCATTTGTGCTGAGAGGTATTCGTGTGTTTTGTCTCCTGGATAATAAAAATGAATTTCTACTTCAGGATTATATATAGGATCGAAAAAAGGAAGACCTTGTATATGATCCCAATGGAAATGCGATATGAAAATGTGAAAAACTTTTGTTGTGGATTTGGCAAGTTTTTTTCCTAGTAAACGTATACCGGAACCGGCATCAAGGATAAATGTCGCTCCTGCGTTATTTCTTACCTCTACACAAGCGGTATTCCCCCCTACTGTAGAGGAAATGAATTCCGGAAGACGCTCTATGAACATTTCTCTGGAATCTGCATTTTCTAAGTCTGCCGGAGAAATTCTCTGGACTATGGCGGATATCTTGGATTTCAACTGATCAGAACTAAGGGGAGTCGGTAAGGATCCTCTTACTCCCCAAAATCTTATCTGCATTCTCAAACTCTCCTTGCCGTCTTAAAAAAAAGACTTTTTTATAAAACTAGTATGTAAATTAAACTGAAGTGTCTTTTATTATACAGCATTTTCAAAAAAAGTCACACTTTCTTAAGGGGATATTTTTTTCATAAAGAAAAGTAGCTTCTTCTATTTCTTCCTTTGAATGAATTCTTCCTTTATTGATCCCTGGACACTCTTTCGATTCATTTTCCCAGCTGTCTCTGTTTTTAATTATGAATGACCAGAAAGGATAAGTTGAGCATTGTACAGGCCTGGCCTTATAGACTGAACAGCCCTTATTCTGAAAAATACAATCATAGTTCTCTTTTTCCTTTAGACAGAGAACCTCGCTTCCATCATAAAAAGGAACGAACCTGCAGAATTGTTTTATGAATTCCTTATCTGTAAGATTCAATAGTTTTGTCAGCCTAGTCAGGTCTTCCCTTGAAAGATAGACAAATCCTGGCTCGTCACAGCAGCAATGTGAGCATTGTTTGCATTCGAAATGCAATCCATTTTGGTAGAACTTCTCAGACATATTTATTCCAAAAAAAAAGGTGTTGATAAAAATCAACACCTTTTAATGGGCAGAGAAGGATTCGAACCTTCGAAGGCGGAACCAACAGATTTACAGTCTGCCCCCTTTGACCACTCGGGAACCTGCCCATTATTCATTACGGAAGCCAACTTAGGGATTCGAACCCTAGACCCCGAGATTACAAATCACGTGCTCTGGCCAGCTGAGCTAAGTTGGCGTAACGAACGAATAGAAATATATATTCTTATTCGTTTTTGGTCAATAGGCTTTTATATGTTTTTTCCCGTTTTTTTATAATTTCATTATATTCTCGTAAAGAGGTATATATTTGTCGGAAATGACTTTTTCCCAGGAATATGAGCGATGTACGTACTGTGCTGCTTCAATAGCTATGTCGTCAAAGAAATGTTCATTCTCATGTTTCTTGTCAGCAATCTTGATCAGTAAAGAAGAAAGTATTTCAGAAGTGTTGGGTTGAAAAAGGAAGCCTGTCTTATTGTCTATTATTTTATTAAGACCTCCGGTCTTATGTGCTATAGGTATCGTCCCATAAATTGATGCTATGAAATCTTCCAGACCGCAGGGTTCAAAAAAGCTTGGAAGAACAATAAAATCAGATATGGCAACACATAATCTCGCCAGAGTTTTTTCATATCCTCGTAAGTAAAGAATCTTACCGGGATACTGTTTTGTAAGCTTGATTTGTTTCCTTTCCAAATCAGGAGTCCCCTGTCCTGTAATAACGAAACGGACATAGGGACATTTTTTCAGGACGGTTGGAATTGCCGCTGTCCATATGTCAATTCCTTTTTGCTGGACAATTCTTCCGTGATAAGAGAAAAAAACACATCCCTTCTCGTTTTCTATGTACCCGAATTGCTCAATACCTGTGTTTATTGTTCTAATGCTTTTTTTCAGCTTAGACTTTGTGTCATTCCTGGAATAATAATCTAAGAAAAGCTCCCTTGATTTGAATTTACCAAGAAAGATATTCTTTTCTGGAGAAAAAGGAAATGGCAGGAGGGAGATAGCTGTGTTTTCCGGATTGTACTTGCCATAGTCTATTCCGTTGGTTATTCCTGTTATTTTTATATTATTGATGGAAAAAAGCTTTGACAATCCGTCAGTGTTCGAATCTTCAGGATTCATAAGCTCATCGGCATACCAGGGTGAAACGGTGGTCAGAGAAGAATAGAAGCCGGCCAGAAGGTATGGTTCTATGGCAGGACCGTTTTTTCCTTTCCCTAATATGGCGGCTGTCAGTCCGGTATAGCTAACTGCCTCTTTCATAGTAGCAAACTCATGATGATAGGCAGGACCTGCATTATGTATTGTAACAATAAAATGTGTTCTCTCATACAATTGTTTATATTTTTGTATTTCTGCTGCAAAAACAGGTATGAGGGCTGTGGTCGCATCGTGACAATGAATTATATCGGGGTACAGAGAAAAATGAACAGCATACTCAAGAACTGATTTTTGGAAAAGAACCTCAAGTATGGAGGCATCAAGATGACCTTGTCCTCTTATATGAGAAGGATTTATACGTTCCTCTTGTTCTGTGTAAGTGTAAATATTCATTTTCTCGATGAATATCGTTGATATCAAAAAGATGATTTTTATTTTGTCACAAAAAGCAGAGCCGAATGATACCTTGTAATTATTTCCGGCTATATTGATGTATGAAGTATAATCAGAGACTATGTCAAAGTCCTTTATGGAGGCTAGATTAGTACATCCATAGAGTGGAATGAAAAGAGTTACTTCATGGTCTTCATCGGCCAAACGCTCTGAAAGGGAGCATACAACATTCTTCACACCGCCAGCTTCTGCTATGCCGGCGTATTCTCGGCTTATCTGCCATATCTTTAACTTATGCAATTTTTAAACCTGTTTTCCTGTTCGATTGGTTCTTGAAAGAACACTTAGAAAGCTTGTTTTTCAAGAATTAGATTTCTCATGATAAATCTGTTCAAGAGAATCTGTCAACGAGAAAATTCAAGGGAAATCATGAAGGAAACTGAAGAAATTGAATTGAGGCGGCTCCTGTGAGAAGGACGATGGAAACAGCCGCGGAGAATAAATAGAAGAAGATATAAAGGAAAAGCTTTATTTTTCTTGTTTTTATGACGGCATAAAACATCAGGAAAAATGAATATACAAGGAATATAATACAGCCGATTGCGGTACATTCGATACATAGTGAAAGAAATCCGAGGGTTTCGTCTTGGTATCCTTTCAGGTTGCCTATAAAAAAGAATGCTCCAAGGAATATCATCATGAGTGTCAAAAAGAGAATTATGCGATTAGACATACCGAACATAAAAAGGCTCCCTTCCTATTCTATCATATAAAGTCATCTGGCAGAAGATTCCTGTAGGTCCAGGAACTTATTTCTATGAAATAAGGCGGAATATCCATTTCCTCTTGTGAACTGTACTTTACGAAAAAACGACAGTCTGTATCTGAAACAGGTCCAGAGGAAAAGACTTGCACCGAAGATGCGCTTGAATTTTGTCCTGAGATTTCCAATTCCAGGATTTTTTTCATATAGGACAAGGAATCTGCAGGTGCAAACATTATATCTGAACCTCTGAGGGAAAGTAATTTATGTGTATAGTTAAAAAAAGCATCCTTTCCGTCATTATAAATGTTCTTTTTTGTAAGAGTACCCTTATCATCTTCCATACTGACAGAAATCTTTATGAAAGAAGTCTCGTCAGATTCTTGGTCTTGTCTGAAAAGTGATAAATCAGACCAAAACTTAGTATCAGCCGTCAGATATGCAGATACATTATCCTCTACCCTATAAATATAAGGATTTTTATCGTTTCTTACATAAACTCCTGAATAGTCTGTGGTATTCCTGCCGAAAAAAAGTTTCGAACGAACAAGGTCTGTCCCGTCCTTGCTTTCGTAAAATGCGATACAAACAGCTTCTTCCTCGGACAGTCCGAATTGGTTCCAGTCAGAGATGCTTTCAGAAAGGAGAATAAGATTACGAGTTGAGCAGAATATATCAAAAAGCTTTGAAACTGTTTTTCTGTCTGCGACAAAGCTGTTTGATTCAGATATAGTACCTGTCCAGAAGTCATCTTCCTTTGATTTTTCCAGATTCAGTTCAAAGATGAACTTTGAATTCTCTTGGGGAAAAGTAATACGAATCTTATTAACGGCAGACTTGTATTTTTCATTGAGCAATGCACTTTGAAGTGTTCTTCCTGTGAAATTTGTCTCTCTTCTTAGTGTACCTGCAATGCATAATATGGATAATACAATACAATATATAGAAATAATGAAATATATCTTTCTTTTTTTCATTTTCTACCCACTAAGAAGGATAAAATTCTCAACCTTATGATGTATACAAAAATATACATTATTATAAAGGAAAGAGGCATTATTATCAAACAAAGGATTTTCACGGAAGCTGTTTCTTTTGAGAAGTCTTCTTCTGATTTTATTTTATATAGAGATGTGTCAGTTATGCTTTTGTTCTTTATGGATATTAGGTCTTCATCCCCGTTCAGCCATAAAACCGATGATAGAAGAAAATCCATGTTAGAATATAAGCTGTTCGTATTTTCTACTATCGAGGAAAGAAAATACTGATCACCAGCTATGACGAGCCTTACCTCTTGACCTAGCCTTCTGTCGTAGCATCCTGAAAGCTTACCCTCTAAGGCTGCGGCTAGAACATACTGACCTTCTGTCTTTTTATCATGTTCCAGATTATTAATCAGAAATGGATCTGTAATATAAGTGCCTTCCGTATCATCAGGATATATAAGCCAGGCTTTGTCAGATGTCTTTACCAGTGTTTCTACTTTCACTTCAGTCTTAGATGCGAAATACAGAGGACTGCTCCAATACATCATGATAGGTTGTGAGGATTCTGTTATTATATGCTCATTGTAGTCGGTATATATCCAGTACGGGTAATTTATGTATTTCTCATCACTTCCTGTAGAGTTGTACATTCTTATCGTATAACAGGAGTTATTGTCTCCGCATAATCCACTGTCAATTCCTATTCCCCAGAAATCAAGCATCTCTATTATTGAATCGGTTCCGGAATGCTCTGATTTCCAAGTTTCTTGTATGTCTGTCTTATTGGTGTTAAGAGCAAAGAATATGTTTCCCCCGTTCAACATCCAGTTTTCAATGGCTGCAGCATCTGAAGGACTAGCTTTTGAGGAGCCCAGAACAAGAAGTATGGTATTTGAAGAGACTTTATAATCATAAAGCTCTTCTGGTCTTATATCCATACAGATAAAACCTGTCGATTGAAGCCAGGGTTTCAAATATGGGTATTCGGTATCGGATTCAAGTCCGTTACCTGTGTAGACCAGAACTGTTGATGTTGTCCCTGATGTAAGGGATCGTATCCTTGTTAGTATGTCAAATTCCAGTGATGAAGTGGAAAGTATAAAAGGAATGACAGCAGAATTGCTGCCATATTCAAGTAAAAGTGAGGAATAAACGCTTATATAAGAGGTCTTATTATCTTGTGTTGTTTGAAGTTGTTGGCTTATAACCCCTAGTGCTTCAAGATTCTTCTGGATTTCTGCCTCGGCAGGATCCACCGTAAGAACTGATATGTTTTTGTTTTCTGATGCAAGTATATTTAAGTAATCTTTAACATCTCTTATTAGAGGATATAGAGGTTCTAGCTCTGGTGAAAGATAATATGTGATGGATAAGGGGCCGGGCATTGCATTTATTACTTTCTTACCTGTTTCTGATAAGGAAAATTGCTTTTCATCCGTCGTATCCAAGCGTATATAGTATAAATTGGAAGCTGTTACAGTGAGGATTCCTGCACATATGATTATAAAATTGTAAAAAAAGACTTTCTTTTTCTTTGAAGACTCTCGTTTAATTACTCCAAGCCAAATAAACAGTACCGTAATAGAGAGAAAGAAGACAATGTCCCTTGTGTCTATAATTCCTTTCGTGGCAGCGTCTGTGTGCCAGGCCACAGATACTGAAGTAAGGATGGATTGGAAAAAAGCTGGCAGTCTTATATATTGTGGAAGAAGATGGCAAATTGAAAGAAGGAGAAGTATAACAGAGGAAAGAAAGAAAGAGGCTGTCTTGCTAGAAAGGCTTTCATTTATAAAAGAACAAAAACCGGATACACACATGCCATAAAGAATCATGCATATATATCCTGATATGGTCTGAGGGAGGCCTATATCACCGAACCTATTCAGAACCATTACGGATGGTATGGTGAATAAAAGGAGTATGGTATAAATTATAAGTACAGAAAGAACCCTAGCTGATACTAGTAAAGTTTCGGATACAGGTAGACATTCTCTGTCAATATTTTTTCTATCATTGGAAACTAAAGTGATTGCAGGTATCACAAGTATTGAGATATAAGGGATGATGGTGAATAAATGACGGACGTCTACTGATGCAATATCAAAATTAAAAAAGCCTCTGAGATAAAAAAAAGCGAAATTCACGAAAAAAACAAATATGCTGCCTGCAATATACACTATAGGGTGAATAATAAGTTTGAAAAGATCTCTCTTTAACAGAGAACAGAACAGCTTTCCTTTCATTCAATGTATTTCCGTTTTCGTAAGTCTAATAAAAGCAGATTCAAGATTATCTGCACCAGCGCTTTTTAGGACTTCATCTATACTGCCTTCAGCAAGTTTCTGTCCATCATGAAGAAAAACTATTCTACCGCAGATAGTTTCAGCTTCCTGCATAAAATGGGTGGACATAAGTACTGTTTTTGTTTTTCCGGCTTTCTTAATAATGGAACGTATTTCTGAGATCTGAAGAGGATCCAACCCTGTAACTGGTTCATCAAGGACAAGAACCGAAGGGTCATGAATAAAAGCTTGAGCAAAAGACAACCTTTGTCTATAACCTTTGGATAGGGTGTATATGCGTTTTTTTAGAACTTCTTCAAGAGAAAAAGTCTCGATTATTCTAGAGATACGTTCTGTCTTTGCTTTTTTCCCTTCCAGAACCTTTTTACCCGTTTTTTCCCAAATATCAGCACACTCAATTAAATATTCCATGACGAAATAATTCTCAGGGAAAGAAGCGTTCTCACTGACATACCCGATAGCTCCTTTCGTTTCGGCTGACGATTCTTCTACCGACAAGCCGTTAACATAAATACTTCCGGAGGAAGGATAATGTATTGCGCAAATTCCTTTCAGTATCGTAGTTTTTCCAGCTCCGTTAGCTCCTATCAAAGCTGTGATTTCGTGATCCGGACATATGAAGCTCACATCTTTTACAACAGTTTTTTTCCCGTACTGCTTTGAGAAGGACTTCAGTTCTATCATAAAAAATCTAATCCTGATAGGGAATGTCGAAAGACATCCTGTCCCTGGATAATACCGTGCCGGGAAAAATCTCTTTTGCTTCTTCAAGGATGCTGTTCAATTCATAATCAGTATATCTAGGACTGTAATGAATCAAGGCCATTTTCCCTACCCCCGCATCCCTGGCAATCCTTGCAGCCTGCTTTGCTGTCATATGTTTTTTCTCAGCTGCCTGGTCTGCGAATTCCTCTGTGAACATTCCCTCGCAGAACAAAAGATCTGATCCCTTCACTTCCTTTGCGATTGATGGTAGATATAGAGTATCAGTAACATAGCTGACCTTTCTGCCTGACCTGTTTTTGCCCATCACATCTTCAGGATGCACAGGTTTCCCGTTTTCTGACATCACTGTTTCACCATGCTGCAGCTTTGACCATAGAGGTCCGCAGGGAACCCCCAGCTCCTTTGCTTTTTCGGGATTAAATTCCCCTGGTCTTTCCAATTCCTCAAGAGTGTAGCCTACACATGTTTTTGTATGCTTAAGGGGAAAGGACCTTACGTAAAAATCTTCTCCGGAATAGACAATTCCTGGCTCCGTTATTTCTTTTACGACAATAGGATAATTTATATACATATCAAGGACTTTTCTGCTTGTATCAATATATTCAGCGACTTTTGGAGGTCCGTAGATATATAGCGGTTCTGTTCTGTCAACCTGAGAAGAAAGCATCAGTATACCAGGAAGTCCTGTTACATGATCGGCATGGGTGTGACTGACGAATATAGCGTTTATTTTTTTCCATTTCAGATTTAAGCGGCGTAATGATACCTGAGTTCCCTCTCCTCCGTCAAAAAGAAAAAGATCTCCGTCACGTCTTACAAGTACAGATGTAAGATGACGATAAGGAAGTGGCATCATCCCTCCGCATCCTAATACAAAAGCTTCTAAATTCATATGAAGAACTATATCATTTATTCTTTTATTTATTCAATTAATCTTTTTCTAAATTTATTTTTTAATAATATGAGGATAATGATACACTTGCAACAATGTTTTCTTGACAACTGACGTTATTATATGTAGTATCTAGCTATGAGTAATTCTTTGCTTATAATTGATCCCCAGAATGATTTTGCTTCACCGGAAGGAGCTTTGTATGTCCCTGGGGCAAAAGAAGATTGCAAACGGTTGGCAGCATTTGTTAAAAATAATACGGATAAAATTGATTTTGTCCATGTGACTCTTGATTGTCATCCTAATTATCATATAGCCCATCCTTATTTTTGGGTTGATACGGAAGGAAATAATCCGGCTCCTTATACTGTTATTACTTATAACGATTATCTAGAGAAAAAATTCCTGCCTGTTGATTTGTCCTTGAAAAGGCAGGTTGAGGATTATCTTCTTTCATTGGAAAACAGAGGTAAATATAATCTTACGATTTGGCCTCCTCACTGCTTGACCGCGACATGGGGTTTCTGTGTTGAGGATAATGTATGGAGTGCCATCCACAGTTGGGAATTAAAAAATGTGGGTAAGAATATTGATTTCATCAAGAAGGCGGCAAATCCTCTGACAGAGCATTATAGTGCGATACAGGCTGAGGTTCCGGATCCTACAGATCCCTCTACCCGTACGAATTTCATTCTTATTGACAAGCTTAAAGAGACTGACAAGATTATTGTCGCAGGAGAAGCTTTGTCACATTGTGTCGCGAATACCTTAAGGGATCTTATAGTTTATATCCCCGCCTATAAAATAACCGTACTTTCTGATTGTACTTCATGTGTCGCTGGTTTTGAGGAAGCGGGAAATCATTTCATCGAAGAATTCCAATCAAAGGGTATGCAGTTCGAAAAAACTGATAACTATAAGTGGGATTAATAAATCCATAAATACTTTTATGGATTTATCTTCGTCTTTTCAATAGCTTCCTTACTTTTCTAAAGTAAAAAGAACGTATTTTCTCAAGTAATATGTAGACCTTGTATGTCGCAGCTTTCAAAGGCATATCAAGGCTTCCTACCCTATGAACTATATTCCCCCCGAAGCCTGTCTTGAAGCGGAACAAGCCATGCATAGGATGGTTCTCATCATCTGTGGGAGGAATACCATAAAAGTCGTATACTTTTGAACCAAAGGCTTTTGCATCCTTGATAGCAGTCCATTGAAGCAGGTATGCCGGCATAAGATTCCTTTTATGGTCAGAGGAAGCACCATAAAGATAAACAGCTTCCGTTTCCGTGAAAAGAGTGATTATTCCGGCAAGAACATCCCCCTCGTGTTCCGCTATATATAAGGTTGTCTTTATTTTCTGCCCCTTGGAAGAGAGCTCCAATAGACTCCTGTAATAATCTTTTGCATGGACAGCGATCTTGTCTCGAGCTGCAGTTTCCATAAAAACAGAATAAAAAGCATCTATACCTTCAGCCCCTAAAGGTTTTACAGTGACCCCTTTTTTTTCTGCCAGCCTTATATTGTATCTCCACTTGGGTTTCATTTTTGCAAGCAGCTCTTCTTCACTTTTATCCAAGGGCAAGAGCACAGTATCCGGTGGTTGTACGTCTGTAAGAGATTTTTTTAAAGTTATTTTTTTACTGTTAATTTTTTTGTACATGCTGAGATATATTTCTCTCTCATCATTTGTAGAGAACTCTACAGGAGGATCGAATCTTATGCAGAAAACAGATTTCGGAAGAAGCTTTTTTAGTTCCTTTGCAGTCTCTTCCAGCAAAAAAGAATATTCCATAGATTCATAAGAAATAATCTGTCTGTATTCATCTGGTAGCTCTAAACCTAATGGTATATAAGCAAAGGAAATAAATCTTTTAAGTTTTCTTACAAGAACTGTTATTTTATAATCTATTGTCAAGTCGTCTTTTTTTGCCCATGCTTCGAAAAAGAAGGGAGTCCAACCATGCAATCCTTTAAAAGAAGCCCAGAATTCAGTTTGTAAAAAATGAAAGGGATTCTTGTTTGTCGAATCAATTTTTAAGGTTATTGAATACATACTACAGCAGCATATTTCCTTGTTGTTTTAAGACAGGTCAAGGCTTTTTCCTCTGCTTGCTTCAGTCAAAAAGCCTTGACCCCATCCTTTGTTGGTAGAAATCAATTACCAAATATCAATGAACTTCCCCGTTCTCTGTGAATTCGGTGCTTACTTTTTTACCATCCGCAAGGAAAGCTTTACCTTGAACTCCTACTATTTTATCCTTGACAGAAATAATACAGTCAAAGAAGGTGTCAGCATCAATTTCAGATGGTTTCTCAAAGGCAGGATCAGAACCTTCAAGAATAACAGGTGTACCTGGTTTTGCCCAACTGCAGTCAAGAACTTCAACTTTCTCTTTTCCGTCAAGAAGATAATCTGCCGCAAGAAGCATTCCTCGGCTTTCTACTCCTCTCAGCTTGCGTGCTTTCAGATTATCCGCAATTATGACGTGTTTTCCGAGAAGCTCCTCTTCTGTCAAATACGGAACCAGTCCTGAGCAGATTACACGTTCCTGTCCGGAGCCGTCATCGATTTTTTCGATGTAAAGCTTCTCTGCATCTGGATGCTTCTTTATTTCAATAATCTTTGCTACTTTCAGAGCAATACTATTATTAAATAAAGCTATCTGCTGTTCAGGAGAAAGAGGCTCTTTTTTTACCTCTTCCTTTTTCTTCTGCTGCTTAGGCGCCTGTTTTTCAGTCTTCGCTGCTTTTTCTGCTGGTTTTGAAGCTCTGTCCTTCTGATTGCCAGAGTATTGTTCTCTATAGGCTTTTATACGTGCGTCATCGATCGGTTTAAGGATAATTTCTGTCTTTAAGACTTTATCCAGACCTTCTGTTTTACCAAGGTCCTCCCAACCAAGCCAGCCTTCTTCCGCTGGTTTTCCGATTCTACCTGTACAGCCTGTTTTCCCGAAAAACTCAAGCACACGCTCTGCGTAATGGGGCATATAAGGATGTATCATTATCATGAGATCTTTTATTATGTAACAAAGATCACGGATAAGAGCGGCTGCTTTTTCCGGTTCTGTATTTCTAGTTTTCCAAGGCTCTCCGTCTTGGAATGCTTTATTTGCAATGGATGAGATAGCAAAAATCTCATGGAAAGCATCTTTTAATTCCGACCAGTCAAGAAGGTCTGTGACCTTTTTTTCTCCGGCCTTTATTTGAGACCATAATGCTTCATCCGGGGATCCGGCTGGTATTATGCCTTCATAATAACGGCTTACGAAAGTCGTCGTTCTGTTGACAAGGTTACAAAGGTTACCAACAAGCTCGGAATTCACTTTTTCCTGGAAATCCTTCCACATAAATTGAAAATCAGATTTTTCCGGTCTGTTGTAAAACATATAGAAGCGCCATACATCAGCTGGAATACCTGATTCTCTTGCATCTGTTCCGAATACACCGACACCCTTTGATTTGCTGAACTTAGTATTCTCATAGTTCATGTATTCTGTGCTTGACATATGATAAAGCTTTGTCCAGTCTTTTCCGGAGCCAATTAAAGTTGATGGGAAAATAACAGTATGGAAGGGAATATTGTCTTTACCGATAAACTGAAACAAATCAACAGGTATTTTTGCTTTCTCTTCTGTGGATTCGGAAGGAAGCCACCATGTTTTCCAGTCGAATTTCTCTGGTGAATCAATTTTCTCAAGCTTATCTGCAAGTGCTTTTGTTATAGATATATATCCGATAGGAGCGTCAAACCAAACGTAAAAAACTTTGTCTTCGAAGCCTTCTTTTGGAACTGGGATACCCCATTTCAAATCTCTTGTGATTGCCCTTTCATGAAGGCCATCCCTGATCCAGGCTTCTGTCATCTGGACTGCGTTTTTGGCCCACTGCCCTTTCTCTGAGGTTTCTTTCATCCATTCAGCATATTCTTTCTGAATACCAGGAAGATCAATGTAGAGATGTTTTGTCTGTTTCATAACAGGTGTGGCTCCGCATGTAGAACAACGAGGAACCTTAAGCTCTGTCGGATCAAGAAGCTTGCCACAGTGTTCACACTGATCTCCTCTTGCGTCTTCATAGCCACAATGAGGACATGTGCCACGAACATACCTGTCTGCCAGGAATCGTTCACATTCCGGGCAGAAAAGCTGTTCGATCGTGTTTTCTTTTATATATCCACGGTCATCAAGTAATTTGAAAAGATTCTGGACGATTTCAGTCTGTTGAGGAGTTGATGTTCTTCCGAAATAATCAAAATTGATTCCGAACCATTCGTAAATATCTTTATGAATGGCATGATAAAAATCACAAAGCTCCCTGGGTTTCTTGTGTTCTTCAAGAGCCCTGGTTTCTGTCGCTGTTCCGTATTCATCTGTTCCGCATATATAGAGTGTATCATATCCACGACTGCGACAGAATCGTGCGAACACATCAGCAGAAAGCACCTGAAGTAAATTTCCCAAATGAGGGACATTATTGACATAAGGTAATGCAGAGGTTATAAGTCTTCTATTCATAATAGGATATGATAATTACTTATTATATTCTGCGCAAGTGGTTAAGCCCGATTTATGATTTTGTCGCAGAGGGACCTTTCTTTTGGGAAAGAGCTTTTTTTGTATTTTGCTGTATATTAAGGAAAAGTGTTTTTTCTGTTTCATAGCCGGCAGGTATCTCTAGTTTCCAAAAGAAAGTAAAGCATGTAGCATAAGGTTTCTTTTCATAAACAAGGGGCAATATGCAGATGCCTGCATTTTCGTTGGTCTCGAAGGTGAATACAGATGAGGTTTTTGAGTCAGATACCTGGCAGCAGGAAACATCCTTCTGATGCACAAACAATTGATTAGAACAAGCCGTTATACTTGTATCTGAAGATATCACTTCTATACGACGGTTTTTTGTATCGAAATCGACAAGAGCAAGGTTTGACTCGACTGAGAAATAACATTTTAAGTAATCCGGACTTTTGTTTTTGATTATGTATTGAACTTGAATTGAATTATCAGAGAAAAGGAATTTTTTACGGAGCGTTATATTCTGGCGCTTTTTCCCGTAAAAACCTTCTGCCTCAAGCTGTAATTCTTGTCTTGACCTGTAAAAAGCTGTTTCTTTATATACAATATCCCTGAAGGGATTGTTCAAAAGTGGCTTTCCATTCTGATACTGATCGAAAAAAGAGTTTTTATCGGCAAAAAAATCTGTGAAAAATTTTCTTTGGTATAAGCCATTTTCGCATTCGGACACAATTGCATAATTCCTACAGCTTTGTCTTGCATCAAGTTCAAAAACTGTCCCACCTTCCATGGAGAGAAAAGAATTATAGACAGGAGTCCTGCAGATATATTCCTGAATTCCATCCATATCAAGGTCAAAAGATGTAAGATGAATATCAGTTTTAGAGGATGTTTCTTTTATAAACTTTTCAGCTATAAGTAGATGATTATAAGACTTCTGCCGTATTGCCTGCTGCTCAATCAAATCGAGATTTTCGTTCCAGTAAGCTGTTCTTTCCTGAGCTTTCCAAAGCTCCTCTCTTGCGGCCTTTTTCCTGGCTTTATCTCCACGGTATTGATTTATTTCATTTGAAATTTGAATCATTCGGGAATATAGTCTGAAGGATTCAGGATTTTTAGCGATGATTTCTTTTACTGGACGCCTGTTTTTTATAGAACAGGCTGGTATATATGCTCTGGTGTATGTATGACAGTTCTTTAAATATTGTGTCGCTGTATATAAGGTTACAGTCTTTTCATTGGTAATAGTTGTAATGAATTCCTCCATCCAACCGTTTTGTATTATGAATGATAACTCTTCAGGCATAAATAAAGTGGATATCGTGGTTATTTTTTTGTTGCCAGATAGCTTAAAGAAGGAGGAAAGGAAATCTTGCGGGGAATCAGATTTCGAAGGTATCACATTTTTGCATAGAGGAAGGATTTTTATTGTTTTTCCATATTCCTCGACTATTACAGGTTTTGAGCAGAATGATTCCAACTGATATTCTGGTAGTAATAAGGACATGTCGATAAATGCATAATCCATACCACAGGAATTCAAGCTTGTTATTAGGGATGAATCCCAAGCGCTGCTTGTAAGCCATGCACCTCTTGGTTTTCTTCCGAAAAGCTTTCTAAGGGCTGTCGTCAGCATTTCAATCTGTCCGACTCTGTCTACAGGGAGCAGCAAGGGAAGTATAGGATCATAGTACCCTCCTCCTGCCATCTCGACCTGTTTTTTTGAGACTAACTCCGAAATGAGTTCTATAGCCTCCGGATGTTTTTTTTCAAGCCATTCAGATTTCCGTCCTGAGAGCGCTATGGTAAGAGAGAACTCCTGATGAGAATAAAGAAAAGAAAGAATGTGTTTTATATGATTCTGATACTGTGTTTCTTCTTCGTGATCATTCAGTATTCCTTCAGAATCAAGTCTGAGTACAAAACAAACACTCATATTCTCCATTACGCAAACACTCCACTTAGTTTCTGCTAAAGAAACTTACAAAGACAAAAATTTAATTTTTAACTTTAGAATCGTAGTCTCTAATGATAAAACACAATCCTTATAATTTAAAGCCTTTTGAAAAAGGATTTGTGATTTTTTTAATACATTTTCTCGGACATTTCTTTGCAATCTCAAGAGTGAGTGTTTCTTCCTTCCTGCAGCCTCTGCATGAAGTACAGCTGACTGAACAATTATCGCATGTCTCGTCTTCTGGCAAAGAACATTGAACAAAATATTCTTTTTCCCTGGGAATAAGTTCTATAATATGTTGAGGACAATGATCCACACAGGCTCCGCATCCATTGCAAGATTCTGTTATAACGGCTGTCCCGTTTTTTATAATTATAGCCTGTTGGGGACAGAAAGTGACACAGGTTCCGTAACCCAGACATCCCCATTTACAAAACTGTTCTTTACCATAGATTTCTGAGAACAAACGACAATCTGTCATTTCGCTATGTTCCAAAAGATTTGTGTGATTATCTCTATCAGGAGAGCATTTCACCACCGCACAAAGACCGTTGTCACTGTCATAAGGTTCTATAAGATTATTCAAAAAATCTTTTTCTTCTGCAGAAAAAACCATTTCTGGATTAAACCTAAAATAAATGAACAAGAGAAAACTAATGCCGCCTACGGCAAGAATAATTAAAACACATACTAGAAATGCGATAAACATCAGAATACCTCAGGATTTAGCCAAGAAACATTAAATGCAAAGAATATAAAAAGGATTACGGCTATGCATAAAAAAAGCATGGCGCCATCCTTAAAGCTGATATATTGCAGATTACTTTTCATTTTCCATCTTGCCGCATAAATTATTGGAAGCATACAAAAGAAGGCGAGAATACATGCTACCGCGATGATAATGGCGTTTGCAAAGGTCAAGCCTTCATTTATGGCAAGAAGGAGCGTACAGTATGAAAAATAAAAACCTGTCACATTTTTTTTAAGTACACGGGCTGAGAATTCTGTAATGACGATGGATATAAGATGTATAATGAAAAAACTGAAAAAGGGGTATAATTCTACAAGGCCATTGGGGACAAGAATGAATCTAGTCAGAGGCCAGCAAATACATAAAGAAAGAAGTATAACGATAAGCTCTTTCGAGAGGAAAACCAATGTATCCTGAGGCTTTTTTGAAAAAACAATTATCTTATTCAGACCTATTCCATAAACAAACACTGCGGAAGAAACAAGTGTATAAAAAAGAAGAAGTTGGAACATATTCTAATCCTTCCTCCTTGCTATCTCAATTTTTCTATTAATAAAGACGAAAAAAGCGAATACTAAACCGGTTAGGACAAAAGCTCCTGATATGGTCGAAAAGAAAAAAGAGAGCGTTGTTGTTTTTACGAAGGGATATTTATATATATGTATTCCATCTCTGAAAGGAAGGGAAAAAGACCCATAAGCAAGGAATTCCCTTATGATTGATACTATGGAAGCTATTGCAGATATAATCCCAGCGTTTCTCATGTTTATAGAAAATATATTGCCTGTGTATTTTTCTTTTGGCTCGAGAATGTGACCGTTTAAGAAAGCAGATGCCGGGGCAAGATAAATAACGAACCCGATGGTGAAAGCTATTATTGGGGAAAAAAGAATTAAAAGCTGTTTGAAAAGTATGGTCATCGAAATAATAAAAACAATCAGAAGGAGCGGTTCAAGATTCTGTAAATTAAGTTTTCCGATGAAAACTTTAAGGGTAGTTCCTGTTAGCATGATAAAATTAATTGCAAGCAGCATTACCAATGTGTATGCGAATCTGGAGGGTAAAGGAACAATAAAACAAAGTATTGCTGTAGTGAACATAAAAATCGATTTTCTCATTCTTTTTCTATTCCTTTTGAAATTAACTGTGGAATCCGGCGGGCGTAATAGTTGATCTGCGTTTCAGAAGCACTGTAATCAAGTCCGTTTTCACCAGATAAAAATAGTGTGTTTGCCGCATAACCTGCGAAGGAGCCTTTTTCAAATCCATCGAAATATGTATATACAGCTGCCGTAGGACCGGAGATCCCTGTGATACGAATCAGTATGGCTTTGCCCTTCTCATTACTTTCTTTGTTTGTAATTGAATATATTGCAGTAGATAATATTGCAGGTGTCTGTATATTTATATATTCGTCTACGCTATATAAATCACCATATTTAGAAACAAGGACAGAGGAGACACTTTCACGAAGCTTGTTTTCCCATGTATTTTTGGATAGCAGGGTCACTGTGGCAAGTATAAAAAACAAGGCTAGAAGGATTACTGTAAAGGCTCCATATTTATGAAGAAGAAGTTTAAGCTCTTTATTCATCTTTTACATCTCCTGTTTCTTTAAGAAGAAAGTCGTATAGCAAAAATCTTCTAGTATTTGAATAAAAGGTGATATTATATTAACGATCAGGACGACGAACATTGAACCAATATGACCTGTACCGGAGCCATTAATAAGGAAAGAAAAAAGACCTGCTATTACTGCATAAATTATTTTACCTGGAATGCTTGACGGTGTTGTTCCTGCCCATGGTAAAACGAAAAAAGCACAGATAAAGGTTCCGCTTGTACAGAGGGCAAGAAGAATATCTCCTGAATTATAAATATTCCCAAAAGGTACGGTACCGAATATTCTTACACAAAAAGCATATACGATCAGGAATACAGAGGGAATCAACCAGTCTATCATATCAAAAGAGATGAGAATTATTGTCGCGAACAAGGTGAGTATATTAAATCTGAATCCAGCTATAACGCTCCCGTTATCCCAAAGAAGAGAAATGTATCCTTCTGGTAAGGTTAAGCCAGTGAATTTGAAAATATTCTTGTTTAAGAAGGAAGTTACCACCTTGTCAAAAGGTTGTATTGAGAAGGTTCCATCCCCCAGAAGGTTTGAGAAGATATTTATGTTCTTCAGGTATTCGGTAGGAATTTGAAAGTGAGGGAATATACTGCTGTTAAGGAAAAAAAGAAATAGTACTGCCAGCACAGCAGGATTGACCCAGGAGAAAGCGAACCCACCTGATATATATTTAGATAGAAGCAGAACCACGGGGACTACGAAAAAAACTACTGCCGGCGGATAATTCTCAGGTATAAAAAAACCTATAAAAAGCCCTTGCAGAATAACAGTAAAATCAATCCTGAACTTTGAATGTTTAAGACAATTGTTTATAAAATCTGCAGCAAAGGAAGAAAAAATTGAAATTCCTATTATAATCAAAGCATTGTAGCTTTTTGTCAAAAACAAGATGACAAGCTGAGGAACAAAAAGAAGCAGGGTAAGTTTCGCACTATCAGCAATTGAGGGCTTAGAATTATAAAAAGGTGTTAGTGTCAGAAATTGATATTTATTTTTCATTTAAGGTTCCTTTGATTAAAGCGATCGATTGGAACAAAGGAAGTCTTGAAGGACAACTGGTGTTACATAGACCGCATTGAATACATAGACGTGAGGAATTGATAAAAGCTTCAGAAAGTTCTTTATGAAAATAATAGTAATCAAAGAATGCATCGGGATGCAGATGTACAGGACAGATTCTGTGACAATTGCCACAGTGTATACAATGAGACTGTTTTTGGTCTGGCACAGAGATACGGGACAGGATTGTAATCGACTTAACAATGTTTGTCACAGGAGTATCCGGGTCGGCAATAGCAGTACCTTTTATAAGGCCGTTGATGATTATTTTATAAGGCTTCTTCTTGAATCCTCCGCATTGCTCTATAAGCTTCCTGACAGGAGTCCCTATACGTACTCTGAACATTACGTTGTTTTTTAACGCGTCTCCAGATACTTGTATAAAGCGCTCCAGAAGAGGCTTCTGCAAGACAACGGCTTCATATGCGGCAAATGCTGTGGAACTGTCTATTGCGACAGAAGTTTTATAAGGATATTTGTTGTTTTGAAGAATGGTATCTATATTCTTTTTTCCACACATTACCTGCTTTGAGGAAGGAACATGTATGAAATTCATATTGTCAAATGAAAAAGAAGAATAATACTTGATATCTTTCTCACAGAGTACAAAAATATTACTGGCAGAGAGAGCTTTCGCGATAATCAGCGCGCCTTCAAGGACTTCTTTCGTTTTTTTAAGAGCGATAAAGCTGTCAGTACGACAACTTGGATCTGCATCAAAAAGACGAAGAGCAAGGGTCGTTTCCCCCGATCTATGATCATTGTGATTTAATATTTCTCTGGCAATTGAGCAAGGTGTATCGAAAGTGTTTATAACACCATTGTCGGCAAGAATAGAACATATGTCGATTGAGGAAAGATTGTCCCAGCTATGGTTCCTTATTTTTTTGCCTTTGAAGGAAAACTCTCCGTCAAGCTTTATCACAGCAACTTCCGTTGTTTTTCCGTCCGGCATAGGCAGACTTCTGTACTCTTTCAAAACTCCTGGAACCGGTGAATGAACTGAAGCACTGTAAGCATCATATTTACCAAGGACCTGTCCTTCACTGACCCGAGTATTAAGGGCTGTTTTCTGTATACATACCTTACCTTCTTCATCCTTAAGGGGAACAAAATCATATAAGGGTAAATATGCGTCTACAGCTTCTGAAAAAGCAACATAGGGTATATTCATTTTTTTCTTTATGTTCATTTTTTACAGCCTTTTATTAGTCTTAAGATAAATAATATCACAAATAATACAAAGAGTGAAATTATTGATAAAGCGGAATTCAAGTCATGGGATCTATCTCCCGCTTTTACATATTTTGTTGAGAACATTTTCCCCTGAGAGAAAAGAAATTGTTCTGCTCCCCCATTTCCTATGAACTCTTGAGTTAATTTATCAATGAATTTATCGTCAAAAGACTCTATTGTCCTAAGCTCACTGTGAATACCATCTGTATCTTCCGTAAAAACAGGAATCGCAATTATATCTCCTGGAGTTATGTCCTCACTGGAATAATTATCAGAAAGTCTGCTGTACTGAGAGCGTATATTCAACCAATATTCATCGATGAAGTCTGCTGTATCAGGATACTCTCTGGAATCGAATTCCTTTAGCTCGGAATAAGATGAGCTGTTTATACCCACAGATTCAGTATACTCTGAAGGAGAAGGTAGATACAAGTCATCCTCACCTGTGCTTCTGATGATACCGGCAGACAGGAAGAAAAATAAGGCAAGGACTGTAGCTGCTACCGCAACCATTGAAATGGAAAAAAAAGTTACTCTTTTGTATGGATAAAAGGACTTGGATGTAAGAATGGGAACATAACGGAAATGATAAGCTGACAGTGATATTTTGTTCAGACAAACCAAAGATATCCATAGAAGGATGGATGAAACAAGGGTGGAAAGGAATAAGAGTAAAAGTTTTATTCCTCCTGCTGTAATTGAGAAAAGGGAGAACAGGAGACATATGATTACAACAGGATTAAGAAAGGTCCTGGTAATTCCGTATTTTTTCCCTGCATATTGCTCTGCCGTATAAAAGCCAAACAGAGCAGATAGGACACCCACAGCAGAATTATAAAATGGACACCAGAGGGTAAAGAGAATAAGAGGAACCGCAGAAACAGAGTGAAAAAAAGACATTTTACCGAAAAGCGCAAGAAGAATCAGAAAAACAAAAGAGATAATAGGATAAAGATAAGGATATTTGTTCACACTATCGGTTCCGAAGGATATGCCTGAAGCTTTTAGAGAACTGATGAGATCTGATGAGATATCATCAGGAACATATATTATACGGTAACTACCTGTTTTATCATAAAAAAAGAAATCTCTCATGTATTTTTGGGAAAAATCACGGACAGTATCATAGTTTTCTTCAGCCTGCATTATGTTTACCCATGCATGATGATAATCAGGATTCTCGAAAATAATAGCTTGAAGAAGATTTTCGTCATTTATCGCCGTTTTTATCTTATACAGCGAGTAGTCAGAAGGAAAATAAAATACTTTGTACTGCTCCCATATTTTGATTGATGGTTGAATACGGAAAAGAAAAACAAGTATTAAAAAAAAAGAGGCGGCAAGTATAATTAGAAATATCTTCAGAATCGATTTCATATAAACTTACTTATAGGACAGAAAAAGCTATGCCGATAAACACACCTAAAAAACAACCCATAATGACTTCGGCAGGTTTATGACCATGAATCTCCTTTAGAGGTACGAAATCATCTATGATTCCTTTTGATTTCAACTGTAAGCTCAGTTCATTGAGAGCCTTGGTCTGCAAGCCGCTAGAACGCCGGACTCCTACTGCATCTCTTACGACTACAATAGCAAATGCCACAGAAAGGATAAAAATGTCTGATGTCACTCCATTCCTAAACCCGATCGAAACACAAAGAGACATAACTAAGGCTGTATGGCTGGAAGGCATGCCACCGGTCTTCCAAAACATCAGTTCAATAAGTTCTTTTAATGAATGGACTTTTCCAGAAAGTAATTTTATCAATGTTTTTATAAATTGTGCAGAAAACCAGCTGAACACAAGTGATAAGAAAACTGGGTTCGAAACCAGAGTCTGCATCTGAAACTTTGCTTGACCTAGCATAACTTGGTAAATATTATAGTTAATATGGATTTTTTGCAATACACGGCAGGAATTGACGACGAAGGAAGAAGGCTTGACAGGGTCCTTAGAATATTTCTTAAGAACAGTCCAATGTCTAAGATTTATAAGTATATACGAACCGGAACCATTAGGGTAAATGGGGAAAAAACCGATTGCAATTATAGAGTGAAAAAAAACGATGAGATACGGATACCAAAAGTCACGGACTCAATTGAAGGTGAGAAGACTCAAGATGCGAAAGCTTTTATAGAAATAGAAGATGTTTTCAGAAACTCCTTCGTCCGGATAATTAACAAACCATACGGAATAAGTGTTCATGGAGATGAAAGATCCTTGGATGTTATAGTGAAAAGTCAGTTTCTTCCAGATGAGAAATCCTTGTCATTCAATCCGGGGCCTTTGCATAGAATAGACAGGCATACAACCGGACTTGTGGTTTTCTCACAGAATCATAAGGGTGCTCTGGTATTTTCAGAATTGCTCAGGAAACATGCCGTAAAGAAAGAATACCTTGCCATCCTTTGTGGAAAGCTGAAAGAAAAAATGCTTTTTGAGGATATGATTTCAACAGACTGGGATTCTGACCAAGCCCCATCCTTGGGAAAAAACGGATTCCATAAGGTTAGAATCACCAAGCAGGATGGTAAAAAAGCAAGGACTGTCGTAACCCCCTTATCTCATGGTACATATGAAAATTTGAATGTTACTCTGGCTCTTGTCGAAATCGATACAGGAAGAAAGCATCAGATCAGATGCCAATGTTCATCCCATGGCTTTCCTCTTCTCGGTGATACTGCTTATGGTGGCAAGAATCCACAAAGCATTGATGGACATTTTATGCTCCACTCCTGGAGGATGACTTTCCCCTCTGATAATTCCATAGGTTTGCCGGAATCAGTGACTGCAAATATTCCTGAAAAATTATTATTTTTTATAAAAAATCACTTGTCTCAGGATGAAATCTCTAACTATAATATAATCAGCGTATGAATCTGTTGAAAGACATTGTCTGGTGGGTTAGAGGTGTTACTGTATTTGCACTTGTAGGAGAAAGTGGTACAGGTAAAAGTTTCCGTGCGAAACTCCTGGCTCAGAAATATGGAATAGACATCATAATCGATGACGGACTTCTTATACAGGATGATAAAATAATAGCCGGTCGTTCCGCAAAAAAAGAAAAAACTTTCCTTGCAGCAGTAAAAATCGCCCTTTTCGATGATAAATCCCATCGAGATGATATTGCGAAAGCATTACAAAAAATGAAGAGTATAAAGAAAATCCTCATTCTTGGAACCTCCGAAAAGATGGTGAACAAAATTGCAATGCGGCTTCAACTCCCCTCTCCCACTAAAATTATACATATTGAGGAAATAGCTACGCAGGAAGAAATTGACAAAGCTATAAGGACCAGACGCATTGAAGGAAAGCATGTAATTCCTGTTCCTGCCATTGAAATAAAAAGGAACTATCCCCAGATTTTCTATAATACAGTCAAGGTGTTTTTAAAAAGAAAAAACAAACCTAACAGCAAAATTTTTGAGAAATCAGTGGTCAGACCAGAATTCTCAAAAAAAGGCCGGATAAGCATATCTGAAGCCGCTTTGTCTCAGATGGTTATGCATTGCGTGAGCGAATATGACGGGCAGATCCGCGTAAAAAAGCTTACTATTAAAACGGATACTCAGGGATACAGATTTATTATAACCATCGACGTTCCTTTTGGAACTCAACTTACAGGTAAGATTCACAATATGCAGCAGTATATAATCGACAATATTGAAAAATTTACCGGGATTCTGATAGAAGAAGTCAGCATAATAATAGATAAAATTACTCAATAATCATTTTATACTATAAATAAACACCGAAAAGCTACATCGATGCAACTGCTTTGGCTGGCTTTGTATCTAACTCAGAGGCCGCTGTTTGCTGGCTTCTTACAGGTCTTTTCTTTTTTGAGAAAGCGTCCTTTGGAATCCTTATAGAGATACCAAGCTTCTTCAGTACTGTTCTTATGGCATACTCAAGTTCTGAACGCTGAGGATTCATCGGCAGAACAAAGTTACGGCACTGAGTCCAGGTTCTGGTATAGAGCTCTCCTGCTGCCGAAGATAGAGATTCTTTTCCCCAATCTGTAAGCTCAGCTATAAAATCATATATAAGATAGACTAATTTCTGTCCTGTCCTACAATCTGGAGAAGTACGATGAAGCTCGTCCAGCTCTTTCAAGTGATCAAGATATTTTTTCTCGAAATCTGGTTTTGCATACATCATGGCAGTGGCAGCCGGTTGTAAATACATATATACATCAGTCTCAAGAGCAAGCTTGACTATATCGTAAGCGTGACCTGAGTTAATGATTTTCAACAGCTCTTCAGTTAATCTTGAAGGAGAAACGGGTGACAAGAGATTTGCAGACTTGCAAATTTTTCTTTTCAAATGGAAGGGCATTTTGAAGCCTGTCATCGTCGCATATTTTACTGCTCGAAGCATTCTTACAGGATCCTCTATAAAAATACTGTCTAAGGGGATTACAGGCCGGATTATTCTTTTCCTTATGTCCCGGATTCCTCCTACATAATCTATGCACTGCTCCTTTATGGGATCATAATATAATGCGTTCAGTGTAAAATCACGGCGGCGGACATCCTCGTCCATGGTTCCGAAACTGTTTCCAACGGTCCCTTCTGCAAGAGAGCGAAAGGTGCTTACTTCAAATATTTTGGATCCGAAGAAGATATGTACAAGTCGGAACCTCTTTCCTATTATCCTGGAATTCCTGAAAAGCTTTTTTATCTTCGATGGTGTCGCATTTGTAACAATATCAAAATCTTTGGGTTCATTACCTATTATGAGATCACGGACAGCTCCTCCCACAAGGTAGGCAGAGAACCCATAATTCCTAAGCTGTTCGATAATGCGTATGGCATCAGGATCTATTTTATTCCTGTCAATGCAATGTTCTTCTTTTGTGTAGACAACGGCAGTCTTCACAGGCTTGCCGTTTTTATTATTGGAATATCGTATAAGCATCTAAAATACGATACAAAATTTCAATATATTGTTCAATATGTCATTGTACTTTCTTCTTTTATGTCCTTGCTTTTATCCAATCTAAAATATTTTTCTCCACCTCTTCATGGTTGAGCTCGTTCAAAAGCTCATGCCTCGCCTCTGGATATAACTTGAAGGAAAGGTCTTCCATTCCGATTTTTTTGTATATATCGTTCAGCTTTGCCACTGATTGACCATATTCTCCGACAGGATCTTCTTCACCGGAAAAAATGTATACCGGCAGTTTCCTTGGTATTTTCTTTATATTTTTAATTTTACCTATTTCGGTAAGACCTGAGAAGAAATCAGCGAAGAATTCGACTGTACAAAGAAAACCGCAGTAAGGATCGTCCTCATATTTTTTCAGCTCTGCATAATCCCGGGAAATCCATGCAAATTGAGATTTTGTATCCGTTATACGCTTTGTATAAGAGCCAAATGCCATTCCGTTTATGAAAGTGGATCTGTAATGTCCTCCTTTGAAACATTTTATAACTTTTGCCAAGAAGCTGCCAGCTGCAGTAAGCGGAATACGAGGACCTGCAGAACCGCATAGCATGCAGCCGTCTATTTCCCTACCAAACTGTTCCATAAAGCTTTGTGAGACAAAGGAACCGAAAGAATGGCCGAACAAGAATACTTTCTTACCAGGGAAATCCGTATGGGCTTTCTCTATCATTGACCGGAGGTCCAGCACTACCCTCTGGAAACCATCTTTATCCGCAAGATAGCCAAGTTCTTCTGTGCTTTTCACACTTTCACCATGTCCTCTATGATCATGGGCATAGAACACATATCCTTGGTCAGCAAGGATTGTTCCGAAACGGTCATACCGCTTGGCGAACTCAGCCATTCCGTGACTAAGCTGGACTACTCCTTTTATATCCCCATCCGGAATCCACGTGTGCAAAGCTATATCAGCACCATCATCCATCTTTACGAATACAGTTTCTTTTTTCATGTAGAACCCCCATGTGTTTTATGCTATACTAAATCTTGTGATTATTATAGCAGAGAAAATCGTTTCCGGCGGAGATTCTTTGGCAAAAATTGAAGGAAAAACAGTTTTTGTTCCTCAACTCCTTCCTGGTGAAAAAGCTGATATAGAGATAACAGAAAGTCATAAAGATTATGACAGAGGTTCTATTGTCAAACTGATAGAAAAATCGGAGCACAGGAGGAATCCGCCCTGCCCTTATTATGGAATTTGCGGCGGTTGTAATCTACAGATAGCAGATGACCTTTACCAGAAAGAATTAAGGTTGGGAATACTACAGGATTGCTTTCGACGTGCCTTGCGTCTTAATGAGAAATCCCCAGAAACAGATGTCGTCTATAATGCAGAAGTCATAAGTGGTAAAGATTGGGGTTACAGAAACCGCTTCCAGTTTCATGCAGGAGGTCTTAAGAAAAGAGCTCAAGAAAGTATTATAGCTCTTGAAGATTGCCCCGTGGCAGTACCTGAAGTCCGTGAGCTTCTGATTAAAAAAAAGCTTCCAGCTTCTTTTGGTCGCCTTCATGTCTTTAACGGAGAGATTTCAGATGACGACGCAATAGATTCTGATAGTGTCAAAGGTCTCAAAAAAGGTGTGATCCGAGATTTTTGTTCTGATGGTATTCAAGAGACTTACGTTGAAATATGTGGGGAAAAAATCTATTTCGATATAAGAGGATTCTTTCAATCTAATATTGATGCCTTAGAAAAAGCGGTCAAGTCAATAAAACCCATCGTAGATAGTTATGCAGATCAAGCTAAAAGAGCAGGAGGCGAGCTTCTGGACATGTATTCCGGAGTGGGTACTTTATCTGCTCTTCTGGGAAGGGCTTTCAAAAAGACGACACTGGTGGAACATAACAAGAAGGCCCTTCGTTTTGCTGATAAAAATCTTAGGTTCCTTCCCCATGATGTATTTGCTATGACAGGCGAGAATTGGGTCCGGACCCAAGCAGCCCGGAAAAAATATGACGCGGTGATAATAGACCCACCCCGCTCTGGTATTGAAAAACCTGTGATGAGCTGGCTTTGCCAACCCAGGGCGGAACTCAGGCCCCTGGTGATATTCTCTGTCTCTTGTGATCCAGTCACCCATGCAAGGGATGCTGCAAGCCTGATAGCCTCTGGTTATGAGTTGAAAACCTTGAAGCTTCTTGATTTTTATCCTCAGACCAGCCATATTGAGAGCTTTGCTCTTTTCGAGTGCAAAATCAGGGATTTGAACAAAAAATGAATACACGGAGATTTGTTTTTGTTTTTATCATGCTTTTTTTCTTTCTCCCTTTCTATGCCACAAATGATATATTCCGACAGTTGTCTTTGAGTGGCAAAGTTCTGGCTGCTCCAGTTCAAGTAAAGGACAGGATCGTTACATTAACTGAAGGAGGATTGATATCCACATTCTCAACAGATGGATACAGGAAATACGAACGCCCCTTGAAAAAGCGACCTTCAAAGAATTATACGGTAACAAAGGATGGAATAATCCTTTCTATATCAAACGATAATAAAAGTATTTCATTTTACAATCCAGATGGATATTTTGTTTGGAACTACAGCTTCGAAGATGAAATTGCAGGCTGGCCTGAAGCCGGATTTGATGGGAGAATCTTTGTCAGCACAAAAAAAACACTTTATTGCTTCGGGGTAACAGGCAGCAAGCGTTGGGAGAAGAGTATTCCTTCGGGAACGAATGATCAGATTCTGACTCTGAATGATGGAACCTTACTATGTATGACGTATAAGTCTGGCAAGGAAAGCTATGCATACCGCTTTACCCCGTATGGAGATATGCTGGAGGAAATAACTTTTTCGGGGAAAGCTGTCCTTACAGCAGAACATGAGGAGGGTGTGCTGATTCTTTTCTCAGACGGTACCTTTGGTTGTTGTTCCGTAAAAGAAAATTGTGCGGTAAGTTTGTGGGCCACCCCGCCTATACCCAATATGCTCATAAAAACTGAAAAAGCGGAAGCCGCAAGTATTCTAAGGATCGATGGCTCTACTGTCGCAGTCCTCTATCCCAATGGACTTATAACAATAATCGATACGAAGGACGGAAGGGAAATATGCAGAACAGCTGTATCAAGCGGATTCTCGAAAGGTGGTCTTTATTACGGAGCCGGCAATATCATGGCAATTACAGAGTTCAGTGATGAGGTGATATTCTCCATTATAAAAACTGACGGGACTCTTTTATGGAGCGGCATGCGAAAAACTAAAGGAGAAATCATATACTATTATACAGGAGACGGTTTTTTGCTTCAATTCACTGACAATTGGATTCTATCCGTTTCAAAGCCATGGAATGAGCAGGATGAAGAAAAGCAATATTCCAGCAATGGAAATTTCATTGAAAGACCAAGATTTTATAATAGTTATACTGGTAATAAAGAGGAGATTTTCATAGAAGATATTCTGGCAGATTTCAAAGATATTATGGAAGAACTTCAACCCTTTATAAGGAGTACCGATAATTACAGTATAGATCCTTCTATTTTTGAGAAAGATATGATAGCTTCATTAAGATGTATAAAAGATGCCGCTCTCACAGGATACGATTTTTCTTTACAGATAGCCTGGATAATTCGGAACGCTGATAATGAGTCATATGTAAAGGCGGCTCTGGATTATTGCCTTGAGAACGGTTATGACCCTGATGCATATATGATTTCTGCCCTCTATACTTTTGTTAATACAAGCCATGTTTTTGCATGCTCGGACGTTTTGTATAAGAAGATTTGTGATTCCATAGAATCGATATGTAAATTCACCGGAGCTGATATTTTTAAGAACTATGGCAGCAGAATACTTGTAAAATTCATGTCTTCAGGTTACAGTACAAGCATAAAGGAATATGCGGTCTCAATTATGAAATCTTTGATGGAACTTCAAATATAAAAGAGACTTTAAAAGTTCAGTGATTGTGGTATAATAGAATAAGACTAATAAAACCTGTATCAGGAGTATTTATGAAAAAAGCAGTACTTATATTTATAATAGCAAGTATATTTATAATCGGGGCAACAGCAGCTGTTGATGTTTCAAGACAAGAATTGGAAAGCACTGTCACAAATCCTGACATAATAGAATTCATCAATTATTATGGTCCTCATTCAAGAATAGATACAAGAGAGCAGATTTTCAATATTGGTAAGAATTTAGGAAAAGTAATCGCAGAAAATAAGGATAGTAGGATAGAAACAGGAAATGAAGCGAAGTATTATCTTATCCATGCTGTATTTCCTGATGTTACAGATAAGCTTGATGCAGATATCCTTATACTTGGAGAAAAAGCTGAGGTCGATCATATAAAGAACCTTCGCCTGATTCTTACAGGTTACCTTACAGAAGCTTATGGTTACAGTGAAGCGGATGCTTCTACCCTTGCGACCTTCATAACTGTATACAATGCTGTATATCGTGGGAAAATAGCAGAGCTTATCACAAAATATAAGATGGAAGTCTTAGCAGAGCTTGATACTGACAAGGTAGGTATTTCTGTCAATTATGTAGATTGGGCTGGTAAAACACAGATACTGATTCCTCTCTTAAATCCCGACAATGGAGGACTTAGTACAATAGATACAACTATTATTTCAGATACATCCGTGATCCAATCAATGCGAGAAGAAGATGAAAGAATGGTTGAAGATCGTAAAAATATGGTCGATCTGAAGGAGCGTGAAGCTGATTCTGCAGAAGAAGATGCCCGGGAAGCCCAAAGAGAAGCTGTGGCGGCAAGGAAGATCGCAGAGCAGGCTGCGCAAGAGGCTGTTGAATCTCAGAAGATTGCAGAGCAAGCGGCTCAACAAGCCGTAGAAGCTCAGAAAGAAGCAGAACAAGCTGCTGTAGTCGCGGAGCAAAAGAAAGAAGAAGCTCAGCAGGCAGTCAAAGAGGCTGAGCAGAATCCTCAGAATCCAGTAAAACAACAGGAAGCTGTTCAGAAGCAACAAGAAGCTCAGCAGGCTGAGAAGAAAAAAGAAGAGACTATGCAGCAAGCTCAGGAAGCTAAAAAAGAGGCTGAAACCCAGACTATAATCGCTGAACAGAAGCAGGCAGAGGCAGAAGAAAAACTGGAGGAAGCTGAAGAACTTTCAGAACAAGCGGAGGAGCAGCAAGCCTTCGCTGATAAAAAACGGACAGAAGCAGTTATAGAAAGAACAGCTATTGCCAATGACCAGCAGAAGAATATCTCTGATGCTATAAGGGCAGCTAAAATCGTAACTACATATGGTCTTAAGCTCTCAGATACTGAAAATATGTATTCATCAGTTGTTCTTATTGATGTTGCGAATGGTAATGTGGTAAAAGAATCTCCTGTTTCAGTTATTCTAAACAGGACACTTATCCCTACGGATAACGGTTTTATAGCTATAGCCGGTAAGAATCCTGACGAGGATTATCAGACTACGGCAGTTAAATTGGTTTTACTTGACAGCGTCGATATGGAAATCATAAAAGAAACAGAAGAAGAGGTATCCTCTAAGTCTGTGCTTATCGAAAAAGATGATCTTCTATATGTGGTTATCAAAGATTCTGACAGCTGGGTCCTTGCCTCCTATGATAAAGAGTTAAAGCTGATAGCAAAATCTGATGTAAGTGTGCTTGAATCCACTCCGGCTATCATTACCGATGCAGGTATTTCCGTTACCACCTCAGATGAAACAGTGGTAATCCTTGAGTTGTCTACATTGAAAAAGAAATGGTAAGCATAATCTGTCAGCTTTCACTCTCTGAATTGCAAAGCTGACAATAAATAAGAAAAGCCTTGCTAAGAAAGCTTATAATTACTTTCCTGGCAAGGCTTTGCTATTTTATCACCAATAAAAAGAGTTAAAAACGGATTTTCGAGAGTGCACGTTTGTATACATCCTCATACTTTTCTGCCGATACATTCCAGCCGAATTTTTGTTTCATTCCGCGTATTTTCATAGCCTTAATATGCTCGGGTTTGTTATACCATGCATACACAGACCACCCTACTGTATCGAAAATACTGTTGGGAGTAAGATCGTTGAAGACGAAGCCGGTTCCCTTGCCTGTAGTTTCGTTGTAATTAATAACTGTATCCGCGAGTCCTCCTGTATTACGGACGATGGGAAGTGTTCCGTACAGCAATGAATACATCTGGTTCAAACCGCAAGGCTCATATCTTGATGGCATAAGAAAGAAATCACTTCCTGCTTCTATCAGATGACTTAAAGCATCGTTATAACCAATATAGGCCTTGAAATTCGGAAGCTTTGTTTGAAGTGCGTTCAATTCGTTTTCACACCACTGTTCTCCAGAACCTAAAACCACAAGCTGAAGCCTCATTTCTGTACACATTCGATAAGCACAGCCATAGGAAGGTGCGAACAGTTCTGAAACTCCTTTTTGATCTGCCAGCCTTGTGATTATTCCGAACAATGGAATATCAGGGTTTACTTCCAAACCCATTTGTTCTTGTAAAGCAGCTTTATTCTCTTTCTTCTTCTCAATTGAAGATGCACTATATTTTACAGGAATCTTTTTGTCCTTGGAAGGATTCCAAACCATCGTATCAACTCCGTTTAGAATTCCTTCCAGGTCCCCGGCCCTGTTCCTAAGGATTCCATCCATTCTGAAGCCATATTCTGAGCATTGGATTTCCTTAGCATATGTGGGAGAGACTGTGGTCAACATGTCAGACGAGACTAATCCAGCTTTCAGGAAGTTTATATTATCATAATCTTCGAAGCCTGCTGAATAAAAGTGGCACCAATCAAGGCCCAGCAAAGGATAGTTGTTTTTTCCATATATTCCTTGATAGCCTAGATTATGAATCGTAAAAATACTGGCAGTATTTTCAAATTCACTATGATACCGTTCATTGAATTTTAACAATACAGGAGCAAGAGCGGCAGACCAATCATGAGCATGGATTATATCTGGATACCATCCTAATTTTCTTGATAACTGAAAGGCAGAATGACATAAAATTGAAAAACGGCGTGGATTATCAGAAAAATCCGGATCCTGATGAGTACCATATATACCATCCCTGCCAAAGCTTTGTTCATGATCAATAAAATAAACCGGGATATTTTTCGAACCTGTCAAGACTGAGGTATAAACGGCAGTCCAGATTTCTTCAGAACCACAATGAACACACATCGGTCCATCCAGGATTTTCAGATTACTTCTAGGAATCTTGTAATATCGGGGCATAACAATTCTTACGTCATGTCCAAGTTTCTCCAGTTCAATTGAAAGAGCTGAGACAGCATCTGCAAGACCACCTGTCTTAGCAAATGGTACAGCTTCTGCAGTAACCATAAGTATCTTCATAGCATCTCCTTAAGCCTTATGTAAGGGGCTTATCCCGTTACCATTCCTGCACAGCTTTAATAAATGCATTCCTGCTTCCTTTTATCGTCTGTATTGACGTACAGTATGCAAGACGTATGTATCCAGATCGGCCGAAGCCAGTTCCCGGAACTCCAAGTATGTTATATTTTTTTAAGTGGTCGCAAAAAACTCCGTCCGAAGTTTTTCCTTCTGGTATTGTTTCTTTCTTGTTCTCAGGGACCTTGCAAAAAAGATAGAAAGCCCCTTCGGGGGAGGCGTAGGTAATCCCTGCTTCATCCATGATGGAGGTAAGCATATTTTTACGGTTTTCATACGAGGAATAATCTGCCTTCGCATTCCAGCAGTTTACTATCACTCTCTGAAAAAAAGCAGGTGCGTTAACATAGCCAAGGACCCTTGTTGAGTAAATACATGCACCGACTAGATCTTCTGAATCAGAACAAGCCGGATTGACTGCAATATAACCTAATCTTTCCCCAGGAAGACTAAGATCCTTTGCAAAGGATGATACTACTACTGAATCAGGATAAAACTGAAAGATAGGAGAAACCTTCCTGCCATCGTAAATAATGTTACGATATGGCTCGTCAGCTATAAGATAAGGTCTTCGTCCTGTTTTATCTGTATGCTCGTTCAATGTTGCGGCAAGAAGTTTTATGTCTTCATCGGTATAAACCTTTCCTGTGGGGTTATTTGGAGAATTTATAAGTACAGCTGCTGTTTTTTCCGTAAGTGCATTTTTTATTGCATCAATATCAAGAGAAAAGTCTTCTTTAGTTTTTACCGTAATCAGCTTTCCACCATGATTTGCAGCATAAGATCTGTATTCTACAAAATAAGGAGCTGGGACAATAACTTCATCACCCGCAGATAGAATAGCCTTGAAAACAGTATTTATGGCTCCTGCGGCTCCAACAGACATAATGACATTGTTTCCGTCCAAGGAAATACCCTGCTCCATTGAGATTTTCTTCGCTATGGCTTGCCGGGTCTCCATATAGCCTGCATTTGGCATATATCCATGGCGGGCTTTCACAGTAGATAGAGCTTCTTTTTTTATCTCTTCCAGAACTTCTTCAGGTGGTTCAAGATCAGGATTTCCTATACTGAAATCATATACATTGTCCTGACCATATTTTTTCTTAAGAGCGATTCCTTCCTCAAACATTTTCCTAATGAAAGAAGAACCTTCCATTGCTTTTTTTATATCAGGTGAAATTGCCATATATCCTCCGTTTTTGTCATTATCTTAACACGACTATCCATATTATCAACGCTTTCCTCAAAAGTCCAGTTATTTGATGCAAAAAGCTGATGAAGTCAATACAGTCGTCCGGTTTGAATAAATGGATTTATTGTGTTACAATCAAGAATAAAATATGTTAGTAGAAATGCGATATATTTTCCTTTAAGGGGGGACATATGAAAATCATCAGCAGAGGAAAGTTTTTTTTACTTTTCATAATATTAATACATACAGCTCTGCCTATTATATCTGAGACTGTTCCTGCTTCAATAATAAATGCTGTATTTAATGATAAGCTTACAAAAGATGAGAAAGCTTCTCTTGCAAGCGGAGAGATAGTAGTAAGAAATATCGGAAATTACAAAAAAATCTCCCTCAACAAGGTTACTGATAAGGCTGAGGTTATAATCGCTGATTTCAAAAAACTTAAACCATCTTATCTTGCGGAGACAATACAGATAAGACCGGTGACGACAAAGACCAGTGATGAGTTGAAAATGCTGAAGGGTGTTCTTATGGATGTATCTAATTATGTAGGCATCCCCTATTATTCCGTACGCAATGAGAAATGGTTTGATTTATACTCTTCAGCAGATGTAAAATCCCAGTATTTTTCAGGAAATAAAGAAGTTGTCAATGTTGATTTTGATATGAGCCCTTTCGGCATTATAAATACAGACGTTTCTGCCGAAAGCTCTTCTACTGATTTGTTTTATAAAAGTGTAAACAAATCAAAAGTAAAATACAGCGGTTTTACCTGCGTTGATCCTGAAGAGCTTATTTCATACATTTATGTGTTCAATTATGGTAACTGGCAGGTAATCTACGGAATAGGAGGTGCTGATGCTCCCTCTATCTTTTTTCTTAAAGATAGAATTGAAACATCCTTTATTAATAGAATAACTTCTTTCTGTACATATATGTGTAATTTTTTGGAGTAATGAATAATGTTCTCTGACGTCATAATACTAGCAGGAGGTTTTGGTGAACGGCTGTGGCCTGCCTCAAGTTCCGCATTCCCTAAACAATTCATGTCTTTGGAAGGGGGGCTTTCTTTTTTACAAGCTGCTATAGAAAGAGCTTTGAGCATGAATGTATCAGGTCATATTCTAGTAATTACCCGTAAAGAAATATCAGATACGGTTGTAAGCCAATGTTCTTCTCTTTTAGAACAATGTGATGAAGCAAAAAAAAAGCTGCTTTCTGACCGGCTTTTTGTTCTTAATGAGCCTCGTCCCATACACACAGCCGGGGCCGTTGCTCTAGGTTGTCACTTTCTGAAAAAGCTGTTTCCTGACGAAGAGCATACAATCCTCGTATTGACAAGTGATCATGTAATACAGCCTATTGAATCATTTATAGAAACAACAGAAAAAGCTTATCAGGCTGCGATCAGGGATTATCTCGTCTGCTATGCGATAAAACCTGAAAATCCATGTACTGGATATGGCTATATAAAACCAGGAAGAGCTTTTGTTGATAGCGATTTTTCCGACGACCAAATATTTTTTATAGATAAGTTCAAGGAAAAGCCGGATTTTGATACAGCTAAGGATTACATAAATCAAGGATATTTCTGGAACAGCGGAATGTTCGGCTTTTCATCAGCTTTCTTCTTCAGGGAGCTTGAGCTATACGAACCAGAGGTATATAAAGCTTTCTCAATGCTGGAAAACTCTCAGGCTCCTGAGATTTATATCAGAAAACAGCTCCATTGCATGAGAAGCTGGGACCTTCTTGAGGAGGTTTATGACCATAGTCCAAAGGTATCCTTAGACAAGGGGATAGCGGAAAAAACAAAGAGAGCTTGTGCAGTAAAAGCGACTTTTTCCTGGAAGGATATCGGTTCCTGGGATACCTTCTCTTCTATTTTTTCAGATAACCAAGGCAAAACTGCTGACATCGACAGTAAAAATTGTTTTGTATATTCTGACTTGCCAGTGGCTTTATGCGGAGTGTCGGACTTGATTGTTGTAGTAAAAAACAATAGAGTTCTCGTGATGAAAAAAGGCTGCAGTTCGTTAACGAAAGATGCAGCTCACATGATTGATGGAGAATAAATAAATAATGGCAAAAAAGAATATGGTCAGAAAACAATCACAGGATGATGAGAACTGGGATCTTATTCTGCAACCAAAAGCTAAAATTCTTGATTTACGAATAAGGGAAATAATACGATATAGGGATCTTGTTTTTAGCTTCGTTAAGCGTGATTTTACCACAACCTATAAACAGACGATTCTGGGGCCTTTATGGTTCATCGTCCAGCCCTTGGTCTCAACAGTGATGTATACATTTATTTTTGGTAATCTTGCGGAAATAGGAACAGATGGAGTCCCATATCTTCTCTTTTATTTTGCAGGCACCATGCTATGGACATACTTTACAGGAACTTTGAATAGTGCGGCAGCTGTGTTTACTTCTAATTCAGGTATGTTCAGCAAAGTTTATTTTCCTAGGCTGACAGTTCCCATTTCCACAACGATCGGACAAATCATAAAGATGGGGATACAGTTTGCTTGCCTTCTGATTTTTTATATATATTATCTTATAGTTGGAGCCAATGTTCATCCTTCCTGGTGGATCGCAGCTTTTCCCCTTCTTATAATCTGGATAGGTCTTTTAGGTTGTGGCCTTGGAATGGTCATTTCTGCTCTTACTACTAAATACAGAGACTTGAACCATCTTCTTAGTTTCGGATTGTCTCTGGCCATGTATGCGACCCCTATAGTCTACCCTCTTTCTGAAGCTCCTCAGCAATTCTTATGGGTTTTCTATATAAACCCCATGAGTGCTCCAGTTGAGCTTTTCAGAATTTGGTTTTACGGAGCAGGTTATGTTCCCACAGAAATGATAATAGGAAGTATCTGTTTTACAGCAATTATTTTTTTCTTAGGACTGATTCTTTTCAATAGAAATGAAAGAACCTTTGTGGATGTTATTTGAATACTAAAAAAATGGAGATCGATTTTAATGAGAAATAAATTAATTACTTTTCTTGCAATTCTATGTTCTTTTTCATCACTTTTTGCCCAAGAGGCTTTGAAATCCATGGAAGAGGATTATTATTCTCTCTTAAGCTTACCGGGTTTGGCAGAAAGCCCTACCCTGGGCTACAGGACCTTGAGCGACAATATCTGGAATATATACAAAAATGAAGCTGGAGAAGAAGCTGCTCATATCTGGCAGGGGAATAACCTGGGCACCACATGGAATCTTTGGCAGAATAGCAGCCCTGCGGAAAACTGGTTTCTGAATGGAATAAAACAGAGTCTTTCAATGAAGGTATACGGACCGGAATGGTTCAACAGCTTCAACACGGGGGCTCCCTACGGACAGAATGATGGGGCTTTATGGCAAGGCCGGGGTTATAACACAAGCTTGACAGCAGGAATACGATTTGAAGCTTTTGGCTTTGAGGCTACTTTCAAACCTCAGCTATCTTTCAGTCAGAATTTGGCCTTTGATCTTATAAGCCCGGCATATTCCGGAAGTGCTTATGCGGGAAAAGCCGATACATATGGGTATTTTGGGGTTACATATCTTGATGCTCCTCAAAGATTCGGTGAAGATCCATTTTTTACATACGACTGGGGGGATACGGAAATACGCTGGACCTGGAAATCCTTTACTATAGGTTTTGGAACTCAATCCATTTGGTTGGGGCCTGCGAAGCTTAACCCAATAATGCATTCAAACAATGCCCCTACCTATCCTAAAGTTGATGTCGGATTAAGGAAAACAAGCCTTTATATGCCCTATTTCGGATGGTATCTTGGAGATATAGAAGCCAGAACTTGGGTAGGAAAACTTACAGAATCTGATTATTTTGATAATGATGATTCGAATAATGAAACAATGCTTACAGCTATGTCAATTTCTTTTGCACCTGCCATTTTAGAGGGCCTTGTTTTTACGGCAAACAGAGTTTTTCACAATTACTGGGATTTTTCTAATTTAAGCTATCTTGCAGAACTTTTCTTTATCTCATTAGATAATTTAAAACAAATTCAAAATGATGAAAATCAAATTGCCTCTGTTTCATTTTCTTATTCTTTGCCAGATTCTTCTTTTAGGATGTATGGAGAAGTGGGTATAGACGATTATGTTCAAGGTAAGACAGGAATAATTCGCTATCCATTCCATACTATGGTTTGGACAGCAGGTTTTGAGCAGTCTTTTGAGTTACCTGCTGATATGCTTTGTAGATTATCTGCTGAATTTACCAATATGGAGATGTCTCAAGATTTTCAATTCCAATGGCCTTATACCTTTTATGCTCATGGTCGTATAAAACAAGGATATACAAACAGAGGACAATGGATTGGTGCAGGATGCGGAACCGGTGGTAACAGTCAGTATTTAGGATTTGATGTTTATAGTAAAAAATGGAATGTAAAGCTTTTTCTACAAAGAACTAATACAGATAATAATTATCTCTATTCAAAAACTATATTCAGTAGTGCTCTGGATTCGAATGGAATACGACAACTTGAAAGTCAGTATTTTACGAAATGGCGCGCAACATTGTCATTTGGAATTGAAGGTGTTTATTTTGTATTGCCGGAACTTAAGATATCAGCAGGAATGGTTTATAATTTAATATTAAATCCAATCTACGAAAATCAATGGTGGGGAGGAGATGGACGTTTAGATAATTATTCATTTAGTTTAGGCTTAAAGTATTTTATTTGAGTTTTTATGAGGAATCTGTGACATGAGCAATATTGTAATAAAAGCAGAAAATCTTTCAAAATATTATAAACTCGGTGTAATAAATAATGGAACTCTTTTTCGTGATATTCAGACATGGTTGGATTTAAAACGAGGAAAACAGGATCGCCACAGCCAGATTGGAAGCCATAAATATGATGGAAATGCAGAAGGTTTTTGGGCTTTAAAAAATTTAAGCTTTGAAATACAACAAGGTGACAGGGTCGGTATAATTGGCAAAAATGGAGCAGGTAAATCCACACTTTTAAAGATTCTAAGCCGCATCACTGCTCCCACAGATGGTAAGGTAAAAATTAAAGGAAGGGTTGCAAGTCTTCTTGAAGTAGGAACTGGTTTTCATGGAGAACTGACGGGGCGGGAGAACGTATATTTAAATGGTGCAATCCTCGGCATGAAAAAAAAGGAAGTTGATCGTAAGATAGACGAAATAATCGCTTTCAGTGAAATTGAACAACATATTGATACCCCGGTTAAACGTTATTCCAGTGGGATGTATGTTAGATTAGCTTTTGCCGTTGCCGCCCATTTGGACTGTGAGATATTAATAGCAGATGAAGTTTTAGCGGTAGGTGATGCATCTTTTCAAAAAAAGGCTATTGGAAAAATGGATCAACTTTCAAAAGGCCAGGGAAAAACTGTGTTATTTGTCAGCCATCAAATACCAGCTGTTACTTCTTTATGTAATAAAGGTATATTCCTTGAAAAAGGAAAGATAATCGAAAATGGTGATTTAGGCAAATGTGTTGATTTGTACTTTGATTCAAATATTAATCAAAAATTACCATATTGGAATAAAGGATTAGAAAACGAATTCCTTTTTTTACAGTCAGCAGGTTTAAAATATAATAATTCTTTACAGTACGAATACAAGAAAGGTGTTATTGCTGTTCTAGAGCTCAAATATGAAATTAAACAGGCAGGTTATCAATATGTTTTTGCAATTGATATATATAATTGTAAAGGTCAATTAATATGTGCCTGCTCAGCGTCAGATTTCTTTTCGAATGATGAATATGAAAGAATGACAAGTAAAGGAAATCACTTATTACAACTAAAGATTGACACGTCAATTTTTGGGAAAGGTGATTACCATATAAAATTTGATATTGCTATCCATAATAAAGTTTGTTTTACTATTGATGAGCCTATTCTAAATTTTTCTGTACTTACCAATGAGGATAAAGACTCTCTTTTCCTATCTGAAAAAAGATGTGATATAATTAATCCTGACTGGAAATGGTTTGTTTATGAATAGAATAGTTTGGG